>BOAU01000012.1 GCA_026002025.1 Spirochaetia bacterium | reverse complement strand
GGAGGTGATCATCATGCCGATGGCAAAAAGGTTGTCGATTCCCTTTACCAGCATGGTCCGGTAGGGAAGGCCGTAGGTTTTTCCACCCTTGATCTGGATACGGGGCGCCGAATCGTGGAAACCGTAGGAGAAAACCTCATCGGGATAATGGGTGCAGTTCAAAATCTCATCAAGAGAGATGTCGTAATCACAGTCGATACAGCGCGCCCGCCTGATAGTAATGGTAGAAGCGGTGCGGGCAATAAAGGCGTTTTCCGCGCCGGGAATGGTCTTGCGGATAATTTCCAGGCCGGTTTGCTGGCGTCGGCGGATAAATCATGATGGATTAGACGCCCTGTTAAAGGCCGAAAATGTCAGGGAGATTCCCCATAACAAAGTGCGCTGTGTTGATCGGTATCTTTTGGGCCATCTTGATGACGAATGGTTTAAGTCTGAAGAATTCTCTCTTTATCTTTTTGATCGGATGGCAAAGGCGCGTTTTAACCGTTTTTGCCTGATACTTGGTTTTGATACCGCATATATGTCACCCCCTTATCCGTTCTTTTTGGAATCAAAGAACCATCCCGAGGTAAAAGTAAAGGGACTTTCCAGGAAGGCAATGGAGGAAAATCTTTCCGCGCTCCGCCGTATCGGTTCACTTTGCCATCAGCATGGGATGAAATTTGTTTTTGCCACCTGGCAGCAGCGGCCCTGGACGACGGAACAGGATCAGCTTGTTTTTAATCTGCCGGAAGATGACAAAGGCCTGGGTGACTATTGTTATGATGAATTAAAAAGTCTTATCACCGCAGTCCCCGAAATTGATATTGTGCAATTCCGTGTAAATCATGAGTCCGGCGTTGGGAATCAGGTGTCCGCCGCAGATTTCTGGAATCACTGTACAGACGCTGTTGCCGATTGCGCCGCGGAAACCGGGCGTCCCCTGGTTCTTGATCTGCGCGCCAAGGGATTGACCGACGCGATGATTGCCCATGCTTTTTCAAGGGGGCTTCCGGTTGAGGTGCCCACCAAGTATTGGTGCGAACATGCGGCGCTTCCCTATCATATCACCGCTATGCGGAGTGAGGAGCTTGCGAAACTTGATAATTTAAACCATTCACGCCGCTATTCCTATGCGGATATGCTCCGGAAACCTCGTTTTTATGATGTGATATACCGGCTTTGGAATTACGGATCGACAAATCTTTTTTTATGGGGTGACGCGGATTATGCCCGCCGTTTTTCCTTAAGCTGTAGTCTTTCCGGTTCAGGCGGTTTTCAGATCAATACGCCCCTTTCCCTGAAATACGGGCATGAGCTTTCCCACAAGAATCCCTGGTCCACGTTTATCAAGGATGAATTACGCTTCGGGAAATGGGAAGATGAACGTTTCTGGATGTGGTATACCGCTTTCGGCCGGCTCGGTTATAATCCCGATGCGGATCCCCGGATCTGGAAGGATGAATTTTTTCAGCGTTTCGGCGCAGCCGGGGAGTCCCTTGAAAAAGCCCTTGCCGCGGCAAGCAAGATTGTACCCCTGGTTACCGCCATACACATGCCGGTGCATCCTTCGCTCCGTTATTGGACGGAGATGAATACCGGCTGGGCCTTGTTTGCGGAAAATAACCTTAATAAATCTACCGATTATGATTTTGCAAAGGAAATAAGCTATGGTTCCACCGAGCCCAGTGACCATGCGCTGTTTTATGGCATAGATGAATATGTCAATGATCTTAATTCGGGTACGCTTTCCGGCAAGTATTCCCCGCTGCAGACCGCAGCCTGGCTTGAAGGAATGGCGGCGGAAACGGAACGGTTCCTTGGTGCCGCGCTGCTCTTCGTAAAAAACAGGGAAGCGGAATTCCTTTCGATGCAGCTTGATCTTGCCATGCTTTGCGATTTTGCCCGTTACCATGCCGGTAAAATACGCGCGGCCTGTGCCCTTGCCCACTGGCGCGCCGCAAAAGAAGGGGGCCGGCTTTCCGACGCAGCCTTACTGTTGGATTCGGCCATTGAACATTGGCAGGCGCTTGCCAAAAAAGGCAATGAAAATTACTATCATGATTTAAATTTCAGTTCCGCCGGGTCTGGAGCACGGCGCGGAACCTGGGCCGATCTTACGCCGGAACTTCTGGCGGATAAAAATACCCTTTGCAAATTACTCAATGCAAATGGTATCAATGTGAAGGGTAAACTCAATAACAGTTATCTTCCGGCCTGTCTTTCTGTTGAGCATAATCAGTTATGGGCATCTTTTCCTGAAACCGCCGCAGTCGGTTCTCCCCTCGAAATTGTACTTATTGCCGCTGCCTTTGGGGAAACCGAGGCTGCGCCGGTTCTTCATTACCGCCATACCAATCAGACAGAGGGCCTTTTTCTCACGATGGAAATGAAGCGTGGTACAAAAAATTATACCGCCGTCATTCCTGCGGAGTATATTTTACCCGAGTGGGATTTGCAGATCTATATCACGGTTCAGGGAAAAAAGGGGGACTGCGTAATGTTTCCCGGTATTTATCATCCGGTCTATCCTTTTCCGTATCATGTAATTACGGTTACTACTATTTTTCATGAGCCTGTGCTATCATAAGTTTTATGAACTATGCGGAAGAATCACTGAAACTGCATTACCAATGGAAGGGCAAGCTCGACATAAACCCCAAGATGAAGGTGACGAATAAGGAAGAGCTGTCCCTGGCCTACACCCCCGGGGTGGCCCAGCCCTGTCTGGAGATACAGAAGGATATCAGCAAAAGTTACGAACTCACCGGGCGCTGGAACACGGTGGCGGTGGTCACCGACGGCTCCGCCGTGCTCGGACTCGGGGACATCGGTCCCGAGGCGGGGATGCCCGTGATGGAAGGGAAGTGCGTGCTCTTTAAAGCCTTCGGCGGCGTTGACGCAATTCCCCTCTGCATACGGAGCAAAAAGGTTGATGACATCGTGAACACCGCGGCCCTGCTTGCGGGCAGCTTCGGCGGGATCAACCTGGAGGATATCAGCGCCCCCCGCTGTTTTGAGATAGAACGGAAATTGAAGCAGCGCTGCGACATCCCCGTTTTCCACGATGATCAGCACGGCACCGCCGTGGTCGTGCTTGCGGCCCTGATCAATGCCCTGAAAGTGGTGGGTAAATCCCTCGACAGGATCAGGGTGGTCACCAGCGGCGCAGGGGCGGCCGGGACGGCGATCATCAGGCTCCTCATTGCCATGGGGGTAAAGGACGTGATTGCCACGGACAAGTACGGTGTGGTCTACGAAGGCCGGCCGGAGATGGACGGCGAGCTGGCCCTTCTCGCAAAAATCACCAACAAAGCCGGTAAGAAAGGCAAACTTGCCGATGTGATCCCCGGCTCGGATGTGTTCATCGGCGTGTCCGCCCCGAATATCGTCAGCCCCGAAATGCTGAAATCCATGACCCCCAAGGCCATTGTTTTCCCCATGGCAAATCCCATCCCGGAGATCATGCCCGATGCGGCGCTTGAGGCAGGGGCGGCGGTGGTGGGCACGGGCCGGAGTGATTTTCCCAACCAGATCAACAATGTCCTTGCCTTTCCCGGCATTTTCCGGGGGGCCCTGGATGTGCGGGCATCGGACATCAATGACGAAATGAAAATCGCCGCGGCCTACGCCCTTGCCGATTTGGCGGCTGACGAACTGGCTGCCGATCACATCCTGCCCTTTGCCTTTGACCCGCGGGTAAAAGACGCGGTCGCCGGGGCCGTATCGGAAGCGGCGCGGAAAAGCGGCGTAGCGCGTATTTAGAAGGCGGACATCGCCGCGGATATCTGCCCCTTGAAACAATGAGCCCCGGGCGTAATAATTATATTTATATGTCAAAAGAGCCTTTTTATACGGAGGGACTTTGTTTTTCCTGCGTCCGCTGTTCCACCTGCTGCCGCTATGAAAGCGGCTACGTGTTTCTTTCTGAAAAGGACCTTGCGCTTTTGGCCGCGGAACAAAAAATGACCGCCGATGAATTCATACAGGTCTATTGCCGCTGGGCTGCCTTTGGCGGCGGCATAGAGTACCTTTCGTTAAAAGAAAAATCAGGCTATGATTGTATTTTCTGGCAGGACGGCTGCGCGGTTTATGCCGGTCGGCCCCGGCAGTGCAGGGATTATCCCTTTTGGGATTCAATTATGGTTTCCAGGGAAGCCTGGGAACGGGCAGGATTGGACTGTCCGGGAATGGGGAAGGGCGAATTGTATAGCATGGACAGGATTGAAGCCATTTTGCAGAAAAGCCAGGATGAACCGGCGATCACCCGTAAAAAGGCGGGCCTTTGATGCTGATCCGTTTTTGGGGTGTCCGCGGTTCCCTACCTGCGCCGCCGCAGCCCGCTCAAATCAGGAGCAAGGTCTCCGCAATCCTGGAACGGCTTACCCCTGCGGACATTGAAAGCCCGGAATCCCGGGAACGGTTTTTGTCGGCCCTGCCCCCCTGGCTTTTCGGTACGGTTGGCGGGAACACCCCCTGTGTCACGGTTAATATAGAAGATTCAAATGAACTTCTGGTATTCGACGCCGGTTCTGGTATCAGGAACCTGGGGGATGTGCTTTCCTATGAAAAGCCAAAACGCACGCAATACCGGTTATTTTTTTCCCATTTCCATTGGGATCATATACAGGGGCTTCCCTTTTTCGGCCCCGCCTACGATCCCGCAGTGAGTCTGGACTTTTATTCACCCATGAAGGACCTTGAAAGCTCCATCCGGGGGCAGATGAATCCCCCTTATTTTCCGGTGAACATGGAATCCATGGCTTGTAAAAAAAATTTCCATTCCATGGATGCCAGGGTTATATTGAATGGCGTGACCATCTCCGGTAAAAAGATGAACCACCCCGGGGATTCCTGGTCTTTTATGGTCAATGATGGCAGGCATCGGTTTATCTATGCTACAGATACGGAGTTATCCGATGCGGATTTTTTGAAAAATGAAGAAAATACCGCGTTTTTCAAGGATGCGGATCTTATTGTCATTGACTGCCAATATACCCTGGGGGAGGCCATCGAAAAATACAACTGGGGGCACAGCGCCTTTAGCCTGGCGGTAGATTTTGCGGCCAACTGGGGGATCAAACACATGGTTCTCTTTCACCATGACCCTGGTTATAATGACCGGAAGCTGTATAATATCCTGCAATCCGCCAAGTGGTACACCGAACGGATGAACATCAACGGAATAAAACTAACCCTTGCCACAGAGGGTCTGGAAATCAGACTATAGAATGATAATTCAGGGAATGGTAATTCCACGTATCATCAAAATTTTAAGCCTCATCATCGGCCTGGTACTGGTCCTCTTTGCGGCCGCCGCGGGGCTCCTGATATACGTCAATTCACCCCCCGGCCTTGCCCCTGTGGGCGCCTCGGACGGCTCCCTGCGCGTCGGGGATGACGGTTCAATTACCATTGAAGTGCGGAACGGTGAAAGCGCCCTTTCCGTGGGGAACCGCCTTGAGGAGGCAGGAATTATCCGCAGCCGGTACTTCTGGCATCTCCTTTCACGGTATGAAAAAGAATACATCAAGACCGGCACCTACCGCCTTGAACTTCCCGCAAGCCAGCTGGACATCCACTCCGTTCTCGTGAGCGGCAAACAGATGCTGCACCGGGTCACGGTCCCCGAAGGGGCCACCCTGAAAAAAGCCGCCCGTATTTTTGAAGAAGCCGGTATCTGCGATGGGGAAGCCTTTTTGGCAGCTGCGGCGGACCCGGCCATCCTTGACCGTTACCGCATCCCCGGCAAGACCATGGAAGGCTACCTCTTCCCCGATACCTACCTCTTTCCCCTGAACTATCCCCCCGACCTGGTGATACAGACCATGGCGGATACTTTTTTTGAGCGGATTGCCGGACTTGAATTTGCCGCCGGGACGGACAGCCAAGGGCTGGACAGCCCCGCGTGGTTTCAACCGGAAGAACTTTTCCGCCGGGTGAGCCTGGCGTCCATCGTGGAGCGGGAGTACCGGGTAGACGATGAGGCCCCCCTTATGGCCGGAGTTTTTTACAACCGCCTGGGGATACGCATGGCCCTCCAGTCCTGCGCCACCGTGGAGTATGTGATCACCGAAATCCAGGGGAAGCCCCACCCGGAGGTGATCTACACCCGTGACACGGAGATCCGGGACCCCTATAACACCTACGTGAACGCGGGTCTGCCCCCGGGGCCCATCTGCTCCCCCGGCCTGGTTGCCCTGAACGCGGTCTTTAACCCCGCCGAAAGCGACTACCTCTACTTCCGCCTCATCGACCCTGCTGCGGGGCGGCATTATTTTTCCCGCACCCTGGATGATCATATCGCGGCAAGTGTTTTCTATGTGAAGGGAAACCGTTGAGCCTCATCGCTAAATCAACCATACAGGAAGTGAACGACAAACTGGACGCGGTTGCGGTGGTGGAGGAATACGTCCGCCTGGAAAAAAAGGGGGGCCGCTACTGGGGCTGCTGTCCCTTTCACAATGAAAAGACCCCGTCCTTTACGGTTGACCCGGACAAAAAGATGTACCACTGCTTCGGCTGTGGCCAGGGCGGGGGGATCATCAACTTCATCATGGAGATGGACAAACTCTCCTTCCCCGAGGCCATTGAAACCCTGGCAAAGAAGATGGGCATCGAAATTATTCGGGAAAGCGGCGGGGTGGAGGTCCGTGACCCGGAACAAAACACCCGGAAAGAGGAGCTTGCGGAGCTTTACCGCCGGGTAACCGTAACCTTTCATCATTTTTTAATGGAAAAGCCTGAAGGCGGCGCCGCAAAACGCTATATTCTTTCACGGGGAATTACCCAGGAGATGATTGACAAGTTCAGGCTGGGTTTTGCCCCGGCGGATAGGCTCTGGCTCTTCAATTTTCTCTCCCAAAAAGGCTATTCCCCCCAGTTTCTTGCCGGATCCGGGCTTTTTTCCGACAAGTACCCCCGGTCAAGTTTTTTTTCCAACCGCCTCATGTTCCCCATTTCCGACCGGCAGGGCAAAACCGTGGCCTTTGGGGGACGCATTTTGGAAGGAGACGGCCCCAAGTACATCAACTCCCGTGAATCAGATATTTATAAAAAAGGTCAGACCCTTTTTGCCATCGATCTGGCGCTCCCGGAGATACGGCGGACCAAAGAGGTCTACCTTGCGGAAGGCTATATGGACGTGATCGCCCTCCATCAGGCGGGGATAACCAACGCAGTGGCCCCCCTGGGGACCGCATTCACCGATGATCAGGCAAAACTCCTCCGCCGCTGGGCGGAAAGGATCAACCTGGTCTTTGATTCTGACAATGCCGGCCAAACCGCGGCGGTAAAAGCCGTCATCACCTGCCGCCGCAACGGCCTTGCCGGCGGTGTAGTGGTCCCTGCGGAGCGGGGAGCGGCGGGGGCCGTCGAAGCGGAAACGGTGCCTGACACCGGCCCGGACCTCTCAAATCTAAAGGACCCGGCGGATATTCTGCTCTATCTCGGCCCGGAAGCATTGCAAAAAAGGATGAAATGTATTATCCTAGACTTTGAGTATCTTGTATCCCGCAGCAGATTCCTGTATGATGTTTCCGGCTCCGGGGGAAAGGCGAGGGCGGTAGCCTTTTTGTTTCCCTACATTGAAACCCTGGATTCTGATGTTTCCCGGGATGACTGTATCGCTTCCATTGCGGATGCCTTTGGAATAGACCGGGCTGCGGTACTGAATGACTATACCCGGCGGCATTCCGGCGGACGGGAAGGGCAGAACCCTCAAAAAGGGGACGGCCTAAACGGCACACCGGTCCGGATGAACGATGAGCTTAAGCTGCTCACCGTGGTATTGGTCAATTTTCACCTGTACCCGGCGTTTCGTAACGCGATTTCGATGAAGGAGATTGAGGACCCGGCCGCAAAAGAGCTTTTTATTGCCATGGAAGAGTGTTTTATCCATGAAGAAAGCGGCATTGATGATCTTCTTGCCCGCATTTCATCGGAGGCCTTGCGGAACTATGTGATTGAAAAGGGGACCGTCGGGGAATTTTCCGGGAAAGCGGAACAGCAGCAGGAGCAGCTCGATCAATTCATTAAAGACGGGATCAGGAAGGTGAAGCACAAAAGGCTTAAGGCCAGGCTTTCTGAAATAACCGCGGAGCTGCACAGCCTGGAGCACGGCCAAAAGGATGATGGGTTTCGGAAAGATTCCCGGCTTGAGGAACTGATTGTTGAGAAGATGCATATAGATGCCGAATTACACCGTTGAAGGAAGACAAGATATGACAGATGTGCAGCCGCCAATATTGTCCCCGTCAGAAACGGCGCCGATAGAGATACCGCTTGAATCTTCAACCGAGCCGCAGGGCGAAGGTTCCCCCCTTGATCCTGCTGTTGTAAAACTGATCGAATACGCGAAGGAAAAGAAAACCCTCTCTTTTGAGGAACTTTCCGATTATCTTCCTGAGCACATCACTTCCAATACCGAAAAGATGGAGAAGGTTCTTGCCCTGCTTGAGACGAATAACGTTCAGCTCATTGAGGAAGAAGCTTCTGAAACGGAAGAAACCGAGGCGGAGGCCAAAAAGGCCAAGGATGCCGGAAAAAAACGCCTGGTATACAACGATAAGGAATCATCGGTGGATGATCCCATCAGGCTCTACCTCCGGGAGATAGGCCGGGAACACCTCCTTACCGCGGGACAGGAAGTGGAGCTTTCCAAGCAGATGGAAGATGGGGAGAACATCATCAAGGGCGTGATAAAGAAGTCGGGGATGATCATCCCGGAATTTTATCATATCGCCCAGAAGGCATTATCCAAAAAGGATTACCGAGAGGACAACCTCACCAAGAAAGAGATCACCGAGCGCATGACCGAGCGCCGCAGGCTCAACCAGTTCTACAAGGAAACCCTCCGCCTGGTCCTGAATGACCTTAAGGCCTATATTGAGATCAAGAAGCGGCTTATCAGCCGGGGGGGCAATTTTTTTGAGGATGCGGAACTCCAGGAGATCCGGCTGCGGATCATGGAGATCATTGATGATGCGGAAATCCACCCCGATGAGATCGCCGGTTTTTCCGAGAAATTTATCCAGGCCGCCAAAAAGATAAAGCGTTACCGGAAGGAACAGGAGCGGCTTGAAAAGCACCTCCGGGTGACGAACCCAAAGGAACTGCGGGCCCTGGGCCGGGGGCTTACCATCAAGGAAGAACGGGAGCGGCTCGAATCGGAGCTTTCCCTGGGCTCCGACGAGATAAAAGAAAAGATCCGGCTTATCCAGGTGACGGAAAAGAAACTCCAGCAAATGGAAGCTGAATTTGAAGAATCCATCGAAAACATCAACCTGATGGCCAGGGAAATAAGCCATGGCCGGGTGATGATGAAAAACGCCAAGGACCGGCTTATCAAGGCCAATTTGCGGCTGGTGGTGTCCATCGCAAAAAAATACACCAACCGGGGGCTCCACTTCTTCGACCTCGTGCAGGAAGGGAACATCGGTCTTATCAAGGCGGTGGAAAAGTTTGAATACCAGAAGGGTTTTAAGTTTTCCACCTACGCCACCTGGTGGATACGCCAGGCGATCACCCGGTCCATTTCCGATCAGGCCCGGACCATCCGGGTGCCGGTGCACATGATCGAGCAGATCAACAAGGTGGTCCGGGAATCCCGGCAGCTCTTGCAGGTACTGGGCCGGGAGCCCACGGACGAGGAAATCGCCGAAAAACTCGGCTGGACCGCCCAGCGGGTAAAAACGGTTAAAAACGTAGCCCGGGAGCCCATCAGCCTTGAAACCCCCATCGGGGAAGAGGAAGATTCCCTTTTGGGGGACTTCATCGAAGACAAGGATGTGGAAAATCCCGCAAATCAGACCGCCTTTACCCTGCTCCAGGAGCAGCTTTCCGGGGTGCTTTCCACCCTGCCGGTGCGGGAGCAGGAGGTGCTCAAGATGCGCTTCGGCTTGGACGACGGCTATTCCCTTACCCTGGAAGAGGTGGGTCTCTACTTCAATGTTACCCGGGAACGGATTAGGCAGATTGAAGCAAAGGCCCTGCGCCGCCTGCGGCATCCCAAACGGAGCCGGAAGTTAAAAGATTATCTGGATCATTGACAAAAAAACGTATGTTTTTTGTCTTAGTTTTAAAGAAAGTACTTTAACGAGTATGATTTTGTATACATAAGGGGCATTAAATGGCAATGGATGAGGTATTTGAAAATCTGCGGAAACTGCAGGATATACTTTCCGAAAAAATTACCCTGGAACAGGACATTCAGGAAATTCCCAAGCTGCTGGTTACCCAGGAGGAACTCCTGGCCCGGCTCAAGAAATCCTTTATCGAAAAAAACCAGGATTACGAAAAGGCAAAGGTTGCGGAAAACGAATTCCGGAACCTCCTTATCAACGCGGAATCCGAGCGGGAAAAGGCTGAAAAGAACATGGATGTGATCAACACCCAGCGGGAATACGAAGCCCTGGACAAGGAAATCCACGATTCCGCGGAAAAGGAACAGCAGTACCGCAAGGACCTTCAGCGGGAGGAGCGGCTCCTTGCGGACCTTGACGAACAGATGAAGCAGAGCACCGCCCTGATAGAGCAGCAGGAAGCGGAACTCGCCGAACGCCGCGCCGGGATCGAAGTTGAGATATCTGAAAAGAAGGCCCGGCTCGAAGAACTTGCCAAAGGGGAAGAGGCCCTGAACCCGGACCTTGATTCGGAGGTGCATTTCAAGTTTGAGCGGATCATCCGCAACAAGATGGGCCAGGGCATCGTGGCCATCAGGGGCGGCGTCTGCATGGGCTGCCACATGATCCTCCCCGCCCAGTTTGCCAATACGGTCCGCCAGGGTGAGGAAATCGTGTTCTGCCCCTACTGTTCCCGGGTCCTCTTTTACGAAGAAGCCGAACAGGGCGAAGAAGAATTCTTCGACAACGACGATTCCGGCAGCCTTGCCGATCTCGACGACATGGAAGAAGACGACTACGACGAGGACGAAGAAGAGGAAGAAAAGGTCGGCAGTGACTTTGATGAGTAATTTATAACGATGAACCAGGCTGCCGCAGGGGGCCGCAATAAAGTCCGGGACGTTTTTTGTTTCGGCCATGCGGTGACCCTTGAGGAAAGTCCGGGCTCCGCAGGGCATGATGCCGGGTAACACCCGGGCAAAGGGGCTGAAAAGCCCCTTTGACAGACAGCGCAACAGAAAGTATACCGCCTGGGGAAACTCAGGTAAGGGTGAAAGGGTGTGGAGAAAAACCTTTGGTTTTTCTCCTAAGGCAAAAATCCTCTGGATTTTTGCCAAGGGTAAGAGCCCACCGCGGAATTGGCAACGGTTCCGGCACGGCAAACCTCATCAGGAGCAAAGTCAAGCGGCGGTAGGGCGGCCCGTCCGATACCGCAGGTAGGCTGCGTAGAGCTTATCCGCAAGGGTAAGCCCAGATAGATGGCGGCTGATTTTCCTTACGGAAAATCAGCTTGGAGTTTTCCCTATGGGAAAACTCCAGGTTAGACAAACCCGCAAGGGCTTGTTAAACTGAACCCGGCTTATGGTTCATCGTTTTTTTGGTATGAAGCGGTTGATTCCGTTTTTAATATTTGCCCTTGTTTCTATCTCAATCTGTACCGCCCGGGATTCCAATATACGGAATTTCCACCAGGAGGGCTGGGCGTCCCAGACCATTGA
Source organism: Spirochaetia bacterium (assembly GCA_026002025.1). Next base: position 26,305 of record BOAU01000012.1, on the reverse strand, counting down.
TACGGAGCAGCTTTCCGCCAAACATCCCAGTTTACCCTTTGGTACCCAGGTGCAGGTAACGAATCCGCAGAACGGCAAGGCGGCGGTTGTAACCATAGTCGGACGGATACCTGCTTCGAGAAACTGTATCGTAGACCTTTCCATGGGCGCTGCTGCGAGTTTGGGTTTATCTGCGGAAGGCGGCGTTGCGGTAATCCTGGAACTTGCTGATAATCATAAGGCTCCGCTCTTACCTGTCCTTGCTGCACCGCTGCCGCCGGAAGAAGAAAATGCGCCGCCCTATACTAAAGCCGCCGGCAGGGGATCGGCCAGCATCTACCCCCAAAGCGGCGCATCCTGGGCCCGCTGGGGCGCGAGTCGGCCATAACCGGATTTTGCTCCTTGGCAGGAATTCTCATTTTAACCACGAACCACACCAACCCCACGAACAATAGAGGGGAATTGGGTTCGTGCTGTTCGTGAGGTTCGTGGTTATTCTTGATTTGGTTAATTCAAAATGAGAATTGCTGGCTCCTTAACCGGGGCGTTGACTTTTTCTCTGCTTTCCTATTATATGTCCTTAGAAATATGTTAAAAGTAAAGAACCGCTTTGGCTATAAAACACATCTCAGGCGGAATAATATTATCCGCTGGACAGCGATTGCGGCGGCTGTGATTGGCCTGGTGACGGTTCTTGTTCCTGTTTTTGCCGGAAGGATGAGCCGGTCGGGAAATGAGCGGCAGATCCTGCTCCGGCTTTGGGAAGAAGGGGCCTATGGGGAGGCCCTTGAGCTGAGTAAGGCGGCTCTTGCCGAGCGGCCCATGGATTATTTTTTGCTGACCATCCACGGCTTCTCCGCCTATCAGATCGGCATTGCCCAGATCAATAATTTTGATACCCTTACTTACATTGATGAATGTATCTGGTCCTTACGGAAGGCCCTTCTTTTAAAGAACAGCGGTAATAACGGACGGGTCTATTATGTTTTGGGCAAAGCGTATTATTATAAGGGCGTTGATTATGCGGATTTGGTGGTAAAATACCTGGAAGAGGCCCGCGGGGCTTCCTATTTTGCCCGTGATACCGCCGAGTACCTGGGCCTCTCATATGCGGCGGTTCACGATTACCGGAGCAGTGTGGCGGCCTTTACCCTGGCCCTGGACCCGGCAAGTTACGAGGCGGGGGAGCAGGAAAGCGGTCCATCGGATACCCTGCTTTTGGCTATTGCCCATTCCTATATCGCCCTTGGGGATCAGGATTTGGCAAAGGCCTATTTACTCCGGTGCATCGAAATATCCCGGGATTCCCAAAAGGTGACGGCCGCGCGGCTTCTCTTTGCGGGTATTCTGAAGAATGAAGGGGATTTTGAAGAAGCGGAAGCCCAGTATACGATCATTTTGAATGAATCAGGCGAGAATGCTGAAGTCCATTATCAATTGGGTGAATTATATACGGCGCGGGGGGATACTACCCGGGCCAGGGCTGAATGGCGGCGGGCAATACGGATAGATCCGGCCCATAAAGGGGCGCGGGAACGGCTTGGAATGTAAACGGGAAGGCAGGGGGCACTATGTTTGGAAATAATTCTTCGGATATCGGTATTGATTTGGGGACCTGTAATACCCTTATTTACATACGCGGAAAGGGTATCGTGCTGAACGAACCTTCGGTGGTTGCGGTTGAACGGGGCACAAAAAAAGTTGTCGCCGTGGGCGGGGACGCCAAGCGGATGCTCTGGAAGACCCCGGGGAACATCATCGCCATAAGGCCCATGCGGGACGGGGTGATCGCCGACCTGGAATCCACCGAAAAGATGATCCGTTACTTTATTGGAAAAGTTCTGCCCCGGTACCGCTTCATCAAGCCCCGGATGGTGATTGGCATACCCTCCTGCATCACCGAGGTGGAAAGGCGGGCGGTAGAAGAAAGTGCCTACAAGGCCGGCGCCCGGGATGTAACCGTAATCGAAGAAAGCCTTGCCGCCGCCATCGGCGCGGAGATTCCCATATTTGAACCCGCCGGGCACATGATCTGCGATATCGGCGGCGGGACTACGGAAACTTCCGTAATCTCCCTGGGAGGCATGGTGGTTACCAACGCCATCCGCCTTGGGGGGGATGAATTTGACGAGGCGATCATCAAACATGTCCGCAGCGTTCATAACCTTATCATCGGGGAACAGACCGCGGAGCGGCTCAAAATCGAGATCGGCAACGCATCCCCGGACAAGACCATCGAAAAGGTAGAGATCAAGGGTACCGACGCCATCACCGGGCTTCCCCGGCGGCTGGATATAGACAGCGTGGAGGTTCGGGAAGCCCTGAAGGACCCCATCACCCAGATTGTTGACGAGATTAAATCTACCCTGGGCCAGACCCCGCCTGAATTGGCGGCGGATATTGTGGAACGGGGCATTGTAATGACCGGTGGCGGTTCCCTTCTCAAGGGGCTCCCCAAGCTTATTTCAAAAGAAACCGGGGTTCCGGTTATCCTTGCGGAACGGCCCCTGGACTGCGTTGCCCTGGGGGCTGGCAAGTATTTTGAAACCGCCGGAGGTTTTGATAATACCCGCAGTATCTACGACAATCTGAACGGTTAGCCATGGCGGTTGGGGGAGGGGCGCGGCCGAAGGCCCGCATCAATGGGGCGTCCTTTTGTTTTATCGCACTGACGCTAATTTCTTTTTCCCTGCTGCTCTTTTCTACCCGCAGTTTTGTGGTGGATATAAAAAATGTGGGACTTTCCCTTTTTTCCGGCGTCCGCGGCGGCATTTATGAAGTTTCTTCCCTGGCTTCCCGGACCGTATTGTCCATCAGTGAACTGGCTAGCCTCAGGCAGGAATATGCCGAATTAACCGACCGGGTCACCCGTTATGAACAGCTTGAACGGAGTTCCGCGGAGATCCTCCAGGAAAATGTCCGGCTCCGGGAGCAGCTCGGCTTTTCCCAATCCTTAAATTACCGCCATATACCGGCGGAGATCATCGGCCGGGACCCGGATAATCTTTTTTCCGCCCTGGTGATCAACAAGGGAAAACATTCCGGGGTAGAGAACAATATGGCGGTTATCGCCTATCAAAACGGGGCGCAGGGACTGGTGGGTAAGGTGATCCAGGCCGGGGCCTTTGAAAGCCTGGTGATGCCCCTCTACGATGTAAGTTCCTTTATCTCCGCCCGGCTGGCCATTTCCCGGTATGACGGGATCGTGGAAGGGCAGGGGAGTCCTGAATCTTCCCTCAGGATGCGGTTTATCCAGAAACGGGCCAGGGACAGTATCAACTATGGGGATGTGATCGTCTCCAACGGGATCGGCGGGGTTTATCCAACGGGGATCAATATCGGGCGGGTAAGCGGCATACTCTACCAGGAAAACGAAATCTCCATGGATGTGAATTTGGAGAGCCTTATTGATTTTTCCCGGCTGGAATATGTGTTTGTGCTTGCCGCAAAGGAAGCTGAAATCGAATGACTAAAAATGTTGTCTGGGCAGTTGTTTTTGCCACGATTGCGGCGCTCCTCCAATCCACCCTGCTTGCAAGGCTGGGAACACTGGTTTCACGGGTGACAATTTACCACGCGATTCCGGATCTGGCCCTGGGGATCATCGTTTTCAGCGCCTATGTAAACGGAACCATGACCGGGCAGCTTACGGGTTTCTTTTCCGGGCTCCTTTTGGACTTTCTTTCCGCCGCCCCCCTGGGGCTCAATGCCCTTATCCGTACCCTGGCTGGGGCATTGGCGGGGCTTATGATGGGCACCTTTTTTCTGGACGCTGTTTTCCTCCCCATGATCCTCTGCGCTGCGGCCACCTTCTTCAAGGCCGGGGTGCTTTTTCTGCTGCACCTCCTGCTCGCCGGGGCGGTGCCTTCATATACCTTATTTGCCCCGACTTTTTGGGTTGAACTGGCGCTCAATACTGTTTTAGCGGTCCCGCTTTTCGCCCTTTTAAAACTTTTTTCACCTATCCTGGTCAACAGGAACAGTCAGGGCGGCCCCCAACGGGAGGCTCATTGATGCCCCTTATGGATCCCATCTCCGGCGGGGAAGAGCGGAGTGAAAACAGAATCAATATTCTGCGGGTTATCTTCATCCTGATATTTGTCGCCTATGGGATCAGGCTTTTCAGCATGCAGATATTAAGCGGGGAACTGTACCAGGCCCGGGCACAGGATATCGCCCGCCGTACCACGATCATCCCCGCCCAGCGGGGGGAGATCTATGACCGCAATTACAGGGCGCCCCTGGTGATGAACACCGATTCCTTTGCGGTCAGCATTACCCCCGCGGAGGCGCCCCGGGGGGAAATCCCCGCCCTTATCGGCCGGGTGGCGGAAATCATGGGGGTGCCCCGTGAGGATCTCGACCGGAAAGTCCCTGTTCAGTATTATTACCTTTATCAGCCCATAGAACTGGCGGTGAACGTCCCCTTTACCGTCATCGCAACCCTGGCGGAAAATGTGGATACCCTGCCGGGTATTTCCTGGCAGTCCAAGCCCATGCGGAACTACGTGGATTCAGGCAGCCTTTCCCATATTTTGGGCTACGTGGGGGACATCACCCGTGATGAGCTCACCATGCTCTACAATCGGGGCTACCAGACCGGGGACCTTATCGGCAAGGCCGGTATAGAGAAGCAGTACGATGAAATCCTCCGGGGAAAGGAAGGCCGGGAGACCCGCACCGTGGATGTCCGGGGGCGGCGCATCGCCGGTGAAGCGTATAATACCCGTGAGCCCCCTGCTATGGGGAAGAACCTGGTCCTGTCCATAGACCGTTCCATCCAGACCCTGGCGGAAAAGGCCCTGGGTCCGCGTATGGGGGCGGTGGTGGTTACCCGGCCCGCCACCGGGGAAGTGCTGGCCATGGTATCCTATCCCTGGTATGACCCAAACATGTTTAGCCGCAATGATATGGGTTCCGAATACGCCGCCCTGACAAATGACCCCAATAAGCCCTTTCTCAACCGGGCCATACAGTCCAGTTATCCCCCGGCTTCCACCTTCAAAATTATCATGACCACCGGCATCCTCCAGGAAAATGCCTTTAACCCGGCCCAGACCGTGGATTGCCAGGGGGAATTTTTCTACGGTAACCGGCTCTGGCACTGCCATGTAAAGCGGCCCGGCCACGGCAGGCTGAACCTGCACCAGGCCATGGCCCAGTCCTGCGATATTTATTACTGGACCGTGGGGCGGGACCAACTGGGGGTTGAGCGGATCGTATCCTATGCCCAGGATTACGGTTATGGGGAAAACACGGGGATTGATTTGCCCGGGGAAATTTCAGGGTTTATCCCCACCCCCCAGTGGAAGGAACGCCGTTTCCATGAACGCTGGTCCGGGGGGGATACGATGAATATGTCCATCGGACAGAGTTATACCCTGGTAACCCCCATCCAAATGGTAAATATGGTGTCCATGGTGGCCAATGACGGCAAGGTCTACCAGCCCTATGTGCTCAAGGAAGTGCGGGACCCCATTTCCGGCGCAGTTGAAAAGAGTACCGTCCCCCGCCTCATCCACCAAAGTGATATAGACAAGGATGTTTTTGAAGCGGTCCGCCGGGATATGCGGGGGGTTATCAGCGAAGGAACCGCCCAGTTCCCCCTGAACATCAAAAGCGTGGAGATTGCGGGGAAAACCGGAACCGCGGAGGTGGGACTCAATGACCGCTGGCATTCCTGGTTTGCCGCCTACGCCCCCTACAACACCGACCGCCCCGAGGAGCGGGTGGCGGTTTCCGTTATCGTGGAAGCGGTAAACAGCTGGGAGTGGTGGGCCGTCTATGCCTCGGCAATCATCTTTCAGGGGATATTCGCGGATCAAAGTTATGAGGAAGCGGTCCGCAGTCTGGGTTTCCAATACCTCATGCCTGTCGGCGGGAGGCGTGAGTGAGACCCCGGGACATGGTTGAGATTGATTTTTCCCTTCTCCTTTCGGCAATTGCCCTTTCGGTATTCGGGGTGCTTTTTATCTATTCATCGGGGATCAACTCCTCGGGGGAGCTGGTCTCCAGTGAGTATGTCAGGCAGATTGTCTGGGCCACCGCAGGGGTGATCATCGCCATGGTCCTGTCCATGATCGATTACAAACGGATCAAAGAAATTTCTCTTTACCTCTATCTGGGTACCCTGGCCCTTTTGGTTTATACCTGTTTTTTCGGCCGTTATGTAAGCGGCGCCCGCGCCTGGATAGGGATCGGCATCTTTGGGATTCAGCCTTCGGAGTTTGCCAAGATCACCACCATCCTCTTTTTGGCCCGTTACCTTGATGATTCAAAACGGAATCCTGAAGCTTTTTCCCGGTTCCTCATCTCCTGTATCATCGTGTTTGTCCCTATGGCGGTCATTCTGATCCAGCCCGATTTCGGCACATCCCTGGTTTTTATCCCCATACTCCTGGTGATGACCTTTATTGCCGGTGTGGCGATAAGGTATGTCTTCTTTTTAGCTGCCTGCATCGGCCTTACCGGCGTCCTCATGGTACTGCCCCTGTGGCAGAGCAATATTTTACACAACTCCATCCCCGCCCTTTTGATTCTGACCAATGCCCGGTTCACCGCCATTGCCATCATGGCCCTGGGTATTATCGCCGTCATAGCCCTTTTCGGTTTTTTCCGATTCAGGAAGCGGTATTTTTTCTGGATCGTCTACGGTGTCGCCATACTTGTTTTTTCCCTGGGGGCTTCCTTTATGTCCCACAAGGTGCTCAAGGATTATCAAATTATGCGGCTCATCGTGTTCATTGATCCGAATGTTGACCCCCGGGGCGCGGGGTGGAACATTATCCAGTCCATTACCGCCATTGGGTCCGGGGGGCTTTCCGGCAAGGGCTACCTCCAGGGCACCCAGAGCCATTACCGTTTCCTCCCCCAGCAGAGTACTGACTTTATCTTTTCGATCTTTACCGAAGAATGGGGCCTTTTGGGGGGCCTTTTGGTATTCGCCCTCTTTCTGCTGATCTGCCTGCGCCTGGTACGGATCATGAGGACCACCACCGATTCCTTTGGAGCCTATATCGCGGCGGGCCTGTCCGGCATGTTTATCTTTCATTTTTTGATTAACGTGGGGATGGCCATGGGGATCATGCCCATCACGGGGATTCCCCTCCTCTTTATGTCCTATGGGGGCTCCTCGATTCTTTCCGCCATGGCCGGCATCGGCCTGTCCCTCAGCATCTATGTCAGACGGTTCCAGCACTAGCATTCATGAAAATTAACCATATTGATATTGAAAAGGACCTTGGGTGTTTATTGCTCGGCGTGGAAAAACCGGGCCGCTATACCGGCGGCGAATACGGCCGCCTTGCCAAAGGGGACGCCGGTTTTCAGACCGCAATCGCCTTTCCCGATCTTTACGAGATCGGCATGTCAAACCAGGCCCTGCGTATCCTCTATAACGCTCTGAACGGCCTTGCCGGTGTATCCTGCGACCGGGTTTTTGCCCCTGCCCCGGATTTTGAGGCGCTCCTTAAGCAGCAGAGCCTTCCCCTTTACGGCCTGGATACGGGGATTCCCCTGGGAAACCTCGACCTCCTGCTTTTTACCCTGGGCTATGAATTGGGGATCACCTCTGTTTTAAGCATCATGGCTGTTGCCGGAATTCCCATTCATGCATCGGAAAGAAGGGAAGGGGAGCCCATCGTGATCATGGGCGGCCCCTCCGTATCAAATCCCCTGCCTTACGCCCCCTTTATCGATGCCTTCTGGATAGGGGAGGCGGAGGCCGGTTTCTTTGAATTGGTTGAGGAACTGCGTGACAAGAAAAAGACCGGGAAAAGCCGGGCGGAACTTTTGGCGCATATCGCGGGCCATCCTTCGGTGTGGGTGAAGGGTAAGGCGCGGGCAGTCCGGGCCATTGATACGCATTTTGCGGACAGGCCCCCTGCCGCCGCCGTATTTCCGGTTTCAACCATGAAGGTGGTCCAGCACCACGGCGCCGTGGAGATCATGCGGGGCTGCCCAAATGGCTGCCGTTTCTGCCACGCCGGCTTCTGGTACCGGCCCATGCGGCAGAAAAGCGCCGCCCATATTCGGGATGAAGCGGAAGCCTTTATCAGGCAAGGGGGCTACCGGGAGATCAGCCTTTCTTCCCTTTCCAGCGGGGATTATTCACACATCGATGCCCTGGTAGAATCCCTTAATACCGATTTCGGCTCCCGGCACATTTCGTTTCAGCTGCCCAGCCTCAAGGTTTCCACCTTTTCCCTGCCCCTGCTTGAAAAAATATCCGAGGTCCGCAAAAGCGGCCTGACCTTTGCGGTGGAAACCCCGGTGGATGCCTGGCAGCGGGGCATAAACAAAATGGTCTCCTGTGACGATGTGGCCGCCATTCTGCAGACCGCCAAAAAGAACGGCTGGCGGGGTGCCAAATTCTATTTCATGATTGGACTTCCGGTGGGTTCCCCTGATCAAAGCGGCCGGACCGAAGAAGCGGAGATAGTCGATTTTATCCTGGACCTGGCCCGCAGAACCGGGATGCACTTTAACATCAATGTAGGGGTCTTTGTCCCCAAACCCCATACCCCCTACCAATGGGCCGCCCAGATAGACCTTGAGGGCGCCAAAAAAAAGCTTGAATTCATCAAAGGCCAACTACGGCCCAAAGGGCACAAGGTGAGCCTGTCTGATCCCTTTACCGCTTTGCTTGAGGGGATCATCAGCCGGGGGGATGAGGGAGCCGCCGTTCTTATCGAAGAGGCCTGGCAAAGGGGCTGTCGTTTGGACGCATGGTCAGATTATATCAAAAAAGACATATGGAAGGAGCTCTTGGAAACATACCAGGAACTCGGCAGGACCATATTGAATCCTCAGGATCAGACTTTGGCTCTGCCCTGGCGTTTTGTTGATTCAGGACTTGCTCCGGTTTATCTTAAAAACGAATACAAAAAGTCCAAATCAGAAGAATTCACATTACCATGTATAAATAATTGTACACATAACTGTGGTATTTGTCATGGCGATACTAGGATAGTACAAAATATCATACAAGATAAGAAACCACTTGATGAAAATATTGATAAAAGCACTGCTGAAACAATAAAAACAGCGCCGCCGGTCGAGAAAACACCGGTAAATTCCGCCGAAGTGGTGACAAATCAGGATTTCCATTCAGATGGGCCGACATTTCGTATTGTTTTTTCCTTTTGCAAGCAGGGAACCGCAGTTTTTCACGGCCATTTGACCCTTATAGAGGTGTTTTCCATGGCCTTTTTACGGGCCGGCATACCGGTTCTCTTCAGTCAGGGCTTTAATCCGCTGCCCAAACTGGAAATCGTGGCCCCCTTATCCCTTGGGATATTCGCCGAGGGGGAGATCGCCGCCATCGATATCGAGGGCTTTTTTGAGGCTCCACGATTCAAGGCCTTGATGAACCAAGTCCTTCCTGAGGGCATAGAAATAGGGGAGGCTGAAAATTTTTTCATTCCCTCAGGCGGTAAAAAATATTCCCTGTCGTCGCTACTCTGGGGTTTTGCCTACGCTGCATCCGGCACCGGTACTGCGGCGGACACTATGGTCGGTCTTGGGGGCGCCGCCGGTCCGGTAGATTTGGTGAAGGCCAAAGAAGAAAAATCCTACCGTCAGTCCCGGATCGGCTCTTTAATAAATCCTCTGGTTTCTCAAGGGAAACTACCGGCCTCACCAGAAGAATTAAGCCGCCAGGCGATCTACGGCCTTAGGCGTCTTGCAGTTCTTGCAAAAAATCCCCTGATAAAAGATGCCGATGACAGGCCGGGTAAATCCTACTTCAATGTATACCGGGAATTGTATCCCGAATCTTAAGAATTTAACCACGGACCACACGGACAGCACGGACAAAAAGACAAGAAATCAAAGTGTCCGTGTGGTCCGTGGTTAATTAATTTTTATTTTATAAAGTAGACAGAATATACATTATGAATAGTAAAAAATATACGTTAAAGGCCAAGAAGAACGCAGAGAAAAAATGTTGAAGCCTCTTAATATTCTCTGTGTCCTCTGTGATCTCTGTGGTTTTTTCTTTTTTTGGTAATCAGTCAGGAAGACGAAAGATTCCAATAAAGGCGGGGATGCTGTAGATTGGCGTATAGGACTGCTGATCAAGGCCGGTTACCACGATATACATGGCGGTATAGGTGTATCGTTTGCCGCTGAGGGATGATTTGTTTACCACATCTCCATTGACGGTAGAAATTGCATTTGCGCTTGAATTGAGTTCATCGGTATTGCGAAAATAACGGTTCGGAACCGGGGTGAATGAGCCGTTTCCGGTGGAACGGTACAGGTTCCAGGTATTGCCGTTAACGGTAACCGAGGGATTGCTGCCTATGGGGAAATCAAGGATCAGGCTGGTGTTTTGGCTGGATATCACATCGTGGCCTTCATAGTTAAGAATCTGATAATTCCGGTTCCTGAAAAGCGAACTTGTGTTGGTGGTATTGGATGTGGTGCTGGTGATACTCGTAGAAGGTTCGATGGCGGCATAGTCCGAAGCCAGGGTTGAATTGATGCTGCTGAGTACTGCGGATGATGTCTGGATGGTACCGGGGGCCGAATAATCACTGATATAGATACGATAGAAAATGGTAAAATGGGTAAAATAGGAAGCGCTGACGCCGGGCAGGTGAATAACGGCCCGTTCCTGTAAGGTAAGCTGGATATCCCCCGACTGTACCGGGTTAAGGTAATAGTACTCATCAATCCCGCAGGAGAGGAATACCCCCGCGGAAATGAAAAGCAGAAAAAGATTTAAAAGGATTTTTTTATATATGGCTCCCATCAATTTAATTGTAAGGCAATGATCCGGTTTTGCGCCAGGTTTGTCCAAATGGAGTCGTTGGGCCATTTGCTGACCAGTGTCCGGTATGCTTCAAGGGCCGCGGCGGAATCGCTTTGGGATTCCCGGAGGCGGCCGATGGAAAATTGAGCCCGGGCCGCCGCGGGAAAGATATCCGCACGGACAAGGCATTCGGTGTAGAGCCTGATGGCGTCTTCGGTGTTCCCCTGCTCTTCCGCGGCAGCGGCGGCGTTAAAAAGGGCAACCGGGGCAAGGTAGGTTTTTGAAGCGGCCTTTGCCGCGCTGGACCAGGCCAGTTCCGCTTCAGCCCATTCTTTTTTGTCCCCCCGGATTCCCGCTATGATCGCCCAGGCCCGTCCCCCGGCATAGCCGGAATTTTTTTCCGCAAAGACAGTAAGCTCGGCAAGCAATGCGGTAGTTTCTTCAACCTTTGTCCCCTCACTGATATCCCAGCGCAGTTCCTCGTAGCGGGTGTTAAAGTCCTCTGCCCTGCTTATGGCCTTGTTCCGGACTGCGTCCCTTATGGCAAGCCCCCCGATAAAGCCCGCGAGCAATACCACAATGACGCCGAAACAGACCAGTATCCCCTTTCGGTTCTTCTGGATAAAATTGTTGATGCTTTCACCCCAACTTACTTTGCTCACTTTTCCTTCAATATCCGACATAATTACTCCTTGGTATTGATGATATTTAGTTCTTTAATAAGCCTGGAGAGGTAAGTCCTCTGTATATCCAAGGCCTTTGCCGCTTCCGTCTGGTTCCAGTTGTTTTCTTCCAGAACCTTTCGGATAAAACGGGCCTTAAAGGTATTGATGGCGGTCTTTAAACTCCGGTTACCCCCCGGCATTAAGGGAGCTTCTTCGGTATCTAAAAAGAGTTCTTCCTGCTGTATCCGGCGTCCCTTCCCGATTACGCAGGCCCGCTCGACGCAGTTTTCAAGTTCCCGTATATTTCCCGGCCAGGCATAGGAAAGCATGGTTTCCATGGCCTCATCAGAAAAACCTTCAAAGTGTTTCTTTGTTTCCGCCGTGAATTTTTCAAGGAAGAAACGCGCCAGTTCGGGAATATCCTCCTGCCGCTGCCGGAGCGGCGGAATATAAAGGGGAAGCACGTTGAGGCGGTAGTACAGATCGTTCCTGAACTCCCCCTTCTCCACCAAGGCTTCGATGTCTTTGTTGGTGGCCGCCAAAATCCGCACATTAACGGTGATGGAACTATCGGAGCCCACCTTTTCAAAGGTCTTTTCCTGGATAACCCGGAGCAGCTTGGCCTGGAGCGGCAGGGGGATGTCACCGATTTCATCCAGGAAAATGGTCCCGCCATCGGCCAGTTCAAAACGGCCCTGGCGCCTGGCAACGGCGTTGGTAAATGCCCCCTTTACATGACCGAAGAGTTCACTTTCCAGGAGCCCCTCGGGTATGGCGGCGCAGTTTACCCGGATAAAAGGCGCCTGGCTGCGGGGGCTGCGGAGGTGTATCTGCTCGGCAAAGAGCTCCTTCCCTACCCCGCTTTCCCCCAGGATCAGCACCGATGAATCGGTCTTTGCTATCCTGTCAATGATCTCAAGCTTTTCGAGGATGACCGGGCTCTTTGCCACCAGGGTATGATAAGCCTCATCGGTTTTAAGCTGATTCAGAGTATTAAATTTTTGGGCATCGGTTTGTGACGGCATACAAATGCGGTCTGTTAGTCAGTGCCCTTGGACTTTAAAAAATCTCCCAGGGTAAAGGTGGAACCATCGGATTCTTCCGCCGCCATATACTGGGAAATTTCTTCCCGCTGTACCTTCTTCTGAAAATCCCGGATTGAAAAGGCCACCTTCTGCTTGTCGCCCTGTATTTCCAGGACCACCGCCTTGATCTTGTCCCCAATCTGGTACTTTTTCAGGGCCTCTTCAGGATCATCTTCCCGGTTTTCCGCCAGGTTTGACTTATGGATAAGCCCTTCGATGCCGCCGGGTACCCGCACAAAAATTCCGAAATCGGTGATGGAGGAAACTTCCCCTTCCACCTGGGTTCCCGGTTTGTAGGCTTCGGCAAAGCTCTTCCAGGGATCTTCGGAAAGCTGTTTGATTCCCAGCCGGATGCTCCGGTTTTCCTTTTCAATACTGATGACCATGATTTCAACTTCCTGGTCAACTGCGAGTTCGCTGCCGGGATGTTTGATTTTTTTGGTCCAGGAAATATCGTCCGCATGGAGGAAACCGTCGATCCCCTCTTCCAGCTGGATAAAGGCCCCAGCGTTGGTAACCTTGACCACCTTCCGGGTAAGCCGGGTGCCCACGGGATACTTTTCCTCAATTTCAGCCCAGGGATTGGCGGTGACCTGCTTGAGTCCCAGGGACACCCTCCCCGCCTGGAGATCATAGCCCAGGATCATGCACTCCACTTCGTCGCCGTTGTGGACCATGTCCTCGGGTTTCTGGATCTTCTTGACCCAAGAAAATTCTGAAATATGGGCCAGCCCTTCGATCCCCTCTTCCAGCTCAATAAAGGCGCCGAAATCGGTGAGCTTGGTTACCTTGCCCTTGACGATATCGTTCACATGGTACTTGTCCTCGAAGTGTACCCAGGGATCATCGGAGAAATGCTTGAGGGAAAGGTTGATCCGTTTTTCCTGCTGGTCGATGCGGATAACCTTGAGGTGTATCTCCTGGCCTTTTTTAACAAAGTCCTTGGGTCGGGTCACGTGGCCCCAGCTCATGTCGTTGATATGGAGGAGGCCGTCAAAGCCCCCGAGGTCGATAAAGGCCCCAAATGAGGTAAAGCTCTTTACAACCCCGTCCACATCGGAACCGATCGGGGTATGTTCAAAGAAATCATTCCGTTTCCGTTCAATTTCTTCTTCCAGGAACTTGCGGCGGTTCACCACGATGTTGACTTTGCCGTCAGAATAAAGCCGCTCCACATAGAACTGGGCCTTCATCCCAAGGAATTTCTCCGGCTTGTCCACTTTTTGGGCATCCGACTGGCTTATGGGAAGGAAAGCCCGCCCGCCGGAACCCATATTGACATCGAAACCACCCTTGACGAGCTTTTCGATGGTTCCTTCCACTACGGCATGATCCTGAAAGGCCTGCCGGAGGTTTTTCCAGAAGACCTTGACATCGGCTTTCTGCTTGGAGACGATCACTTCCCCGTGTTTGTTTTCTTTGGCGACGAGAATTACCGATACCGCATCCCCCACTTTGGGGATTTCGATAAATTCCTCAATGGGAATTTTTCCTTCGGACTTGTAACCCACATCGATAAACACCTGATCCTGGGTAACCTGGATGACAACACCATCCACAAGCTGCCCTTCTTCAAGCTGTTCAAGGGATTTGAGGTACTCTTCCTGTAATTGCGTCTGGATGTTGCCGGCGGATTTGCTTCCCTCCGATTCATCCTGCGGACTAGTGTCCGGCGGACTTACAACGTCCGAATCCACTTCCATCTGGGCCATGTTGATCGTTCCTTCTATCTTTATTCTTTCTATCAATTTGTCATAAACTTGGTTTAAGGTCAAGTCCGATGTGTCCAAATACTCCACCCCGGGGGCGATTTTAAGGCTTCCTTCAGCTTTGTTTTTGTCGATTTCGTCCCGTTCCTGGATAGCAACACGGATTTCTTCCAGGCTGAGCTCCGATACCCCCTGCCCGTGCCTCCGCTGGGCACGGGATTCCACCGAGGCGTCCAGGTAGAACCGGTATTCCGCATTGGGGAACACCACGGTGGTGATGTCCCTCCCCTCCACCACCGCGTCAATGTTTGCGGCGATTTTACGGATAAGATCGTTTACCACATGCCGGATGGGGACGATGGCGGAAAGGGGGGCGGTAAATTTATCAATTTCGTCCGTATGAAGCGCATCGGACACATCCTCCCCGTCCAGAAAGACCTTCCCGTTCCGGTATTCAATGGCCGCAGTCTTGGCGTATTCCAGGGCCTTATCGCTTTCATCAAAGCCGATACTTCGCCTGATACAGCCCAAGGCGATAGCGCGGTAGAGGCTCCCTGAGTTGATATAGGTGACGGGCTTCCCCGAGGGAAGCTTCAATTTTTCGGCCAAGAGGCGCGCAATAGTGCTTTTCCCGGACCCCGCGGGACCGTCGATGGCGATTACCATGAAAACTCCTTATTCTTCCTTGCCCGCTAACTCACGCAATTCCTTATCCGTAAGCGCTCTCGATTCCCCGGACAGTAATCCGCCGAGCAGGACCGGCCCGATGCGGATCCGGTGAAGCTTCCGGGGGTGGAGGTGGAAATGGGAGAAAACCCGGCGGATTTCCCGGTTTTTACCCTCCACCAAACAGATCCGCAGGGTCTTTCGGCCTATTTTTTCAATCTCACGGGACTGATAATAGACCCCGTCGATGGTAATGCCCTCCGCAAAGGCCTGGGGGACCGAATCGGGGATGATTCCCGTGGCCTCCACGAGGTATTCCTTCTCGATCTCCGCCGAGGGGTGGCCGATTTTTGCGGCAAAGTCCCCGTCGTTGGTAAAAAGTATGAGCCCGGATGACAAAAAGTCCAGGCGGCCCACGCTGTAGAGCCGTTCTTTTATATCCGCCGGGAGCAGTTCCAGGGCCAGAGGCCGGTTTTGCGGGTCCCGAGAACTGCAAATATACTCAGGCGGCTTGTTGAGGGCCAGATAGCGCAGCCGGTTCTCCGGCCTGACGAACTTGCCGTCAAGGCTTACCTCATCGCCGGGCAGGACCTTCTCACCCAAGACCGTAACAACCCGGCCGTTGACCGCAACCCGCCCTTCGGTAATCAGCTTTTCCGAGGACCGGCGGGATGCGACCCCCGCATGGGCAAGGTAGGCCTGTAAGCGCACCGGCGCGCCTGTTGCTGCGGCATCTCCTGCCCCGACGACTACTTCCACGGGGAACTTTGCCGAATTTTCCACGCCATCCGTGTCCGTCAGACTATTCCTGTCCTTCAAGTTCAAACCGGTCGGTCTCCCGTTCGTTTAATTTGGGGAGGTCGGCGATGCTGTCAAGGCGGAAGAGTTTTAAAAACTCCCGTGTGGTGCCCCACTGGGCCGGTTTTCCCGGAACGTCCTTTTGGCCCACCTCTTTAACGAGATCCTTTTCCTTCAAAAGATGAATCATGTTATCTGCGGAAACACCCCGGATCTGTTCGATTTCGGCCCTTGTGATGGGCTGGGAATAGGCGATGATCGAAAGGGTCTCCATGGCGGCCCGGGAAAGCCGGGATTCGTTCCGTTTGCCGTAACGGTCCCGGAGGTTTTCCCAATATTCCTTTTTGGGAGAAATGGTGATCCCCCCGCCGATGCGGGAAAGTTCCAGCCCAGAATTTTCCTGGGCATATTTGGCGGCGAGATTTTCCAGGGCCGTATCCACCACATCACGGGCAAGCCCCGAAACGCTGACCAGTTTGGCTTCCCCAACCGGTTCCGCCTCCAGGTAGAGGATTGCTTCGATTAACGCAGTCTCTTTTTCCAAATCAATCTCCATGGCGAATTATACGGCCCCGGCCGCCGGGTTCGGCCTGATCATTATATCCCCGAACATGCGGTTCTGTAATACCTGGATCACCCGGAGCTTTACCGATTCGAGGATCGCCAGAAAGGCGCAGACAATGTCCATCACCGAGCCCTTGCGGACCACCAGGTCGGCAAAACTGCACTCCCCCTTCTTTTCCAGCAGTTCCGAAAGGAGAGTGATCTTCTCGTTCACCGATACTTCTTCGTACATGTCGTAGATCCGTTCTCCGGGCATATTGGACATGAGCTTGGAAAAAGTCTTGAGCAGATCCCAGATATCCACCTTTTCCCAGAGCCCCTCATCGGCAAAGGGAAGGGCCCGCTGAAGCTTCTGCCGCTCCACGATCCACTCCGCTTCTTTTTCCTTTTCTTCCATTAGTTCCGAAAGCTTTTTAAACTTTTGATATTCGATGAGCCGTTCCACCAGTTCCTGCCGGGGGTCCGTTGAATCATCGTCAAGGTCCACCTCCACCGGCAGGAGAGTACGGGACTTGATATAGAGCAGGTACGCCGCCATGGCGTGGAATTCCGTCACATCGTCCAGGTCCAGCTCTTCGGCAGAGCTTAAGTAATCCAGGTACTGTTCGGTGATCTGGGCTACCGGGATGTCATAGATATTGATTTCATTTTTCTTGATTAAAAAAAGAAGAAGATCCAGGGGGCCCTCAAATTCGTTTAATTTGAAATTGCAGCCGGAGCTTTTTACGGGTGTTTCCATTAGTACGCATAGTATAATCGTTACGGGGCCGGGTAGTAAATCCCCTGATCCGGCAAGCCGTCAAGGATGCTTTGATAGGAAATTCCCGTCAGGGGATCGATAGCATTGGGCAGCAGTTCCAGCAGGGGGACCAGGGCGAAACAACGCTCCCTGAGCCGGGGATGGGGTATTTCCAGCAGGGGCGGCCGGGAAATGATCTGATCGCCAAAGAGCAGTATGTCGATGTCCAGGGTACGTTCCCCCCAGCGCTGCTCCCGGCTCCGGTCCCGGCCAAAGGACGCCTCGATCTTGTGGATGCTGTCCAGCAGTTCCAGGGCTTCACCCCAATAAAAGCCCGATACGGCGGTGTTGAAGAACCGGCTCTGGTCAGTCACATGGAGGGGCTCCGATTCCAGCATCCCGGCCGTTTTAAGATCCTCCAGGACGGCCTCAAGCGCCCTTATTGCCCCTCGCAGAATATTAGGGGGATCTCCATGGATGGAGTCCCCCCGGTTGGAACCGAGCCCCAGGACCGTCAGAACGGCCCCGTCCGCAAGCTTCTTGTCCGGAAGGACAGCTTTTGTTCTTCCGGGGTCTTGTAACATCAGCCTTCCCGGCGGGGCCTTCCCGGACCGCGGTGCTCAACTACGGGCGCCGGGGCGGGACTCGCATCACGGGGCGGTCTGCCCGGTCCCCGATGGGGGACTTCACCTGCCGGCGCTGCCGGGCTTACCGGAGCCGCGGGCCTTCCCGGTCCCCGGCGGGGGATCTCATTCTGCGCTGCAGCGGAACCTGGGAATGGTGAGGGTCTGACCGCAGCAGCTTCAGGCACCGGGACAACGGCAGGCCGGGTTGGGATTTCCGCAGGCCGGCTAAGGGGAGCCGAAAAATCCCCATTCGGCGCTTCCGGTTTTGCGGCAGACGCGGCAGCCAAAAAGGAACTCCGCCCTTCCCCCCCGGCGGCAAATTCCGGTGCAGCCGGTATGTCGCCGACTGCTTCCATAGACTCCCCTGCTGAATCCGCCTTTGGAGCGGCCGCGGCTTTTGCGGCGGCCTTTGCAACGGGCGCCTGGAATTCACGGCCGGGGAAGATGAGCTTCCGCAGCTTAATCTCGACTTCACGGGCAAATTCAGGGTTATTTTCCAGGTATTCACGGGCATTGTCCCTGCCCTGCCCTACTTTTTCTTCCCCATAAGCATACCATGCGCCCTTTTTGTCGATGATTTCGTACTTGACCGCCGCATCCAGCAGGCTTCCCAAGGCGGAAACACCCTTGCCGAACATGATTTCCAGTTCTGCCCGCCTGAAAGGCGGCGCGACCTTGTTCTTGACCACCTTGACCCTGACCCGGTTACCCACGGCGTCCTCATCATGGCCCCCTTCGATGGTTTCGGTCTTGCGGACCTCAAGGCGCACCGAGGAGTAGAATTTGAGGGCATTGCCCCCGGTGGTGGTTTCCGGGTTGCCGAACATGACCCCGATCTTCATGCGGATCTGGTTGATGAAAATGAGAATGGTCCGGGACTTGCCGATGATGGCGGTAAGCTTCCGCATGGCTTGGCTCATAAGCCGGGCCTGGAGTCCCATCTGGGCATCCCCCATGTCCCCGTCGATTTCCGCCTGGGGGGTCAGGGCCGCCACGGAGTCCACCACGATCACATCCACCGCGCCGGAACGGACCAGGTTTTCGGTGATTTCCAGGGCCTGTTCCCCGGAATCAGGCTGGGAGAGCCAGAGCTCATCGGTGTTGACCCCCAGATTCTTGGCGTAAACCGGGTCCAGGGCGTGTTCGGCGTCCACAAAGGCGGCGATCCCCCCCAGTTTTTGGGCCTCCGCAATGGCGTGGAGGGCCAGGGTGGTCTTGCCGGAAGATTCCGGGCCGTAGATCTCGATGATCCGGCCCCGGGGGTAGCCCCCGATACCCAGGGCCTCGTCCAGCAGGATGGACCCCGAGGGGATCACCTCTATTCCCGTTGCATTGGTGGTGTCCCCCAGCTTAATCAGGGAGCCTGAGCCGAACTGTTTTTCAATCTGGAGCCGGGCGGCTTCCAGAGCCTTTCCTTTGTCCTCCGCAGAGGCCAGGGGGTTCCCCCGGGTTTTTTCGCTTTCGTTCTTTGCCATATCTTACCTCCCGATATATAGGGCACTCACCTGTGCGGCGATTCAATCAGTCTGAAAAAAATAGCATATCCTTTAAATTTTTTCTATAGCAAAAGGCAAAAAATACTTAAATTTTGTTTAGATATTTTTTTGCCCCCTATATTTTAAGCGGCGCTTATGGTAGGTTTTAATCCTCAAGGGGGGTCATCATGAATGAATTTGTCATTGCCGCCACCCGGTCCATGCGGGATTACGCGTCCCGGGTTACCGGGCATTTGACAAAGTTTCCCAGTTTTCTTTCCGATGCCGGTTCTATCAATGGGGTGGAACTCCTCAATACGGACCGCTTCGCCGACGGCGAAATGGAAGTTTCCGTAAAGAGTTCCGTCCGGGGTAAAAAGGTGATCCTCTTTGCCTGCTGTTCCCGGAATGAGGGGAACTTGAGCGTCGAGGAAGCCAAAATCGAATTATACCATGCCGTAGACGCCCTCAAGCGCTGCCAGGCAGGGGACATCGTCGTATTTGAGCCCTTTATTTCCTGTTCCCGGTCGGACCGGACCACCCGCCGCAACTCCGTTGGGCTCTGGATTCATTTCAAAATCCTCAGCAGCCTGGGGACCAAGCATATCATTACCTATCAGCTCCATTCAAATAAATCCGAATCCATGCTGGACCCCACGGTCTGTACGATTGATGATATCCCCGCCCTGACCCTTCTTGAGCAGTACCTCTGCGACGCCTATATCCAGAATATGGAAACCCTGGAAAAGGTGGTCCGTCCGAATTGGGCCTTCTGTTCAGTGGACGCCGGGGGCGAAAAACTGGCCCGGGGTTTTGCCGATGCCTTCGGCGCGCCCCTGGTGGTGGCCCACAAGCAGCGGGACTATTCAAAAGCCAATACCATTGAGTCGATCAACATCCTTTCCGCCGAACCCGTGGAGGGAAAGGTCCTCTGGATCGTGGATGATATGGTGGACAGCGCCGGTTCTGTGGAAAGCCTTATCCGCGCCCTGGGGCGGCTGAAACCGGCGGAGGTTAACATCATCGCTGTGCACGCCCTTTTCTCCCCCCCGGCCGCGAAACGGCTCACCGCCCTTTCCGAAGAGGGCCTTTTGAAGCGCATCATGGTCACCGATACGGTATGTCCCGGCGCCTTGCCGGACAAAATCCCCGGCCTGGAAGTGGTCCCTTCCGCGGAACTCTCCGCCCGGATCATCAGGACCATCCTGACCAACAGCCCCATGGGGAAAATCCTCCGTACTTTTGACGCGGAGATATATTTGAAGTCGCCGAATTTGTTTAACCAGTGACCGGTTCCAAAATTAAGAATTAACCACGGACCACACTGACCACACGGACGGAAGAAAAGGATAGGGAAGTACGAGTCCGTCTTTGTCCGCATAGTCCGTGAGGTCTGTGGTTAATTAATTTCTATTTTGGAACCAGCTCCAGTAAGATTAGTATTTTTTTTTATACAAGCTCAAGTAATCTCTCTGGAATCCAGAATGATGGTTACCGGCCCGTCGTTGGTGTAGGCTACCTGCATGTGGGCCTGGAAGACCCCGCTTTCGCAAGGGAGCCCCTGTTCACGGATTTTGTTCATAAAATATTCGTAAAGCTTTTTTGCGGTTTCAGGCTCGGCGGCATTACCGTAATAGGGACGGCGGCCCTTGCGGGCGTCCGCAAGGAGGGTGAACTGGGAGACCGCCAGAACCCCTGGCGGCCCCCGGTCCCCTGCACCGCCGGCGGCGGCTTCAAACCTGTCCTTAAGGGACAGGTTCATCTTTTGGTTTTCATCTTCAAATATCCGCAGATTGGCGATCTTTTCCGCAAGCCAATCTGCGTCGGATTCGGTATCCCCAATTGCGACCCCCAGGTATACCAGGAGGCCGGAATCTATTTTGCCGGAGACAGCGCCGTCTACCGAGACCGAGGCATTAAGAACCCGCTGAACAACGGCTTTCATATCAATTTGTGGATTGCTGTTCCAGAAGACCCGCCTGATGGATTGCCACCCCTTCCAGGCGTATATCAATTCCCGCTTCGGTGGAGATGGGCACGATACGGCCCAGAACTTCCAGGGGCTTTTCAGGATTCAGGGCCAGGGCCCCCTTAAATTCAACATGGACGATCCCTTCCATGATCTTGCGGGTATCGTAGCCCACGAGAAAATCAAAGGAGGTCTGGTCCGGCAAGGTTTCGATGTTGGTGGCCATTCCCCGCCAAAGCACATGACAGTCCCGGTACAGGACCGGTTCCTTCCGTACTTCCGTGATGTTGATATTGTCCCGCTGCTTAAAGGTGTCAAAGCCGGGGACCTCCATGTAGGAGATAATAAGACGGCACTTGTTTTTGATAGTTTCGGGGGCATTGGATTCGAGCAGCCGGTTCAATTCGATTCTGGCCGCCTCATCCCGGTAATCGGTAAAAAGGGAGAGGGCCTTTTCGTAATTTTCCAGCGCCTGATCCCGGGTAAGGATGTACTGGTAAAGCCCCCCGGTTTCCATGGGCGTATCCCGATCCGCTTTTTCCAGGGCAATACCGGAGATTCCCGGCCGCTTCTCCCGGAACCCTGGAATACGGATCACCCCGGTCAGGACCAGGATAAGGCAGGCGATCAGGGCAGCCCCGGCAAGAGCAGCTGCGGGCTTGGCCAGCCTTTCAATGCTGAAGGGCTCACGGGGCAGGGCGGGATACAGCCGATGGAGTTCCCCGGATTCCAGCCAGGCGGACAGGTTGTCCTGCCCCGCATAGGTGCGGATAATCTTCAGGGCCCGTGCGGCGATCCGGTTCTTTGGATCAATTTCCTGAACCTCAAGGTAGAAATCCACCGCCCGGTCGGTTTCCCCCCTGCGGAGGTACAAAACCGCCAGCCCCAAAAGAACCTGGGGGTTCCGTATTTTTACATCCCTGGCAAGCTTGAAGTAGGTCAGAGCCCCCTGGAAATCGTTTACATGGAGGCAGGAAACCGCCAAAAGGTAGTAATACAGGAATGAACCGTGATAACGGTTTACCTCCGCCTCCAGGCTTGTGATGGCCCCATGGTAATTGCGGCGTTTTGCGAGGCGGATCGCTTTGGTTAAAATGGGGTCCAGTTTCATCTGCCGCCGAGGGATCTGATCGAATTATACCGGGCCCTTAGCTGGGCTATTTCCCGTTCCAGGGCCAGGAGCTCCTGATCGCTGATTGGGAGGCCGGAATTAATATAGGCGTCAATCCGGATGATCATGTCCCTAAGGCCGTCCAGATCCTTTTGCATTGCAGCCGGATCCTGTGCCGCCCCCACGGAAGCGGTTGAAGATCGCGGGACAGCGGGGGCATTATGGCTGGAATCAGTGTAGCCGGTGAAGCCCTGGGCCAGACTATTGGATGAACCGTTATCCGCCGCCAGAAACAGGGAGAATGAAAGCACTGCCCCTTTTTCCATCCTGCGGGGATCAAAATAATAGGCCACCGCCGAATCCCCAATGGATTGGGGAAGGTTATTAAAATTTCTCCCCTGGACATATTCAATTGTCCAGGGAGCGTCGTTGAGCCGTTTCCAGTTGGCAATATGAACAAGATCCTGTTTTGTGCCGTCCCCTGAGGAAATGCTGCCCATGAGGGAAAGATGATCGTTCCGGGAAAGCCACCACTGAGCGCCGCTGGAACTGTCAAAAATAGATTCGGTGACCACGGGATTCAGGTTCGTCATAAAGGGCGCCTCAACCCCGCCCTCTCCCAGGCTGGTATCCAGAAGCAGTCGGAGCCCCACATCGGTGCGGGCGCCCTTGTTTTCAACTTTCAGGGTGATTTTTACCCCGTTAGCAGCCGGGGCATTTGCGGTTTTAATAAAGGAAAATTCCTCGGTTATTACCAGTGTGGAGGATTCAAAGATCAAGGCAGGATTGGTTGGGCCGCCCCCGATGCGGACATTGAAGGTATTGGTTTCCCCCAGCCTGAAGGTTTTATCGTTTTGGTTTACCGCAAGCAGGCTGGTCCGGGGGTCCTGATCGGCAAAGAGGGCTTCGTACCTTGAATTTGCAACATCGGTCATGTAGTACAGGGAAAAGCGGCCCGTGTCGTCATTCAGAATCAGCCGCATCCGCCCGTCATCATAATTCATTCCCCAAAGCGGAAGCGCGGAGAGCGCTACGGAAAGAAGCAAAAAAAGCAAAAAGCGTTTTTGGCATATGTTCATCTGACGCTCCCTTCATTAAGAGCTCGGGTAAGATCACGGCTTAATTCGGCTGCCGATGATTTAATTGCCTGGAGCCGTCTGTTTTTTTCCTGCTCGGAAGGGGAGATTTGCGGCTGAAATGAAGGTTGGGCAAGCGGCGGCGCTGAGGGCTGAACCTGGGATTGAAACGGCACCTGATCCTGCTGGGGAAACACCGGCGCATTTAAACTGCTGTCGGCGCTTCCCATACTGCCGCCCCCGCCCCCGGTAAGTTCCGCGATCCGTTTCTGATAGGCAATGAGGGCCTGATCATAAGAGCGTTCCCGCCTTTGGTATTCCTCAATGGTCTTAAGGGATTCCTCGTGGCTCCACTTTAAAAGATTCAGCAGCTCTTCCTCTATCTTTTTTTGATTGATAAGCCCCAGCCGGTAAGAAGAGGCCTCGAATTTTGCGCTTTGGGGGTATTCCTCGGTAACGATGAAGAAAAATTCCTGGGCAAGATCCAGCTGCCCCATGGCATAGAGGCTTTCCCCGATCCAGTACAGGGCCGCGGATTTACGGGCCGCCGCATCGCTTCCCCTCGGCGGGGTCCCGAGCATGCCGATACCATCCGCGTAATATTTCAAGAGCAGGATTGCCTCATCATAGCGGCCCAGATAGTAAAGAGCCCGTCCCCTATGGTAGGGGATCTCCTGCAACCGCCCGCTTGTGGGCGCCATCATTTCGATTTCATCCATATCATTGAGGGATGCGGCGTAGTCGCCGGCGGACATTTCCGCAAGGGCGATCCAGTACAGGGCTTCCGCCTTGAGTTCCCGATCTATCGCCTCTGCCCTGGCGCGGCGCAATTCCGCGACCGAGTCCTGCCAGCGGCCTTCCTGAAACAGGGCAAGCCCGTTCTGCAGCCGGGTAAAGCCCGGCGCGCTTTGAGAGTGAACATAATCCGTCAGAAAAAGCAGCAAGAGGATAGAAATTAAAGGGAAAAGGCCGGCCTTTCTAATCATTTACAATACTCCTCCCTCGTTTTTCGGCAGAAAAACATCCGGCCATAAGACAAAGTTTCTTCAAGTAAGGCCCTTAAGGAGCCGTACCATGTCTTTTTTGTCCCCGGCATTGAAAAAAGCGGAGCCTGTCACCAGAACATTTGCCCCGGCCTCACGGGCACGAAGGGCCGTATCGGTATTGATCCCCCCGTCCACGGAAATCAAATATGAAAGCCCTTTCTGTTCCCGGATGCCCTTGAGAGCCCGTACTTTTTCAAGGCACTCCCCTATCAATGCCTGTCCGCCGAAACCGGGGTTCACCGTCATCACCAGAACCAGGTCCGCAAAGGGCAGCAGTTCTTCAATAAGGGATACCGGGGTCGAAGGAACGATACTTATCCCGGCCTTTTTTCCCAGTTCATGGATCTGCGCCAGAACCCGGTGGGCGTGGACCGTTGCCTCAACATGGAAGGTGATGTAATCCGCCCCGGCCTTCGCGAAAGCAGGAACCAGGGAAAAGGGCTCTTCGGTCATCAGATGAACATCGAAAACAGCCTTGCTGTGGGGCCGCAGGTCAGAAGCCAGCTTGGGGCCGAAGGTGAGGTTGGGCACAAAGCGGCCGTCCATCACATCCAGGTGGACCCATTCCGCCCCGGAAGCGTCAATTTCCGTTGCCGCCGCCGCAAAACAAGAAAAATCCGCTGCCAGCACCGAAGGGGCGATGATAGGTTCCTTCATGGGCTGATCATACCAGAGACCCCGGCCCCCCTGCAACCGTACTGTTTTAGGAGAGATCAGGTGGTGACCGGGACGGGATAATAGGTTTGGTGGGGAGCGCTTTCATGCTGGGTCGCTAGACCTTCGAGATACCCGGTGAGAGCTTCTTTTGCCATGGCTTGGGCTTCCTCCAGGGTTTCGCCCCAGGTATAGCAGCCGGGAAGGTCGGGAAATTCGACGCTGTAAGTGCCGTTGGTATCCTGCCAAATATGCGCGACGTAGGTTCTCATTTTAATCCTGCCTCCGTGAGTATTTTGTTTTCCAGGCCTTTACCCAAATCCCGGGCATGCACCGGTACGCAGATTTGCCGGGTACCCTTTTTCATATAGTGATGACTACCCCGGACGTGATCCAGAACCCACCCGGCTTGCTGAAGCTTCCGGAGCATTTGCTTTCCCGTCATCGGCATACTGAAAGTATACTGCTGCCACCCGCCGCTATCAAGCAAAAAAGCCCCTTGTGCGAGGGGGCTTCTGGCTGTAAGGAGCGGTTTATCTACACGGTTCCGGCTGCACGGGGCGGCTCTGTCGAGGGGTTTCCGGAAGGGTACTTGTCCAAACCCCCAATCAATGCTATAGTCTAAAAGATATATTTTGTACCTGATCGTACAAAACTATTCAAGCCATGAAGACGGAAATATCAGACCAGGGGTCTGCGGTTGGGGGGCTCATTCAGAAAGCCTATGATTTGCTTGCCGGCTCTAACCCAGATGCGGCGCAGCGGGCTTTGGAAGAGGCCCTGGGGGTGGATTTTGATCACCCGGAGGTGAAGTACGGCCTTAAGTGCCTGAACTGGTGGCTTGAACATATCAGGCGGATAGATGAATTCCAGACCCCCTATGAACGGGGCGGGTTTATCCTTTCCCAGTGGAAACCCTATTACGGTTTTCTGGATCACCTTGAAGGGCATTTTGAAAACTGCCAGTACGCGATCCGGCGCTTTGTTTCTTCCGCCGCCCTGGAGTTTTTTCAGGATATGCTGGGGGACGCGGCAAATGAGAACGAGCCTGACCTGCTGCTGCTGGTCGGCCGCTGTTATAAGGGGAAAGGTAATTACGAGGAGGCCCTCAGGTACCTGGAACAGGCGGTCAGGTTCAAGCGGGAAGACGGGGAAACCATTGCGGAACTGGCGGATGTGAATGCCCTTCTGGGGGAAACCCGGGCCGCCAAGGCATTGTTCCGGGAAGCCTTTTTTCTGGACCCCCGGAAGATAGACCTCCAGTCCATGGAGTCGGAGCTGATCATCCGCCTGCGGGATCGGGTCAGGAAAGAGACAGGGCTTACCGGGCCGGAACTCTGCGAATGGATTCCGATTTACGGCGCCCTTTTCGGGGTTTTTTCGGTAA
>BOAU01000011.1 GCA_026002025.1 Spirochaetia bacterium | reverse complement strand
ACTTTGACTACTTCCCAAGGCGCCGTTATGCCTAATATGGCCTGATAAAAATCCTCTATTTTTTCTGGTTGGTTCATGCCTCATTATACTACTTTTTGGGGTTTTCCACTATATTCCCGGATGCCCCAATGAATTTAATATTATTTTCATTACACCACATTAATCTATTTTCTATATTTGCAATAAACTGATTTATTTGTGCTTGAGTAAATAAGTTTACTTTTAGAAAATCACTTATATTATCTCCATCACTAGATTTTGAATAAAACAACCAACCTGCCTTACCAAAAATGATATCACCCTGTTGAATACTTCCACCTTTTTGGTTAATACTATTAATAAACGCAACCGCTTCATTCTTAAAACCAAACCGGTCGCTGATATAATTATCCAATGATTTTGGAAACCCTGTTATCCCGCCGGTAATCATATCCGGAAAAGCGGCAAGCGTCCTGTTTTCGTTTTCAGAAATGACGCTTTTGGTATCCATAAAAACAAGCGGCAGTACAAT
Organism: Spirochaetia bacterium; assembly: GCA_026002025.1. The sequence continues at coordinate 37,822 of BOAU01000011.1, read as the reverse complement.
AATTGTCAGAAATATCAAAGTAAATACATAGTTTACGCTCTTCATAAAAACCCCGTTAAAAACGAAAATAAATAAAAGGATTATATGCGTTTGTTGCCAATGTACAAATGGATAAAACAAGCAGTACAATTAAGGCAATATAACGGACAGGCGGCGAATGAAATTTCTCCGGTATATGAATTTTCCTCCACCAGGGGAATGCAAACAAAACAGCCCAAAAAAGATAAACATAATATTGGGTATCAATAATAAGCTTAATATAAAGCTGGATATTATCGCTCCCGCTGTTTAATAAAAACAAATTCCTGATAAAATTAAGACTGCTCCTGATTCCCAATCTGAAAAACACCCATAGCAGCATTATGGAACAAAGGGTATAAACATGGGATATAATATTTTTTATTATGCCCTCTTTAAAATGGGCGCCCAGCCGCTTGCCGAATGTTTTTTCGATAAACAACAATACGCCGTGTCCGAATCCCCAAAAAACAAAATTAAGCGCCGCGCCATGCCACAGCCCGGTGGTTAAAAATACGATAAATAAGTTTACCGTGGTTCTGATTTTTCCCTTCCGGTTACCGCCGAGGGGTATATAGAGATAATCTTTAAACCAGCTTGAAAGTGATATATGCCACCTCCGCCAGAATTCAGTGACCGATTTTGAGACATAGGGGTAATTAAAATTTTCGAGTATATCAAATCCGAACATTTTACCCAGGCCGATTGCCATGTCCGAATAACCTGAAAAATCATAATAGATTTGCAGAGAGTAGGACACTATTCCCAAGAGCAGGTAAAACGCGGGAACAGAATCGGGCTTAAGCGCAAGGATGCCATCGGCTGCCCTGGCCATGGTATTCGCAATAAGCACTTTTTTTGCAAGCCCTATGATAAACCGTTCTATGCCCTGCACAAATATGCCGAGACGGTGGGTTCTGTTTTTGATCTGTTCATTGATGTCATGGTAGCGAACAATAGGTCCTGCAATTAACTGTGGAAAGAGTGATATGTACAAGCCGAGATCGAGCATATTTTTTTGAACCAGCGCAGGTTTTTTATAGACATCTACCAAATACGATATTGATTGAAATGTGTAGAATGAAATGCCTATCGGTAAGGCTATGTTCAGGACGGGAATTTGAAATTGGGGATAATCAATCATTCTGAGAATTTTATTAATGACCTGTTCAGAAAATCCCAAATACTTAAAATAAAAAAGCAATAAAAGATTCGCCGTAATTGCCATGGCAAGGATAACTTTTCTTTTTGAAGTTGAATACGAAGTTTCACCAATCCATAAGCCCATCCGGTAATTGATCGCTATGGACAAAAGCATTACCAGAACATATTTCGGCTCTCCCCAGGCATAAAAAACCAAGCTCGCAAAAAGTAAAAAGTAATTCTTTGCCTTGATGGCGGGACAGTAATAATACACCAGCAGGACGAGGGGCAAAAACAGAATAAGGAAGGTTATGGAGCTAAAAAGCATGGCAAGCCCTTACCCGCATGGCAAAACCCGTCAAAATACACAATTTTCCCATAATTTACCTTGATACCTCACTTAATCACATCTAATTATTTTAAAAATGATATTATCTGATGTAATAAGTGTCAAGTCATCAATAGTCAGATGTGATTATCATGAAAATATGGATTTTGCTGAAAATCTGCGGAGCGAACTGGATTATCAGGGCCTAATTGTGAAGGAACTTGCCGTTAAGTCGGGAATCAACATACATACGCTGAACAATTACCTGTCGGGAAAAAGAACCATGCCCCCGGCGGACGCGGCGGTCAAAATTGCGGCGGCTTTGGGGGTTACGGTGGAGTACCTGGTAACCGGGGTTATGGGGCGGTCCAATGCGGCCAATAACATGTCGAAATACCTGCCCCTCCGGGAGGTCATGAACGACCTGCTCGCCCTGTCCGATGATACCCTTGAGCCGATAAAGGTGATGATAAAAGCGGCGGCGATCCGGGAAAAAAAGAAAAAGGACGGCTAAACCGGCAGAGGGACCATAAAAAAACGGAACCCCGGCGCATGTCCTGGGTTCCGTACTTTTGTGATTTATCCGCTCCGGAAACGGCCGGAGGACCTAGAAACCGAAAGATTCCATTATCTTGTCCGCCGTGGCGTTGATAATACGGTCATTGATGTAGGAGGGATCGTTGATCTTTGCCTGGAGCTCGGCGACCCGGTCGGCCCGTACATCGGGAGCGGCGGAGACCAGCTCTATGGCGTGGTACAGATCGGCCTTCTCAATGGCCTCCTGCGAGACGCTGATGGAGTCGGATTTTACGCTCTGGCTTACGGACTCACTTCTTCCCGGCTTTTTGCCGGGCTGAATCGGTTCTGTAACGCCTATCCTGTCTATTGTCATACTCATATCCCTACCTATACCTATTATCGGCACAAACCTGCTAATAGTTTACACGCTTATTGGATTTCTTTCCAGATACATAGACGGAAAATTCGCCCATTTGCCTGTTTTTTTCACCCAACTGCGCATAAATCTCTCCGGCGGTTCCCCGCAAATACTCTTCGTGGACCTTGGTCATTTCCCGGCCCACACAAACATAACGCTCTACATCAAATTCGGCAAGATCCTCGAAAAGCTTGAGTATTCTGAAGGGAGATTCGTACAAAACAAAGGCCGCCTCGGTTTCCAGCAGTTCCTTAAGCCGGGCCCGCCGCCGCCCGGCCTTTGGGGACAAAAATCCCTCAAAAATAACGGTTTTATCCATGCCCCCGGCCACGCTGAGAAGGGAGGCAAAGGCCGAGGGGCCGGGGATGGGGATAACCTCATGCCCCGCCTCCACCGCCAGCCTGACCAGCACCGCCCCGGGGTCGCTTACCGCCGGGGTCCCTGCATCGCTGGCAAAGGCGGCGTTTTTGCCCCCGTCAAGCTCGGCAATCACCTTTTCCGCGGCAAACCCCTCGTTCTGGGAGCGGCAGGAGATCATCCGCACACTGATCCCCAGGTGGCTGAGGAGTTTGAGGGTCCGCCGGGTGTCCTCGCAGGCCACCACATCCACGGTTTTAAGGATCTCCGCCGCCCGGAGACTGATGTCCCCCAAATTCCCGATCGGTGTGCCGATAATATACAGTATTGCCACCCCTCAAGTATAACCGGGGGGTACATAATCGGCTAGGGCGGGCGGGGCGCAGGTAAATCAGTGGATTCTTATATACATATTTTGATATTGGTCGTTATTGGCCTCCTCCTGCTCTGGATTGGGTATATGCTTTTTTTGGGGGGCGGACGTGGCGAAGCCGGGGATGGGCGCGGCAGGGACCGGGACGGTAAGGGTCGGGACAATAGAAATGGGGACCATGGCACATCTGCCGGGAAGCACAAACAGGGGCAGGAATTTTCTATTAAAGAAGGTATTGCCGGGAACCCCCAAGTCTGCCCGGTCTGTTCCGCCAAACTTCCAAAGGGGGAACTGGTCAAATCATCGGCCTTTCCTTCGCTCAATGGCAGGGACCGGCTCATGCACATCCGGGGCTGCGTTTATTGTATTGAAGGCAAGCGCCCCCGGCGCTGCCCGGTCTGCGGCGTTACCCTCAAGGACGATGAGTACCTTATTTCACGGATTTTTGAGCGGCCGGGGCGGGCGCATGTGCATGTGATTGGGTGTAACCGGTGCAGGGGCTTGCGTGCGATGGGGTGAGCAGCATATTACTGACGGAATTTCAGGTAGTTCTGCAACAGTTGGTCACTTATTTGACAACTTGTTCATTGCTGGTGGTTAAGTACAATGCGTTGAATATATAGCCCTTCCCCCGCCTAACCCGCTATGCTGATCAAAATGAAACTCCCCCCGGCCCTTTTTTACACCGGTTTACCGGTCCTCGCCGCAGCCTTGGCGCTCCTGGGCGCATCCGCCCTTTTTTCAGGCTGTTACACCCTTAGGCAGGGGACCACCATGCTGGGCTATTTGGGCCGGGCGGTCCCGCTGGAGTCCCTCGCCGCTTCCGCTTTGCCTGCGGACGCTTCTGCGGAAGAAGTCGCCGCTAATGAAGAAACCCGCCGCTTTGTGGAACGGGTCCGTGACATCCGCCGCTTCGCCATGGATGAACTGGGGCTTGCGGAGAGCGCCAACTATACCCGCTATGTGGAACTGGACCGGGATTACCTCGCGGCGGTGGTCTCCGCGGCGGCGAAGGATTCTTTTACCCCTTATGAGTGGTCGTATCCGGTGGTGGGCAGGATGCCCTACAAGGGCTTCTTCAATGTGGATGGCGCCCGGAAGGAGCGGGAAAAACTGCAAAAGAAGAACCTGGATGTGTGGATACGGCAGGTGGACGCCTTCAGTACCCTAGGCTGGTTCAGGGACCCCCTCTATTCTTATATGAAAAACTATTCCGATTACCGGCTGGCGGATCTGCTTATTCACGAGTGGCTCCACGCCACGGTATATCTCAAAGGCCATTCTCAGTTTGATGAGGAGCTGGCGGAATTTGTGGGCAGCGAGGGGGCGCGGCTCTACATCGAAAAAAAATACGGGGCGGATTCTGCGGAGTACCAGGAACTGGTCAATTCTGATTCCGAGATCGACAGCGCCGCATACGTGGCCTACATCCAGGGACTTATCGCGGAACTGGACGCGCTTTACAAGAGCGATGTGAGCCGGGAAGAAAAACTGGAAAAAAAGGCGGAAATTATCCGGGCCAGCCAGGAACGGTTCGAAGCTGAATACGAGACTCGCTTCCACAGCGAAAACTACCGGGGCTTTGTGACGCTCCCGGTGAACAACGCCTACCTGGAACTGTACCGGCTCTATTATGCGGAGAACAGCTTTTTCAGGGAGCTTTACGAGAAGTCAGGCCGGGATCTGCCAAAATATATCGCGGCGGTAAAAACGCTGAAGGCAAAAGGGGATGATCCCAAAGTACAGCTTGAAAGGGCCCTGAGGGTAAAGTAATTCTTTATGCGGGGTTTTCTTCCCAGATGGATTTGAGATCAATCCCCAATCCCGGCAGAATCGAAACAGGAATGGTGCCGTCATTTTTATATATGGTGGATACAAAATGGCCTTCTTTCAGAACGTGAACCTGTACTGTTTTATCATCAGGATTGACAACCCAATATTCCCGGACCCCGGCGTCCAGATAGTAGTTAAATTTTTTAACTATCTCCTGCACGGAATTGGATGGAGAAACAATTTCAATCACCAGGTCCGGGGCGCCGTCACAGGAACCCTTGGAGAGCCTGGTTTTATCACACACCACGAGCAAATCCGGCTGTAAGACCGTATCGTCGGTGTGGTCTTCCCGGGGAAAAAGGCGCACATCCAGGGGGGCGGCAAAAACTTCGCAGGTTTTTCCCAAAAGGAAGTTGCTGATTTGGCGGCTGAGTTCCCTGCTGATCCGCTGATGGATTACCGAAGGTGAAGCCATCATATAGGCCACGCCGTCCATGAGTTCATACCGTTTGTCCGTTTCCCATGCAAGGTAATCGGCGTAGGTATAATGTGTTTTTTCTTCTTCGCTGAATAATGGATCTGACATGCTTATAGTTTAGGGCATTTGGGGGAATTTGGCAATACGGCTTCTATCAACTATTTTAAAAATTGGTTATTCTTATTCAAAGTGAGGTATCGCCAATTCGGCAGGGAGGCAGAACCATTCTGGAACTGCCTTTACCATTGTGTTCGCATTGTTAAGCGGTTTCTTCATAGACTATGTGCTGAGGATTGACATATAATAGACAAGTCTTGCAAAATGCGTCAGACTTTAGTCTGCGTATTTTGTATTTTTCAAAGGAAGGACAACATGGTTAAAGTAGTCGCAAGGAATTTTATCAAGCCGGAGAACATCAAAACGGTGGAGCCTCTGTTCCGGGAACTGGTGGCCGCAACTCAGAAGGAGGAGGGCTGTATTGAGTACCGCCTCTTTTTTGACCCAAAAGAAAAGGGCGCCTATGCCTTTATCGAGGAATGGGCCAGCCAGGCGGCCCTGGACAGGCACATGGCTTCGGAACATTTCAAGCGGATTCTCCCGCAAATAAATGCACTTGCTTCAAAGCCCGGGAATGCGCTTATTTTGGATGAATTCAAATAAAAAAAGATCGATCGTAGTATTACTGTTATTGTTTCCCCTGTTTTCCGCGGCGGCCCGTGAAGTGGAAATTACTGTCCGGGACGCTGATTTGGATCAGCCCCTTGAGGGAGCAATTATCCGTTCATGGGACGGGGCGGAGTATGCTGCTGATGCCCAGGGCAGGCTGACCCTTTCGGTTCCCGATGACCGTGAAGTGATCATCTCCATTGCCTATCCGGGCTATACGAATCTGCGGCTGCCCATTCCCCTTCAAGGGGATTTCTTTACAGCCCCATTGCATTTACAGGGATTGATGGAAAACCAGGCGCTGGTCATAGAGGCCGATCGTGTCGGCAACAGTAATACTGATGTCGGCAGGAGTGACGGCCGCGGGGCAACAATCGGCGGGGAAGTTTTGTCCCGGACCGCGGAAACCGGTCTTATTGAAGATACCATGACCGCCGTCAAGCTGCTCCCTGGCGTGGGGTACACGGGTTTTTTTGACGCCATGCCTTCGATCCGCGGCGGGGAACCCGGAGATCTCATGGCGGCGCTGGACGGTTTTTATATCGAAAACCCCTACCATTGGGACGGCGGTTTTTCCATCTTTGATCCCCGGATGATCGAAAGCGCCCGGCTCAGCCACGGGGTTTTTTCCGCCCGCTACGGGAACACCGTTTCCGGCCTGCTGGAACTTTCCTCAAAGCAGCCTTCAGCGGAGAATACCGAATTTACCCTGGGGCTTTCAACCAACGCGGCGGATCTGAGCCTTTCCTTTCCCCTGCCGTCCAATGGGGTATCACGGGGCGGGATCATGATCATGGGGAAGCTCACCTGGTGGCAGCCCTTTATCGAACTGGCCCATCTTTTTATGCCCATATCCCGCAATGTAAAACAGGCCCCCTGGATAGCAAGCGGCGCGATTTCCGCCAACTACCGCCTCAACCCCGATCTTGAATTGACGCTGAACGGTTACTTCGGCGGCGACGGCATCGGCTTCTCCTATATCAACGATGTTGATGAGTCCGATTTGACGGGCACCTCCTCCATGAGCCATTTCTTTGACAATAAGATCGGATTCCTCAATACGGGTATCATATTTAACCCCCGGAATGACATGCTGCTCAAGGCCAGCCTGGGCGCGGGGCTGAACGAGACAAACGCCCATATCGACAGGGAGGACAAACTCTCGGTCCGCTCGGTTCCCCTTGAGGAAGAGGAATACCACCACCGCACCGACCGGACCATCCACGCCCAGGGCCGCATTGATTTTGACTGGGATTTGGGCCGGGCCCTGCCGGGGCTCCTCTTTGCCGCGGGCGCGCACGAACGCTATTCCAACTGGTCCTTTAACCGGGAAGATTCCGATCCCGGTGCTGCGCGGATCGCCGCGTCCTCATCCTCTGCGCCCCTTGATCCCGCCGTAGATGCCCGCAGCGATGCTTTTTTTTCGTCCGCCTATACCCTGCTGGAATATTTGACGCCGGGCAGAAAATTCGGCGCGGAACTGGGGCTGCGCTTCGATCATCAGCTTCTTTTGGGTGAGGATGATCTAAGCCTCTCCGCCGCCCCGGTTTTCAGCCCCCGGCTTAACCTTGATTTTCTTGTCCTGGAAAACCGCGGCCCTGTGGAAGCATGGAACGTGACCGCGGGGACGGGCCTCTTTTCCGCAGCGGACCCCAATCTGCGGTACCTTGAAAAAAACAAAATCAACGATGATTTTATTTTAAAGCCCGTCCGTTCCTGGACAAACCTGATCGGGACTGCGGTGGATTTTTCTTTCGGGCTGCGGTTCAGCGTCGAAGGCTACTACAAACTGCTGTTTGACCGCACCCTTGCCAATCGCATCTCCGTCAATGAGACGGTTTATCAGTTTGACGGCGAAGGGCGCGTTTGGGGTTTTGATCTTCTTCTGCAAAAAACAGAAAGCCGCTATTGGGACGGCTGGATTTCCTATTCATGGAACGATGTGCAGTACCGCGATCTTGCCGGTTGGTACTATCCTTTATTTCACCGCTTTCACACGCTGAATTTGGTCCTCAACATAAAGCCCCTGGAACGTTTCCACATTGCCGCGCATCTGGGCTTTGCCAGCGGCAAACTTGCGCGGGCGATAAAATCCGTAAGCACCGCATCCGTACCCGCGGCAGATGGACAGCTTATCAATCTCTATGTTCCGCTCTACGCCGATGAACCGGAACGGACCGGTTTTTCCCTGCCCCTGGACATCAAATTTTCCTGGTACTTGTATAAACCCAACAGCAAGGTCCGCACGGAAATTTACCTGGGCGTAGAAAATCTCCTGGGCCCCCTGCTGCCTTCGATCAAGTCCACCGTGATCAACCCCTATTCAGGCAAGGAAGAGACCGCCGGGGGCATGGCGGTAATGACAGAGCTTGCCATACCGCTTCCCAGCTTTGGGGTAAAATGGACTTATTGAACAACCCTATTCTGGCATAAAAAAGCAAGCTACCGATAATTTCTTCAAAATTTCCCTAAAGCATTTTCCCAAAACTCCGATATTTATCATGAAACCGGATGAGGATCATGCGCCCGTTGGGCCTCCGTGGTCAGAGTCCGGGAGGAACGGCGGCGTTTAGAAAACGAAGCCGTTTCACCTCACCCTTCCGGGAACGGGTGGGTTGAGGGTTCAGGGCAAAACCGGTAAACCGGTTTTGTCAGGCACACAATAGGGAGTTTTCCGTAAGGAAAACTCCAAAACAAAAACACGAAAGTGTTTTTGTTACGGCACGGATGCCGCGGCGTGATCGTCATCAGGGGATGGCGGCGCGCTGAAAACAACCAAAGGAGTGCATTTATGATTATTAATCACAACTTAAGCGCGATGTTTGCCGACAGGTCCCTCAAGGTCACCCAGACGTATCTGGACAAAAACCAGGAGAAACTTGCCAGCGGATTACGCATCAACCGCGCAGGTGATGATGCTTCGGGGCTCGCTGTTTCTGAAAAGATGCGCAGCCAGGTTCGGGGTTTGAATCAGGCGTCTCAAAACGCCCAGAACGGTATTTCGTTCATTCAAACAACGGAAGGTTACCTTCAGGAAACCGAAGATATCGTTCAGCGCCTCCGCGAACTGGCAGTCCAGTCTGCTAACGGTATTTATACCGAAGAAGACCGGATGTACATTCAGATCGAAGTGTCGGCATTGATTGACGAAGTAGATCGGATTGCATCCCATGCCCAGTTCAACGGGATGAACCTGCTGACCGGCCGTTTCGGCCGGCTCACCGGTGAGAATGTGGTTACCGCCTCTATGTGGCTCCATATCGGCGCCAACATGGATCAGCGGGAGCAGGTGTTTATCGGCACCATGACTGCGAAGGGCCTTGGGGTCCGGACCGTAGGTGACGATTCGATTCTTTCACTGTCCGATTCGGAGAGTGCCAACCGTGCCATTGGAACCCTTGACTCGGCGATCAAGATCATCAACAAACAACGTGCTGATCTTGGCGCCTACCAGAACCGTATGGAACACGCGGTCCGCGGCCTTGATATCGGAGCCGAAAATTTGCAGGCTGCCGAATCCCGCATCCGTGATACCAACATGGCGAACGAGATGGTTACCTACACCAAGAACCAGATCCTCAGCCAGTCCGGTACCGCGATGCTCGCTCAGGCCAATCAGCGGGGCCAGTCGGTTCTCCAGCTTCTGCAATAGCGCAGAAGACGTTCCGGGAGTTTTTCCGAAAGGAAAAACTCCTAAGGGAAAATGCCTGCATTTTCCCACGGGAAGGCGCCGTTCCGGCTATATGCCGGAACGGCCTTTTTTTATCCGGACGCCTGTACCCACACGAATTTTCTAAAGGTCCATCTGCAAAATCCGATATTTATATTGTGACCGGATGGGAAACCCTATGGCACACAAGTTATTAATGGAGCCATGACGATGATTGCCATCAGGGAATGACGAGTACATCGAAAAGGCACAGGGAGGAATGATGATTATCAATCATAACTTAAGCGCGATGTTTGCCGACAGGTCCCTCAAGGTTACCCAGGGCAATCTGGACAAAAACCAGGAGAAACTTGCCAGCGGATTACGCATCAACCGCGCAGGTGATGATGCTTCGGGGCTCGCCGTATCTGAAAAAATGCGGAGCCAAATTCGGGGTTTAAACCAGGCGTCTACCAACGCCCAGAACGGCATTTCATTCATACAAACAACAGAAGGTTATTTACAGGAATCCCAGGATATTATTCAGCGTCTCCGCGAATTGGCGGTCCAGGCTGCCAACGGTATCTATACCGATGAGGACCGGACCTACATTCAGATCGAAGTGTCGGCCTTGATTGACGAAGTAGACCGGGTTGCGTCCCATGCCCAGTTCAACGGGATGAACCTGCTGACCGGCCGCTTTGCCCGGGAAGTAGGCGAGAATGTGGTTACCGCCTCCATGTGGCTCCACATCGGCGCCAACATGGATCAGCGGGAGCAGGTGTTTATCGGCACCATGACCACGAAGAGCCTTGGGATGCGGAACGTCGGTGATGATACGATTCTTTCATTTACCGACCCGGACAGCGCCAACCGCGCCATTGGAACCCTTGATGAAGCGCTCAAGCGTATCAGCAAGCAGCGTTCAGATCTTGGCGCCTACCAGAATCGTCTGGAGCACGCAATCCGCGGCATTGATATCGGTGCGGAAAACCTGCAGGCCGCCGAATCCCGCATCCGGGACACCAACATGGCGGATGAAATGGTTACCTATACCAAGAACCAGATCCTCAGCCAGTCCGGTACCGCGATGCTCGCCCAGGCCAATCAGCGGGGCCAGTCGGTTCTCCAGCTTCTGCAATAATTTTTCAAGAGCCGCGTAAGCAAAAACAAAAGCCGTTCCGGTTTATTGGCCGGGACGGCTTTTGTTATTCAACAAGTCCTTTAAGCCTATCGGTTGAGCCGCGCCAGGAAGGAGCGGGTGCGGTCCAGCCGGGGATTGTCGATGACCTCGGCGGCGGGGCCTTCTTCGATGAATGCGCCGCCGTCCATAAAGAGGACCCGGTCTGCCACTTCGCGGGCAAAGGGGATTTCGTGGGTCACGATGACCATGGTCATTTTTTCCGCCGCCAGGCTGCGGATTACCTTGAGGATGTCCCCGGTCAGTTCCGGGTCCAGGGCGCTGGTGGGTTCATCAAAAAAGAGGACCTCCGGGTCCAGGGCCAGGGCGCGGGCAATCGAAACCCGCTGCTGCTGACCCCCGGAAAGTTCACCGGGATAGGAAGCGGCCTTGTCGGAAAGGCCCATTTTTTCAAGAAGCGCCGCGGCCCGGTCCGCGGCCGTTTTCTTGTCCCGGCGGAGCACATGGACCTGGGCCTCGGTGATGTTCCGCAAAACAGAAAAGTGGGGGAAGAGGTTGAAGTTCTGGAACACCAGCCCCACCTTAAGGCATATCTCCCGGAGCTGTTCCGCCTGCACATAAACCCCGTCCTTCACCATATCCCTGCCCGTAAGGCTGATACTCCCCCCTTCCACCAGTTCCAGGTGGGTGATGCACCGGAGCAGGGTGGACTTCCCCGACCCCGAAGGCCCCAAAATGGCCACCACTTCCCCCTGATTAACGGTGAAGGATATGTCCTTGAGTACCTGTAAGGGGCCGAAGGATTTTGAGATTCCCCGGACGGTAATTATTTCCATTCAGTCTCCTCTTCATGGTACTAGTGATAGTACGAAAGTTTTTTTTCGTATTGGGCAAAGACCACCGAAACCACCCAGTTCATCAGAAGATAGAAAAGTCCCGCCACAAAAATGGGGGTGGTGGAAAATTCCCGTGCCGCCGCGTTCTGGGCCGCGTGGAAAAGTTCCGCCACACCGATGATCTGGGCCAGGGCCGTGTCCTTTACCAGGGTGATCACCTCGTTCCCCATGGCGGGCAGAATCCGCTTGATCACCTGGGGCATCACGATACGGACAAAGGTCTGGTTGCCGGTAAAGCCCAGGACTTTAGCAGCTTCGTATTGCCCCCGTGGAATGGCCTCGATCCCGCCCCGGTAAATCTCCGCGAAGTAGGCGGCGTAGTTCAGCGCAAAGGCGATGATCACCGCAGTGAACCGGTTATAGGAAAGAAAAAACCGCAGGGCATCCCAGAAATTTTGGGAGCTAATATAAGCGGAAAAATTGTCGCTTAAAAATTTCAAAAGATACTTGGGGGCAAAATAGATAAAGATAAGCTGCAAAATAAGGGGGGTGCCCCGCATTATCAAAAGGTAGAAGTTGATGACATTGCGGAGCAGCCAGTTTTTCGACATCCGCCCCAACGCAATCGGCAGAGCCAGGGGCAGGGAAAAGAGGAGGGTGAGAAAAAACACCTCCAGGGAGACCCCCGCGCCCTTGAGCATAATGCCGATCATTTGAAGCATTTTATTTCCCGATTATCGAGATATCCGCGCCTAACCATTTGGTGGCTATCTGGGCGACCGTACCGTCTTTTGCCATGGCCAGCAGGGTTTCCCAGACTTTGTCGGCCAGGGCCTTGTCGTTCTTCCTGAACCCGATGCCGAATTCTTCCTCCCCCAGGGTTTCGGACAAAATGCGGAAGTTCTTGCCCGAACGGTTGATGTTATCATTGGCTACCACGAGGTCTATGACCACCGCGTCTATCCCGCCCACATCAAGGTCCATAAGGGCGGTGAGAAAATCTTTAACTTCGATTACCTCTTTAAGGCTCGATGTAAATTCAGGCGCATCCTCAAGGGCGTCAACCGATGAAGAGCCTGCCTGGGTTGCCACCGTTTTTCCCGCAAGGTCCTTCAGGGTCTGAATCGGAGAATTCCCCTTTACCACGATAACCTGTGCATTTTTGAGGTAGGGCAGCGTAAAGGTCAGCGCCTGCTTCCGCTCATCCGTAATGGTAAATCCGTTCCAGATACAGTCGATTTCCCCGGTATTGAGCTCCTGCTCCTTGGCGTTCCAGTCGATGGGCTGGGGCTTAAGGCTTACCCCCAGCCGGCGGGCGACTTCCTTTGCCAGGTCGATATCGTAGCCGACAATCTCGTTGGTTTCACTGCGGAAACCCATGGGCGGGAACGAGTCGTCCAGACCCAGCACCAAAACTTTTTTGTCCAGGATTTTCTGAAGGGACTGATCCCCTCCCGAAGTCCCGGCGTCTTTTTTAGCGCCCCCAAAGACCATGCTTGCCCCCAAAAGAGCAAAAACCACCATAATTCCAATCCGTTTCAAAATTTCCTCCTTACGTGGTGTCAGGCACCACGCATTGGACTTTACCCCATATTTCAAAAAATGTAAACTTAGTGGAAATGAGCCCCAGGGGTTTTGAAATCGTCATAGCCGATCCGGCAAAAAACATTACTATCTTTGTGCTTGACCGGTTCGACGGCAAATCGGAGCGGGCGGCGGCCGCCAAGGTTCTTTTGGCGGACCCCAGCCTGGGAGCCGAACAGGTGGGCTTTGTGGTTCCTCCGATGGATGCCCGCAAATACTGGCGGCTTGAAATGATGGGGGGCGAGTTCTGCGGCAACGCCGCCCGGAGCTTCGGCCTTTTTGTCGCCCGCGAGACCGGGTTTACAGGCAAAGTCACGGTGTTGATCGAAATAAGCGGCATGAAGGAGCCCCTTCCCGTGTATGTTGACACGGAAGCGGGCAGGGCTGAGGTGGAGATCCCCCGGCCCCTTGCACAGGGCAGCCTTAATTTTGAGGGCCGGATTTTGCCGGTGTTTGTGTTTGACGGTATTACCCATGTGATTGCGCCGGGGCTGAAGCCTGATCGGAAAACGTTTTTTGCGATAAAGGATTTGATCGAAAAAGGTGATTTGCGCATTGCGGGCAAGAATTCTTTTGACGCCTTCGGCGTGATGTTTTATGATGTCCAAAAACAATTTATGTGTCCGGCCGTGTATGTTGCCGCCACGGATTCGCTGGTCTTTGAATCAAGCTGCGGTTCCGGTTCTGCCGCCCTTGCCGCCTGGAAGACCGCAGAGCTTCACGATGGAGAGTATCACTGTGATATAGCGCAGAGCGGCGGCATCATTGAAATCAGGGTCAGTAAACTTGGGGGTGAGATTAGCAGTATTACTATCGGCGGACCGGTGGGATTAAGCGGAAAGGTGAAGGTATAAAATTTGCCTTGATTCCTGTACAAAGGATGTTATGCGCAATTTGGGCTAAAATTTTTCTAAATTATTAAAAAAATATACCATAAATGGTAAAATGTATACAAAAATAGACACCATATATGATATAAATTCATAATTAAAGAACAAAGTTAGTGGTTGACTGTTTTTTGGATTTATATATAATAAATAAAGATACGGGGGTTATTATGGCATTGAAAGAAATAAACAGGATTGTTTCTGAGGTTAATGGACTCAATGAAAAGGAAAGGATAATCCTTTTTAAAAAAATAGAAAATTTATATACTATACCGGATAAAGACATCGAAGAAGATCCGCTCCAGGCTGTTTTTGGCATATGGAAAGATTATGACATTGATAAAGGAACATTACGGACAAAGGCCTGGAGAAAAAATTGAACTATTTAATCGATTCATGTATACTAATTGATCATTTGCGTGGAATTAAAAATATTGATTTTCTTAAAAAGGATAGAAGAAATCATTTAAAAATCTCAATAATAACAATGATGGAATTAATATTAGGTGCAAGAAATAAAAAAGAAATAGCAAATATGAAAAATGCTTTTGCAAAAATTGAAGTAGTACATATTGATGAAAAAATATCAGAGTTGGCATATGATTTTATTTATCAATATAATAAAAGCCACAATTTATTTATAAACGATGCAATAATTGCGGCAACGGCAATTATAAATAAAACAACATTAGTAACATTAAATATATCGGATTTCAAATTTATTCCCGGAATCTCAATATATAAATTATAAAATCAAAAAATAATGGGGTGCGCCCAAACTGCACATAACATACGCTTTACGCGCAGACCGTTTAGACCGTAGGCCTGCGGTCTGGCGCCGCAGTAGTGGCTTGGCCTACGAAAAACCCCAGTCGGCGCAGTAACACTGGCGCTGGAATTTTTTTAATTATGTACTTGATACATTCTGAATGTTTTTGTAAATTATCCCTGAAAATGTTTTAGTAAACTATAGATTTAGTGCGGAATATAGAAAAGATAGGTGATTGCGTCTTTAGTATTTCTAAAAAACTTGCCCAGAGGATTGTGTAAAAGGATATAGTTTTTATCCTAGAGCATTACCCGGAAGGTACTGCCATGATCGCCGCCGCTTGCGGCTGTAATACTGCCGCCGTGGGCACTAACGATTGCAGCGGCAATGGTCAGCCCGATTCCCGCGCCCCCTGAGTTACGGTTCCGGGATTTGTCGGAACGGTAAAACCTTTCAAAAATATGGGGTAGTTCCCCTGCGGGGATGCCGATACCGGTATCGCTTACAGTGACTTCCCATGCCGGATCATTATTTTTATTGTTCGATCTGACGGCAGGATTCAGATCGATGGTGATACTGCCCTGATCGGTGTATTTAACCGCATTGGAGAAAAGGTTTATAAAGACCTGCATGAGCCGATCATAGTCGGCGTAAATTGGGGCTCTGGCGAGAAATTCTGTTTTGATGGCAATCCCTTTTTCCGTAGCGGCCTGGCGGAATTGTTCCGCCGCATGGTCCAGCAGGGCAGTGAGGTCAAAATCTTTTTTCTGTAAAATCAGATTTTCCCGTTCCAGAATGGAGAGGGTGTTGAGATCTTCTACCAGTTTTGTAAGCCGCACGATTTCTTCGTGGCAGCTGGTAAGCCGTTCCGGCGTCGGTTCCCATACGCCGTCGATCATGGCTTCAACATTTCCCTGCAAACAGGTGAGGGGGGTGCGGAGTTCATGGGCGATGTCCGAGGTAAGCCGCTTCTGCCAACGTTCGCCGTTTTTCAGTTCCGCTGCCAGGTCGTTTATTGAGCGGGAAAGTTCGTGGAGTTCCCGAATGCCGTATTTGTCGGGGATGCGCACATTAAAGTGTCCCCCGGCAATGGCCCGCGCCGCAGATGCCGCCGATAATATCGGCTTTGCCAGGGCGGAGGCGAGAAAGATCGAAATGAATACGCTGATAACAGTAAACAGTATTCCTGCGGCGACAAGAAATTTATTCAGGGTAGTGAGAAATCGGGACTCGCTTTCGTTGTAAAAAAAGGGACCGTAGGTATCAATGCTGATCTGTCCCACCGGCGTTCCATCATAGCTTAAGGGGTAACGCTGATTCCGAATGCCCCCGCTTAAACGGTGGCTTCCCTCCATGCGTTCGCTGATTTCGTTCAGCACCGCTGCGCATTCCTGCATGTCGCAGGAGCGGGCGTCCCAGATGATATTTCCCTGCGTATCTTCAATGGAAATGATGTAGCCTTGGTGCACAAAATACATCCCCATGGCTTCCAGAATGATCACATCAAAACTTTCGGTGCCGGGATCATATTGATCCATAACGGAATTGACGATTTCTTCACTCTGGACCTGTATGTTACTGCGGACATAGCCGGAAAAAAGCCTGGTCCCGATGAGGTTTATCATGATGCCCAGAGTTAGTACCGCAAGGCAGATGAACAGGGCGTAGGTTAGTACCAGTTGATTTTTTAAACTTATCATATTACTTCTTCACCGAAGCGGTAACCCATGCCGTAGACCGTCAGGACATATTGGGGGGATTTTGAATCCTCCTCAATTTTCTGCCGGAGGTTCTTGATATGCGAATCCACCGCCCGGTCAAAGCCGTCGTATTCATCGGATTTAACCGCGGAGATAATCTCTTCACGGGTAAAAATTTTCCGGGGGGACGACATCAGGAGGCTGAGGATTTTGTACTCGTTGGGGGTAAGGGTGATATCCTCCCCGTTCCGGCTGACCCGGCGGTTTTCCTGATCCACCGTAAGGCCCCCTGCGGAAAGGACGCAGTTTTCCTGAGGACCGGGCCCCTCGTTCATGCCGGAACGGCGTAGTATTGCTGCGACACGGGCCATGAGCTGCCGGGGGCTGAATGGCTTGGTGACATAATCATCGGCGCCCAGATTGAGTCCCCGAATAACGCTTGCCTCATCAACCTTGGCGGTCATCATGATAATGGGTACATCCGAGATTGGCAGCGGCATTGAGCGGACCTTGCGGCAGAGTTCTTCCCCGGTAAAATCGGGCAGCATCAGGTCCAGCAGGATAAGGGACACGGCGTGGCTTTTCAACAAAGCCATCGCCTCCTTACCGGTTCCCGCACAAAGCGCCTGGTATTCGCTTTTTTCCAGATAGGACTTTACGATGTCGAGGATCTTCTCCTCATCATCAACAACAAGAACTGTCGGCATTGTCGTCGGCTTCGCCGGGATCACACGACTTCGTAGCCCGCTTCGGTAACCGCTTCCTTCATCGCCGCAAGGGTAACCGCCGCATCGTGTTCCACATCGGCGCTATTGTCTTTAAGGCTTACCTTGGCGGATTTCACGCCGCTGATCTCTTCCAGTGCGTCCTTCACGTGCTTTACGCAATGATCGCAGGACATTCCGTCAATCTTCAATAAGGTCTTCATATATACTCCTTAAAATAATGATACTATTTTAGCGCGCTTGGTTTAAAGCCCCGTAAACGTAAAGCGTTACTGAGCACCGACACCGATGACATGCTCATGGCAAGTGCGGCGATCACCGGGTTGAGGAGGGGGCCGCCGAGGACAAAGAGCAGGCCCATGGCGACAGGGATGCCCAGGGTGTTGTAGGCAAAGGCCCAGAACAGGTTTTGCTTGATGTTGACGATGGTCTTGCGGGAAAGTTCGATGGCGGTTGCCACGTCCCGCAGATCGCTTTTCATTAATACGATGTCGGCGCTTTCCATTGCCACATCGGTGCCGGAGCCGATGGCCATGCCCACGTCGGCCTGTGCCAGGGCCGGCGCATCGTTGATGCCGTCACCAACCATGGCGGTCTTTTTGCCCGTTTCCTGGAATTTTTTTACTTCTGCGGCCTTGTCCTCCGGGAGCACCTCCGCCAGCACCGTGTCGATCCCAACCTGCTTGGCGATGGCGTTTGCGGTGCGCGTATTGTCCCCGGTGATCATCGCCACCTGGACCCCCAGCCTGTGGAGCCTCTGTATCGCTTCGGCGCTGGTGGTTTTCACCGTGTCCGCCACGGCGATGATCCCCGCAAGTGCACCGTCCACCGCAACGTACATCGGCGTCTTGCCCTCTTCGGCAAGATGTTGTGCCTTGGCGGCGGCATCCGCCAGGGGGATGTTTTTTTCGGTCATCAGTTTCTCGTTGCCCAAGAGCACAGTTTTACTGCGGATCACCGTTTGTATGCCCCGACCGGGAATGGCCTCAAATTCTTCCGCCGGGAAAAGTTGCAAGCCCTGTTCCTCCGCCGCGCGGACAATGGCTTCACCCAGGGGATGTTCGCTGCCCTTTTCACCGGAGGCGGCAAGCTGCAAAAGGGAATCAGATGAGAGTTTATCATTACTAATGAGGATGTCCGTTACTTTCGGCTTCCCTTCGGTGATCGTGCCGGTTTTGTCCAGAACCACCACGTTGATCTTGTGGGCCGTTTCCAGCGCAACGCCGCTCTTGATCAGTACGCCGTACTGCGCGCCCTTGCCGGTGCCCACCATGATCGCGGTGGGGGTGGCCAGTCCCAGAGCGCAGGGGCAGGCGATTACCAGCACCGAAATAAGTATAGTGATGGAGAAGGCGACCGTCTCTCCGGAAAGGAACCATGCCCCCGCCCCGACAAGTGCCAACAGTATTACTACGGGAACGAAGTAGCCGGAGATGACATCCGCGAGCCGTGCGATGGGGGCCTTGGAACCCTGGGCATTTTCCACCAGGCGGATGATCTGCGCCAGGGCGGTGTCCTTGCCCACACGAGTTGCCTGGTATTTTACGGAACCGTTCTTGTTGATGCTGGCGCCGATCACCTGATCGCCGGGTTTTTTCTCCACAGGAATACTTTCACCGGTGAGCATGGATTCGTCCACCGCGGTGAGCCCTTCGATAACCGTGCCGTCCACGGGGAACTTTTCGCCGGGCCGCACCACCACGATGTCCCCAACTTCAACTTCGTCCAGGGGAACCTGCACTTCCACACCGTCCCGGATTACCGATGCCTGTTTTGGTGCAAGGCCGATGAGCTTCTTGATCGCCTCCGATGTCTTGCCCTTGGAGACCGCCTCCATGTATTTGCCCAGGGTAATCAAGGTTAGTATTACTGCGGCCCCCTCAAAGTAGAGTTCGTAGTCCACATTGCCGTTAAAGAAAATCTGGTACACCCCATAGAAACTGTACAGAAACGCCGCGGAGGTTCCGATGGCGATAAGGGAATCCATGTTGGGGCTGAACTTTACCAAATTGCGGAAACCCACGGTATAGTACCTGTGGCCGATGATGATCACCGGGGTGCAGAGCAGAAATTGTATCAGTGCAAACTGTTTGGGGTAGCGCATGGTGTTGAGCAGGGGCGGTAGGTTTACCCCGGCCCATTCCAGGATCATGGGAACCATTGCAATGAAGAGCAGGGGGAGGGCGAATACCGCCGACAAAATGAAACGCCGCCTTAAGGCGCTGATTTCACCCTGCTTTTTATCCGCCAGTTCATCATCGCCGATGTCCTCAAGGGCCTTGTAACCTGCCTTGGTAACCGCCGCCTTAATAATGGCGGGGCTTAACAGTTCCGGGTCAAAGGTGATGTTCAGTTTTTCTGTGGCCAGGTTCACGTTGGCCTCATCGACCCCGGAAAGTTTTCTGGTTACCCGCTCCACTGTTTTTGCGCACACGGCGCAGGTCATTCCCTGGATGTTAAAGACCTTGCTCACCGATTGGGTTAATGCCCTGTAGCCAGCCTTTTCAACCGCATCCTGGATCGTGCGGACCGTGAGTTCCCCGTCATTAAAAGTAATGCTGAGTTTTTCCGTGGCAAGGTTTACATTGGCCTCAGTTACGCCGGGGAGTTTTCGGGTCACCCGCTCAACGGTTTTTGCGCAAACGGCGCAGGTCATCCCTTCTATCGTCAACACTTTACTGGTCATGCTTTTGTCCTTTTCAGTTTACCAGCGAATAGATATTCACCAGCTGATTGGGATTCGATCCCATCCCCATTCCCATGTCGTCCGCCGCTTTCTGGAAGAACCAGCCTCCGTCAAGTTTGGCAATGTCCAGTCCTGCTGCGGTCAGGGGATCCGCGGGGATCACAAAGGTGATGTCCGCGTCAGTTAAGCCGAGTTCCTCGGTCCACTGAACCTCGAATGGGGCTTCACCCTTTTGATAGAGATAGAGCCTGAAATGCTGCAAATCCCCGTGGTATTCTACCAGATCGTTCTTCTGTTTGAGGATGCGCCGCAGGGCGTCCTCGGAGCCCTGGGCGTTTTCCTTTTTACTGCTCACATCGAATGGATGGAGCAGCAGGTCCGGGAGGGATTCTCCGCCCTCGACCTTGGCTGCCTGGAAAACATAGCCGGTGTTGTCAAGCCGCTTCACATCCAGCCCTGCCTTGATAAAGGGCTCCGCCGGAATGACCATGGCAAAGTCGATAGGACCCGCGCCGGTGTCCTTGGTCCATTCAAACTTGCTCCCCCCCGGCAGGGAGAGTCCCCAATGTTTAAGGGCGTCGTGGTAGCCCTTGCGGTCCTGATTTGCCTTTACAATGGCGTTGAATGCCGCCAGCGCATCGTCCGATTCCTTGCCGCCGGTCTGTACCCGGTTGCAGCCTGCCAACAGTAATACTGCGGCGAGTACCAATACTAATTTCTTCATCATTGTTACCATTCCTTATTTTGCTAAAGCTATGTCGGAAGTTCCGGTGTTTGCAGCTAAACTGTCAACCACAGTAATACTGCTGCGGATCATCCCCATCCAGCAGCTGTAGGGAATAGTCCCTGTTTTCTCCGGGGTGAATTCGATCACCGTGTCTCCAACCTTGAGCCGCTGGGCAATATCAAACTGACGGATTATCATTGCGTTGTTGCAGCCGGTCAGGTTCCCCTGGGCAATCTGAATGGTCCATTTGACGGGGATTCCAACCTGCACCGTGATCGGAGCATAGCTGCGGGATGTGAAGCGGCTGGTGATGGTCTGCACATTCCCCTCCACGGTGGCGGGGTTCCGGTATGCCGCAGGAATCGCCGCTGCGGCAGCATCTGCCTTGGCAGCGTCCGGTCTTGCCGCCTGCGCGGTTGACGGCTTCGCTGTGGTAACCTGTGCCGTACCGGTTTTTGCCGTTGCCCTGGGCGTTGGGGCCGCTGAAAAACCGATGGTCCTTCCGGAACATCCCGCCAGCAGAAACACGGGAATCATCATCCACAGTATTACTGTTTTCTTCTTCATAAACACACTCCTGTTAAAAATACAAAATATTAAGCCCCGATAGGGCGAGGCCGTTATTCAACATCATAATGCCCAGAATGATAACCAGCGCGGCGCTGACCCTCATCATGATCCGGGTGAACCTGGCGCTGAGGATGGAACTGAGCGCCCCCAGCCCGAACATCAGGGGCGCGGTGCCCAGGCTGAAAAGCAGCATGGACAGGGCTCCCAGGAAAAAACTCCCCGTACTCAGGGCGTAAAGCTGCATTGCCTGGAGGGGGCCGCAGGGCATCAGACCGTTGAGGATGCCCACCACAAAGGGGCCCTTGCCGGCGCCTGTTTGGGTCCGGGTACGCTCAATGCCGCCTGAAAAAAAGGTCGGAAGCCGGGGGACGATGTTCCGCAGCGCCGGAAAAAGTCCCAGCATGTTAAGGCCCATGATCAGCATAAAGACCCCGGCGGCCAGGGCAACGATTCCCCGGAATGCCCCCGATGGGGTGATCATCGATCCCAATGCGCCCACGATGCCGCCGATCAAGGTATAGGAAATAATCCGTCCCCCGTTGTAGAGCAGGCTGGGAAAAAGCCGTGCGCCTGGGTCTGTTGTATTGGCCGCCGCCTGCCCGGCCCCCGCGCATTGCGCGATATTGATCCCCCCGCACATGGAGACGCAGTGAACCGATGTCAAAAGGCCGATGATGAAAAGGACGGGCAGGGCGGTCTGTTCGTCCGCCACGGGGAAAAGGTAGAACACACCCAACTGGTTCAGGACAAGATAAGCGGCGATTATCAGGAGCAGAATCAGGGCCGTGTTGAGCCATTGCCGCGCGCCGCTTTGCCCCGGCCCTTCGCCTTCGAGCACAGGATAGCCAAGATCACCCAACAGGGATTTGATGTGTTCAAGGCTCACCGCCGCGTTCCCTACATCAGGATCGCGGATGATGCGGACGGAACCCCGGACATAGTTCGCCCTGACCCGGGAAATCCCCGGCTCCGCCGCAAGGGAGCGCTCAATGCGGCGTTCGCAGGCGGTGCAGCTCATGTCCCGCACCCGTAAATTGATAATTCCGTCTTGTGCCACACTTTCCCCTTTTGCATTTCTCATTGTATAATATGATAAGATCATGGAGATATTATGGAGGTCCGTCAATGCAGTACCGGATTGATAAAAGATCGGGGAATAAACTTTCTGTTTTGGGTTTTGGCTGTATGCGGTTCCCCAAGACCCTGGGAATGATCGACATGCGGAAGACCGAAGAACTGGTGATGACCGCCATTGCCGGCGGGGTGAACTACTTTGACACTGCCTGGATATACCCCGGCAGCGAAGAAGCCCTGGGGACGATTTTTGAAAAAAACAAGGTCCGGGACAAGGTGTACATCGCCACCAAGCTTCCGGTGGTGGTGGTCAAGGGGCCGGAAGATTTTGACAAGTACTTCAGCAAGAGCCTGGAACGGCTGCGGACGGATCATATCGACTATTACCTCCTCCACATGCTCACCGACACGGATCAGTGGCAAAGGCTCAAGGCCTGGGGCATTGAGGACTGGATCGCCGAAAAAAAGAAGATCGGCCAAATCCGGCAGATCGGTTTTTCCTATCACGGCAAACAGGACGATTTTTTAAAGATTGTCGGCGATTACCCCTGGGAATTCTGTCAGATCCAGTACAACTATTCCGATGAAAATTTCCAGGCCGGGGTTACCGGTTTGCGGAAGGCGGCGGAAACGATGCCCGTGGTGATCATGGAGCCCCTTTTGGGGGGAAGGCTCGCCGATGCGTTGCCGAAGGATGCGGTAAGCATATTCAAAAAAGCCAAGGCAGATCTTTCCCCGGCGGGCTGGGGACTCAACTGGGTGTGGAATCAGGAAGAGGTTGGACTCCTCCTTTCGGGGATGTCCAATATGGCGCAGCTGGAAGAAAACCTGCGATTGGCGGACAAGGCCCGGCCGGGGATGCTCGGCGAAGGGGAAAAGGATGTGTACCGCCGGGCCCTTGAGGTGATCAATAGGGCCTACCGTATCCGCTGTACCGGCTGTAACTACTGTATGCCCTGTCCAAAGGGGGTTAACATCCCCGGCTGTTTCGCCGCATACAACACTTCTTTTTCCATCGGCTTTGGCGCAGGGCTGCAGCAGTTTGTTACCAGCATTGGGGTTACCTCGGAAAAGACGGGAAGCCCGGGTCACTGTATCAAATGCGGAAAGTGCGAAGCCCACTGTCCCCAGCATCTGCCCATCATCAAGGATCTGGAAATCGTACGGAAGAAGATGGAGCCTTTCTGGTTCCGGGCGGGCATTGCCCTTGCCCGCAAATTTTTGGGACGGGGCCGGGGGGAACAGACCGGTGCTTAAGATTCTTAAAAGTGCAAATCGGCTCCATGAAACGTTTTTTTTGGGATTGTCGGCGCTCTTTTGTCTCGGCATTTCAATATTCAGATGTATTTATACGGGCACCCGGATATTCCTGTCCCTAAACTGGAATCTCTTTCTGGCCTTTATTCCCTGGGCGCTGACCAGCCTGGCAATCATTAAACCGGGAATCCAAAAATCAAAGATAAGAATAGGGATTCTGGTGATTGTCTGGCTTTTGTTTTTTCCGAATGCCCCCTATATCCTGACCGATTTAATTCATTTGAGACAGCGGCTTACCATGCCCATCTGGTACGATCTGTTAATGATACTGTCATTCGCCTGGACAGGATTACTGTTCGGCTTTTTAAGCCTTTGGGATATTGAACGGATTCTTCATAAATTTATGAAGCCGGTTTTTATTACCATATTATCAACGATATTTCTTTTCATGGGAAGTTTTGGTATTTATCTCGGCAGATACCTCAGATGGAACAGCTGGGATATTTTAACCGACCCCCTTGAATTGATGTACGATATCAGTGACCGGGTTGTTAATCCCTTTAATCATCCGACAACCTGGGGCATGACTATTTTTATGGGACTTTTTCTGAACATGCTCTACTGGTCATTCCGTTTGATACAGAAGCGGCGCGAAGGTGTGTAGATGATCTGTTTTCAACATAGGATTTTTTCGGGTGCAATATTACTATTGTTTATTTTTCCGATGGCCTCATGTCATCGTAGTAATGCTGCGCGGTCAGTTGATGCCAAGCCGCTTATAGCCAGACCGCGGATAGCGGTCAGCATCCTTCCCCAGTCCTGGTTTATTGAACGCATCGGCGGGGAGCGGGTGCGGACCATGGTCCTGGTGGGGCCGGGGCAGAATCCCCACAACTACGAGCCAACTCCCAAACAGATGACCGCATTGGCGGAGGCCCAATTTTGGCTTCTTTCCGGAGCGGAATTTGAGATCGGCCTGCGGCCGAAAATAGAATCACTGTTTCCCCGGCTTATCATTGTTGACGGAACCGCGGGGGTAAGTTTCCGCAGCCTTGAGGATCATGAGGACGATGGTGATCATGATGACAGCAACATTGATCGCCACACCTGGCTCGGTTCTGAACCGGCGAAGATCATGGCCGCCCATATCCGGGATGCCCTGTCAATGATTGATGAAGGGGGTGCCTCCCTTTATGCTGAAAATTATGCGGCCTTGATTCATGACATCGATACTGAATTCGGCCTTCTGCGGGAGGAGCTTGCGTCCCTCCGGGGAAGCGTTGTTTTTGTATACCACCCCAGCTTCGGTTATTTTCTGGATGAGTTCGGCATTGAACAACGGGCCATCGAAACCGGCGGCAAGGAGCCGGGTCCCCGCGACCTTACGCGCATAATGGAAGAAGCCAGGCGGGAAGGGGCGGCTGCAATTTTTGTTCAGGCCCAATTCCCCGTGCAGGCCGCACAGACCGCCGCCGCGAGTATCGGCGCGGAACTGGCTGCCTTGGACCCCCTTTCCCCGGATTGGCTTGCCAATGTCAGGGTCATGGGCGAAGCTTTGAAGAAAGCGGCAAGGGGAAAAGAATGAATGGAACAGATAAGCAGAATGTGGCCCCTCATCCCCTGCATCCTGTGGAACAACAGATCAGCCTCCGTTTTGACGGCGTGTCATTTTCCTACGGTCCGGTAAAGGTGCTGGAAAATGCCGGTTTCCATATACATCAGGGGGAGTTTATCGCACTTGTGGGGCCCAATGGTTCAGGCAAGACAACGGTCCTCAAACTGCTCTTGGGCCTTGAAAAACCCGATGCGGGAAAGATAGAGCTTTTCGGTTTGCCGGGAGCCCAGGGGCTTGACCGGGTAGGCTATGTTCCCCAGCAGGCCCCGCCGGACAGGGCCTTCCCCATCTCCGTGCGGGACGTGGTGCGCATGGGGCGGCTGCGTTCCGTCAGGGGATACCGGGAAGCGGACCGGGCCGCCGCGGAAGAAGCCCTGGAACAGGCGGACATCGCCGACCTTGCCCAGCGTTCTTTCGGAGCCCTTTCCGGGGGACAGCGGCGGCGGGTCCTTGTTGCCCGCGCCCTGGCCGCCCGGCCTGAAATTTTGATCCTCGATGAGCCCACCGCCAACATGGACAGCGAAAGCGCTGAACGGCTTTTTGAAACATTGGGAAAACTAAAAGGGAAAACCACGATCCTCATCGTTACCCACGACATGGAATTTGTTTCCGCATTAACCGACCGCGCCCTCTGCATGGGCGGCGCCGAAGGGGAGGCCCACCGCTACGGTATCGTCCAGCACCGGACCGAAGCAACGCGGGTCATCCACGATAACAGTATTGCTGCGGACAGTTGTTTTGATGACCTTGCAGCGCCGGGCAGCGGGGGCAGGCAGTGAACAGTTTTATTGCGGCGCTTTTCAGCCCTGATTTTCCCTTTATCAGAAACGCTTTGTACGCAGGGCTTTTGTCGTCAATACTTTTCGGCGCCCTGGGGGCCGCAGTAACGGTGCGGCGGATCGGGAGCCTGGCCGGTGCGGTCTCCCATGCGGTACTGGGGGGCATCGGAATGGCCCTGTACCTTTCGGCGGCGAAGATCGTCCCCGGTTTTCCCCCCATGGCGGGGGCGCTGATCTTCGCGGTCCTCTCGGCCTTTATCATCGGCGCAGTATCCCTGCGGGCAAAGCAGCGGGAGGACACGGTGATCAACGCCATCTGGGCAGTGGGTATGAGCCTGGGCGTGCTCTTCATGGCAAAGACCCCCGGTTACACGGACCCTTCGGCCTATCTCTTCGGAAATATTCTTCTTATTTCAAACCGCGATCTCATCCTCATGGGCATCCTTGATGTGGTTGTCCTTTTTCTGGCATGGCGCTTCTATCCCCAGCTTGAGGCTTCTTCCTTTGACGAAGAATTTGCCCGTGTCCGGGGGGTGAACTCCGAAGCCTTTTTCCTGGCCCTCCTCGCAATAAGCGCCGTCGCCATTGTTCTGCTTCAAACATTTGTGGGAATTGTCATGGTCATCGCTATGCTCACCCTGCCTGCGGGAACCGCCGGGACCTTTGCCCGCAGCCTTGGGTGGATGATGTTTTTAGGTTGCATCTTTTCCGCCCTCTTTTCCGTGGGGGGCCTTGTCCTGGGCTGGGCCTTCGATGTCCCCGTGGGGGCCATGACGGTGATCATCGCAGCGATAGTGTTTCTAACGGTTTCTGTCTGCCGGGTGGTTTTGAAAAAGAAAAGCTGATAGAAAAATTTGGCGGCCGGTTTACCGACTCAGCCAATGGGGCTGTCCCAATTCCTTCATTCTTTTAACAAACTGTGCTAAACTCATCCCCATGAGTATTACAGAAACGATTCAGTCCGCCCGCGCGGATTTGGCGGGACTTACGGTGTTTTCACCTTTGCGCTCCCATCCCCTGCTTGGGGCCTTTTCGGTCCTGTTAGATGAAGCCGCAACGCCGGGCTCTGCCTCGGCAACGCCCGGTGTATCGGCTGCCGGTCTTCAACAGATTCATGCGCTGAACCTTGTCAGCCGCTGGGCAGCCTTTACCGCGGCTTTTTTTCAGCATTCAAAAGAAGGCGCGAAGGGAATGGATTGCGGCTCCTTTCGTTCGGCTATCGCCTTCCTCGCCATTACTGCAGAAAACCCCTTTACCCTGGCCGCCGAAGTTTCTGTTTTCGCAGAACGGGGTTTGGACAAGCCGGTCCCGGTACTGCGCATTGCCGCCGCCGGTGACCTTGACCGGCTGGGCCGCATCGCCGGTTTTGACCTGGCAGCCCTGGGTCTCCACATTGGGGGCATACTCCGGGATGCGGGCCTTGGGGACGCGGCACAGAACATTGAGGCGGAGGCCCGCGCCTTTTGGGCCGCCGAGGGCGATGTTGTTAAAGCTGCCGGGGAGATTTTTCCGCAGACAGGTAACTGGGGCGCGGCCCTGCCTGCACTGGTAGAATATATCGGCGCACACGGAGCGGGCAGCCTTGGGCTCTACCGGTCATTTTTTTGGGCGGGCGGCGCTGGGGGAATGAATTGCGGCGGAGAAAATGAAACCACAGCATTACTGCGGCCTGTGCGGAACGGAGACCCCATCAGCCTTGCCGACCTTTCCGGCTATGAGGAACAGCGTTCGGTGGTCATCGCCAACACCCTCCGTTTTCTGGAGGGCAAACATGCCAACAACCTGCTCCTCTATGGGGATCGGGGTACGGGGAAATCCGCCACGGTTAAGGCGATCTGCAACGAGTATGCCCCACGGGGCCTGCGGCTTCTGGAAGTACGAAAAAGCGATCTACCCGATCTTCCCCGGATACTCGGTACACTTGCCAACAGGCCTTTGCCTTTTATCGTGTTTATCGACGATCTTTCTTTCGAGGCCGTTGACGATTCCTTTACCTGCCTCAAGGCGCTGCTCGAAGGCGGTGTGGAAGCGCGGCCCGCAAATGTAGTGGTCTACGCCACCAGCAACCGGCGGCATTTGGTCAAGGAACGAATCGCCGACCGGCCCACATTGGCGGCGGGGAATCCCGCTGACGGTGAAGTGCGGGCCTTCGACACCATGCAGGAGCAGTTCTCCCTGGCTGATCGCTTCGGCTTGACCGTGGTCTACACTTCACCCAGTCAGGATGAGTATTTGGACATCGCCTGTTTTATCGCGGAGAAGCGGGGCATCCTCGACAGTATTACTGCAACAGAAGCGCGGCGGCTGTTCCGGGAGAACGCACTCCGCTGGGAAAAGTGGTTCAACGGACGCTCACCCCGGACTGCGGCGCAGTACGTTGATTGGGCTGCGGCTGGGGCGGGGTTCCCCTGGGAGTAATCACTATACTTCTCTCCCGTTCCGCATCACCAGGGGCTGACCCGGCGCAAGGATGCGGGTACGAGATGATCATCGTCGGTGTGTGTGTACAACACCGCATCGGCACGGGGGACGGCAACGGCCTCGATGGGCCATTGGATCAGCATTTCCAGGCCGATTTCGCTCCGCTCGGGTTTATCCGCAGAGGCGGCCGGCAGCGTCTGCAGAAGCGGGTCCAGCAGCAGCACGGTTCCCCGTGCGTTCAGCATAAAACCCGCCGCCCCCATCCAATAAAACACAGTATCACTGCGGGGCAGAAAATCAGCGGCGTTCATTTTAAGGGTAAGGGGCGCAGTGCATTGACCGCCGCAGGTATAGCGTAGCATCAGATCATCCTCCTTAAAATATCAGCACAAAGGTTCCGATGGCGATAAGTGATCCCCCGATAATAGCCTTTATGGTAAGTGTTTCCTTGAGCACCACAAAGGCCAGTACCATGCCGATCACCACGCTGGATTTGTCGATGGGGATCACCTTGGAGGCTTCGCCCATTTGCAGGGCCTTGTAATAGCAGAGCCAGGAAAGGCCCGTGGCCAAACCGGACAGCGTCAGAAAGAGCATATTCCGGTGGGTGAGGTTTACGATGTCATGCTGTTTGCCGCTTATAAAAACCATGCCCCAGGCCAACAGTAATACTACCACAGTACGGATTGCGGTCGCCAAAGTCGAATTGACATTTTCAATGCCGATCTTTGCCAGTATCGAAGTTAATGCCGCGAAAATGGCGGAAAATAATGCATAAAGAGCCCACATATTAATCTCCTTATTCCACAGTAAAGCTGTTTTTTGCGCTGAAAGTTTTTCTGGCGTCCAGCATTCTGAAACCGAAAAGATCCTGTTCCTGATGCATGTTGGCGGCGTTGATGGCGCAGGT
Source organism: Spirochaetia bacterium (assembly GCA_026002025.1). The sequence continues at coordinate 8,419 of BOAU01000011.1, read as the reverse complement.
CTGGGGTTCGATGCAGAGAAAAGAATCGTCCCCGTTCTGGTTCCAGATTACCCAATAGCCGAACTGCTCATCGGTGGTGTAGCGCAGTTTTTTACCGGTCCGCAGGTTTTCGATAAGGGCGCCGTGACAGGGGCGGCCCGGCTGATCTTCAAAGGATTCGGCGTAGAATTGGCCGTAGATCGGTTCGCCTTTGTGCAGAATCCGGCCTTCCCGGAAATCTGTCATGGGCGCCTCGGCGCTGCTCCGCACATCGGCTTTTAAGCCGTCGCCGATGCCGATGCGGATACGGTACGCCTCGGGGTCCTGCGCCCGGTCAAGGGCAAAGGCGGTGTGGAACCCAAGCATCATGGGCATGGGCTTTTTATCCCTGTTTTCAAAACGTATCTCCTGGGTAAGACGCCCCTCTTCCAGACGGTATTGCAGGCGGGCGCAAAAGGGGTGGGGGAACCACCGGTACACTTCGCCCCCCGCAGGGGAGGTAAATGACAGGTCCAGTTCCGCCGCAGTATTACTGTTACTTATCCGATCCACCTGCCAGGAACGCTGGTAGAGCAGGCCGTGGAAATGCCTGGTCCCCCCCGCCTTGTTCGCCGGCAGATGATATTCCGTGCCCCGCGCACGGAAGCCGCAGCCATCAATAAAATTCGGCGGAAAAAGTACGGGGAGCCCATAGGCTTCAGGAAGGATCAGGTAGGCTTCGAGGTTTGCGGGTTTGCGGAGAAACGCGGTTTTATCATCTTCAAAAGAAACAAGATGGCCGCCGAAACCGGGGAGTACCTGGGCTTTGTATGGGCCGACCCTCAGTTCCAGCGCGGGGATTTTTTCCCACTCAACAGAAGCAACTTCAGTGTTTGTCATGATCATCCTCCTTATATTGCGCTCGCTTTAGCGACTGCTTCGGCGGATGCCGAAGCAGATAGATGCCGCACCGTTAATTCAACCACTTCTTTCAAATCACCTACGGATTCCCGCTTGAGTATCACCAGGCGGTAGATGGCGGATTCAATCAGGCCGTATAAAAGTTCATCGACGACTTTGACTTTCACCGGGCGAATCTCCCCTGCGCGGATCCCTTCGATCACCATGGTGGCCAGGAAATGCCGCAGCCGTATTGTCCGGCGGCGGACGCGGGAATCGGGATCGGTATTACTTTTGGAAAGATAGAGGAGATAATTCAGAACCACCGAAAGAAGGCGGCGGCTTTTTTCCAGCCGGTCAATGATATCGGAAAGAACCCGGATGATCCGCTCCACGACATTAAGGCCCGTATCGGCGCGGATCTTGAGAATGCCCCCCTCAACTTCCGACAGGAACTGCTTGATGCTGTAGTTAAAAATTTCTTTTTTGTTTTTAAAATAGATGTACAACGTGGTACGGGTGATGCCGCAGCGGTCGGCGATTTTCTGAAAGGTTGCGTCCTCGAAGCCCTCGTCCACAAATACATCAAGGGCCTTCTCCAGAATTTCCCGCCGCCGTTTTTCATGTTCTACGATGATGGCCATTCCGCTGCTCCCAAAAAATTATAAGCCTTCATACTGAAAAAAATATGAAGGGATTGCGCCGTTGGTAATCTCCCTGCATGAATCCGCTTTTTTGCCGAAGAAGGATTCAAAGCCCGGATGATCCGTAATCAGGGCCAGCTTCCATCCGGGGAAACTCCGGCAGAGCCCCGCCATTTCGGCATAGATCGCCTCCGACTCCTCGGCACTGCCCAGCCGCTTCCCGTAAGGCGGGTTTGTCAGAATGAAACCTGTTTCCGTTGAGGACGCATGGGCATCCTTCATGGGCAGTACTTTTATTTCAGGCAAAGCCGATGCTGCCCCCGCGCCGCCGCCCGGCGAATCCAGCCGCACCCCTTGCTGGGGAATTTTTCCGCAGGCCAGATCAAATGCCCGCAGGGCGTTGGATTTGGCGATGGACACCGCCCGTGAATCGGCGTCGCTGCCGCAGATGCGGATGGTGCGCTCAAAATTCACCTTGGCAAGTAATTCGGCGCGGACGTTTTTTTCCGCTTCCCGGTCGGCAATGCGGAGGTCCTGGATCGCGAATGGCCGGCCCAGGCCCGGGGCCATATCCCAGGCGTACATGGCGGCCTCGATGAGGATCGTCCCTGATCCGCAGAAGGGATCGTAGAGGGGAAACTTCCGCCGCCAGTTCGCCAAAAGCAGGATCGCCGCGGCGGTGGTTTCCCGCAAGGGGGCGGTCCCGGCTTCGCTGCGGTAGCCCCGCTTGAACAGGGGTTCCCCGGAAAGGTCCAGGAGCAGGGACACCTGGTCCTTCTCCACATAGACCCGGAGCTCCGCGGTTTTTTCCCCCTCGGGCAAGCGCTGAATTTTATGGACAGCGCAGAGCCGCTCCGCGACGGCCTTGTGGACAATGGCCTGGATGCTGGTGGCCGCCTTGAGCCGGGATCGGTTGGACCGGACCTTGGTAATGCGGAGCCCCATGCCCCGGGGGATGAAATCCTCCCAGGGGACGGCCTTTACGCCGTCAAAAAGGGCGTCAAAATCCATGGCCTCGAAAAGGGCGGTTTCCAGCAGCAGCCGGTCCGTTGCCCGCAGGGCCATCAGCGCACGGTAAATCCCCATAATATCCGCGTTGAACCGGACCTTCCCAAACCCCGTATCCAGGATGGAAAGGCCGAGCTTCCGCAGTTCATTTGAGACAACCTTTTCCGCGCCCACCGCACAGAGGGCCGCCACGCTTACCATTGTTTGCACATGAACAGTATAACATAAAATGTGTATATGTCGAAGTACCCGGATCGGCTATAAAAAAGGCCCCCCGGAAATCCTTACGGGGGGCCAAGACTGCTTAACTGATATTAGTTGGCGGCAACCGCAGTCGCACTCCATACAATGTCACCGTAGTTATATGGATCATAAGACCGGATACCAACGTAATAAGCATTTGTATCCGCATTACCCGCCGGAAGCAAAAATCGTACACCGGTCTTGGTATAATCAGGAATTCCGGTTGTTATGAGATTACCTCCATCAGCTTTATAACCATAGCCGAAATTTGTATAGAAGGAAGAGATTTGAACAAGAACCTTCTTATCGACGCTAATATAAAATTGATTACCCATAGAGTTATCGGCCGGTTTATAGTTCACAACCAGGTGATTAGCATAAATACCGGTCCCCTTTTCAACGGTTATGGTACTGGCGTCGACATTCGGTCCATGGGCAACAGCGTAGTTACCCACATTACCCTCAATCACTGTCGGATCAGAGCAACCGGTGAACGCCAGACTCAATACCATTGCCAACATTCCAAAAATTTGAAGCTTTTTCATAAAGTCCCCTTTACTGATATAAAAGCCGTCCAAAAGGACAACCTTTGGGCAACGGACACCTTTTCAGGCGCCGCGCTTAAATATGCGCTTAATTAATGTTAGTTAACGGGCGGCAACCGCGGTCGCACTCCATACAATGTCACCACTGTTACCCAGGACATCCTGAGCCCGCACACCAATATAGTAAGCTGTCGTATCGGTACTACTGGTAGAAAAATATGCAGAGGCCTTGGTATAATCAGGAATTCCGGTTGTTATGGTAGGGTTTCCATCAGCAGCTAAACCGTTACCAATAGTCACAGTGGAGGTACTCCCGACAATAAGCTTCTTGTCAGGGCTCCTATAAACAGTGTGAGAGATAGCATTATCGGCCGGCTTAAAGTTCACAATTAAATAACCAGTAGCAGTACCAGTTCCCTTTACGACAGTCAAAGTACTTGCATCAATCTTTGGGCCATGGGCAACGTTATACCGGCCCACATCACCTTCCACCTGGGTGGGGTCACTGCAGCCGGTAAACACCAAACCGAATACCAGCGCAAGCGCCGCTATTCCTAAAAACACCTTGTAGTTTTTCATAACCACTCCTTTACAAGAAAATTTCCTGAGGAAGGGGTAACACCCCCGCAATCTTCAGACTATATCAGATATAATACAATATTATATTGATTTTATCAATAAAAACCAAAAATTATATCAATAATAATATAAAAATGTTTCTGGAAAAATTGGTTATTGATAATATCAAGCGAATCCGTAAGGAAAAGGGCATTTCCCAGGAAAAACTGGCGGAAGCCTGTAATACGGCGACCAGCTATATCGGATTAATGGAAATTTACCGGAATGTACCCAAGCTTTCGACCATAGAACGAATTGCCGAAGCCCTGGGGGTGGACCCATTGGTCCTGTTTCAGCGGATCAACCGGCTGCCGGAGGAAAGGGAAGCGGAAATTCAGCGTAAAAAGGATGAAATTCTCTCTGTTTTTGAAAAGGAACTTGACTGGATATTGCATAACTAGAAACGAAGGGAACGGCAGGATGGCAGAATACGGTGTCCGCAGGGCCATCAGCACACGGTCACGACAAACGCATGAAAAAGATTATTCACGGATTTTCGCTGATTAAGATAGAATTCTAAGGATTAACCACAGACCACACAGACCTCACGGACAAAGGAAAGGATAAAAAAGCAGGAGTCCGTGGCGTCAGTGAGGTCTGTGGTTAAATTCTTAATTTTGGAACCGGCTCATCCCTTTACTTTTTCCACAATTTTTTTAATGACCCGGTCCGCATCGGCATAGGGCACCTGGCAGGTTCCCACCTGGTGGTGGCCGCCGCCGCCGTAGTGGAAAAGCATGCTCCCCACGTCCACCGTGGCGGTTTTGTTGATGATGCTGTAGCCCACGCTGATTGCGGCGTTGAGTTTCTCCCGGCCGTCGATTATCCACATGGAGATATTCTGTTCCGGAAAAAGGGTATAGATGATAAAGCGGTTCCCCGCATAAATGGGGTTCACCCCCCGCAGGTCTATGACCACGGCGTTTCCGACGACTTTGGCGTGCTTGGCCATCATTTCCCGGAATTGGGTGTCCTGTTCGTAATAGACATCGAGCCGCTCTTTTACGTCCGGCATGGCCAGAATTTCCTCGATGGATTTTTCGCTGATGTCCTTGGCAAGTTTCTTCATTAAATCATAGTTGCTGATGGTGAAATTCTTGAAGCGCCCCAAACCGGTGCGGGGGTCCATGATAAAGCCCAGAAGAATCCAGCCCTTGGGGTCCAGGATTTCGTCGGTGGTAAGATCCCCGGAATCCACCTTGTCCACATAGTAGATCATCCGGGAGAACCGGCCCAGCGTCGTGTCCCCGCCGTAATAATCGTAGACCACATGGGCGCAGCTGGGGGCCGCACGGGAAACCCCTTCAAAAAAGATATTGCCCAGCCGTTCATTTTCGCTTGAATGATGGTCGAACCAGAGCTGACAGCCCTTGCTGTAGGGGACATTCGCCAGAATGTCGTTATCCGTGGCCTCGACCTTGCCGTCCTGTATATCCTTGGGGTGGACAAATTTCCAGTCGTCGATGAGCCCCAAATACACCAAAAGCGCCCCGCAGGCCAATCCGTCAAAGTCAGATCTGGTCACTAATCTCATTTTAAATCCTTCCTTAAAAGATAATCTATCATATTATCGGATTTTAATATATCATTTTTGAAAAAATTAGTATGATGAGGGTATGAAAGTAATGAAAAAATTTGCCCCCTTTTTGGCTCTTTGTGTCCTTTTAACGGGAATCTTCGCCTGCGCTTCTGCGGGAAAGGCCGCGCCCGGCCTTGAAGCCTTCGGCGGTCTGGGCCGTCCCGAATCGGCCCAGCCCTTTATGGAAGCGGTCAGGACCGGCAAACTTCCCAACGGCCTTACCTATTTTATCCTGGAAAATTCAAAACCGGAAAACCGGGCCTACCTTACCCTGGCGGTAAACGCCGGTTCCCTTAATGAAAAAGACGATGAGCAAGGGCTGGCCCACTTTGTGGAGCACATGGCCTTTAACGGCACCGCCCGTTTCCCTGAATCGGAACTGATAGACTACCTCCGCTCCCTGGGGATGCGCTTCGGCCCTGAGGTAAACGCCTATACCAGCTTTGACCGCACGGTCTACGGCATTGAGGTACCGGTGGAAACCAGCGCTGAGGCCGGGACCCTCAAACGGGTGCCCGAAAATGCCCTGGCGGTGCTGGATGACTGGTCCTATGCCGTCACCTTTGATCCCAGGGACGTGGATGATGAACGGCTGGTTATTATGGAAGAATACCGTTCCCGGCTTGGGGCCGGGGAGCGGGTCAGGCGGAAGCTGCTGCCCATCATTTTCCGGGACTCCCTCTATGCGGACCGGACCCCCATCGGCCTCCCGGAGATTATCGAGAACGCCCCGGTGGAACGGCTTGCGGATTTTTACCGCCGCTGGTACCGCCCGGACAATATGGCCCTGATCATCGTTGGGGACTTTGACGGCACTGCCCTGGAAGCGGAATTGAAAAACCATTTTACCGCCCCGGCCTCAACTGCGTCCCCGCTTGTCCCCGAATTTGAGCTTCCCGCCCCCAAAAAGGGTAATCTTGAGGCGGCGATCATCACCGACCCGGAACTGACCTACACCCAGTTCAACCTCTACTACAAGCGGACACCCCAGCCGGTAAAGGCCGACCTTGCCGGTTACCGGGAGGGGCTCATCGACGTCCTTATCGACCGGATGCTGGACCTCCGTTTTGAGGAGGCGTCCTACAAGCCGGAAACCCCCTATGTGGGCGCCGGGGGCTGGAATACCCGGTACGGGAAATCTTCCCGCTATTACATCCTGGCGGGTCAGGCCAAAACCGGCGAAGCCGAGGCCACTTTGCAGGAACTTCTGCGGGCAAAGGAATCCATTGTCCGCTACGGCTTTACCGCCGGGGAAATCGCCATTGCCAAGGGCTCCGTGATTTCCGATCTGGAACAGATGGTTTCCGAAAAGGATCGGCAGGAATCAAGCCGCTATATTTCCAGCCTTACCGAATATTTTCTTGCCGGGGAAACTCTCCCCGACATTGAATGGGAACTGGACGCGGCCAAAAGACTCCTCCCCGGTATTGGGGTCAAGGATATCGCCGCGGCGGCAAAGGACTATTTCCAGCCCGGCGATCTCAAGGTCTTTCTCATCGCCCCCGAGTCAGAAGAGGCAAGGTCTCTGCCCGCAGAGACCAGGCTCCTGTCCGAAGATCGGATCAAGCAGCTGGTCCGGCAAAGTTCCCGGCTGAAAATTGCCCGCCCGGTAGAAACCGCAACAGAGGCCGAATTGCTCCCCTGGCAGCCGGTTGCAGGGGAGATTGCCGCCGAATCAACGGATGCGGAAACCGGGGCAATTATCTGGGAACTGGGAAACGGCGCAAAGGTTATCCTTAAAGAAACAAAAAACCGGAATAACGAAATCAGACTCTACGCCATGGCCCGGGGAGGCTTCATGAGCGCCGCGCCGGAAGAGTTTATCTCCGCCCGGTACGCCGTGGAAATGGCGCAGGCCTCCGGGCTCGGCCCCTATTCCCGGCCCGATCTGGCAAAAAAAATGGCGGACAAACAGGCATCCATCGGGTTCTGGACCGGCGGTTACTACCGGGGCCTGCAGGGTTCCGCCACCACCGGGGATCTCAAAACCCTTTTTGAAATGATCTACCTTGGTGTCACGGACCCACGGATCGATCCCGAGGCGGTATCGGTGCTGATGGACCAGGTCAGGACCGCCCTGGCCCAGCGGAACGAAGACCCCAACACGGTCTTCTCCGATGAGGTCAACAAAATAACAAATGGGAACCATCCCTACTTTAAGCCCCTGGAAATTTCGGATCTTCTCAAGGTGGATATTGCCCAGGCCGAAGCGTTCCTCAAGCGCAGCCTCAACCCTGCGGACTGTACCTTCGTCTTTACCGGCAATATCGACACCGCAGCCTTCCGTCCCCTGGTGGAAACCTACCTCGCCTCGATCCCCCGGCAGGAAGTTTCCTGGAATACCTGGGCCAACCCCAAGGTCCAACGGCCCGGCAAAATCGAACAGGAAGTTTACAAGGGTAAGGAAGAGAAAAGCCTGGTGTTCATGGGCTGGTATGAAAAGGAACCCTACTCCGAAGAAACAAGCATCATCTCCTCGGTATTGACCGAATACCTTGATATCAGAATGACCGAAGATATCCGTGAAAAACTCGGCGGGGTTTATTCGATCGGCGTGGGCGCCGGGGCCTCATTCATCCCCGATGATGAACTAATAATGCAGGTGAGCTTTTCCTGTGATCCCGGCCGCGCAGAAGAACTGAGCAACGCGGTAAACGAACTCCTCAGCCGCACCGCCTCTGATCCCATCAACGAGGATACCTTCAAAAAATCCGTGGAGGCCCTGAAAAAAGAATGGGAATCTTCGGTCCAAAGCAACAGCTACATCGCCCAGAGTTACGCCAACTCCGCCGTGCTTTTGGACACCCCCCTCTCCCGGCTGGACCAACGGCCCGCGCTCTACGAAAAGGTAACACCCCGGCAAATTCAGGAACTCTGCCGCCGTGTTTTGCAGAACGGCCCGGCACGGATCATTCTGTACCCGG
>BOAU01000010.1 GCA_026002025.1 Spirochaetia bacterium | reverse complement strand
AAGTGGTTTCTTCCGTGGTGAATAACGTGGGGGTCAACCTCAACACCGCGAGCGCGTCCCTGCTCAAATACGTTTCCGGGATCAACAGCTCATTGGCGAAAAAGATCGTGAAATACCGGGACGAGAAGGGCCGTATTGCCAGCCGCGAGGAACTTGTCACCGTCCCCGGCATGGGACCGAAAAGTTTTGAACAGTGCGCCGGCTTCCTCAAAATTCCCGAAAGCCCCAATCCCCTGGACAACACCTGGGTGCATCCTGAAAACTACGGCGTGGCGCAGGTGATACGGGAGACCATTACAACCACCGGTAATTTGAGTCACGATGAAATCAAAACCCTTAAAGAAAAGCACAGCCTTGGCGACACCACTATCAACGATATTATCGAGGAACTGAAAAAGCCCAACCGGGACCCCCGTGACGGCTTCCCCAAGCCGATCATGCAGAAGGGCGTGGTGACCTTCGAGGATCTCCACGAGGGGATGATGATCACCGGCAAGATAAAAAATGTCGTGGACTTCGGCGCCTTTGTGGATCTGGGGATCAAGGAAACCGCACTGGTGCACATTTCCGAACTGAGCGATCACTTTGTAAAGGACCCCATGGACGCGGTAAAGGTGGGGGATGTGCTGGAATTCCGCATCATCAGTTTGGATTTGGACCGCAGGCGCATCGGCCTATCACGGAAAAAAGATCCGGCGCAAAGGGAATCGATTGCGGCGCAAAAGGCATCAATTGCGGCGCAGCAGAAGCCGGAACACAATGCGGCGGGAGCCGGACAAGGTTCGGCGGAACAGGGAATGCCGGGGAGTCATTCTGCCGAAGGTCATGGCGACAAGAAGCGGGCGGTGGCGGTCAAGAAAACCGAAAAGGCCGGGGCCGGTTCACCTGCTGCAGCTTACAGTGATACTGTGCGCAGTAATTCTCGCGAAGTTCCGCACGGCGAAAACCGCAGCGACAATCGTCAGGGCGGATTCAGGCCGGGGCCGCGTCCTGCCGGACAGCCTGGGGGCAATGCTGGCGGCTATGGCCGGGGAGGTCCCGGCGGCGATCATAACCGCAGCGCAGGGGGCGTCGGCGGTAAAGACGACGACGGCACCATGTACAACCCCTTTGCGGAAGCCCTGCGGAAAATGCAGGAAAAACAGGGTAAACCGGGCAAGAAATAAGCAGAATGGACCCAATTCTGAGTGAAGGAATTCAGCGCCTCTGCGAAGCGGATAGCGCTGTTGATGCCATCGTTAAATTCCGCGCCGAAGAAGTTCTTAATCTGCTCGAAAAATACATCGCCGAGATCGAACTCTTCAATCCCGCCTACGGTCTCGTGGGCGCAAAGGATCGCAGCGAACTGGTCACCAAACATATCCTCGACTCATTGGCCCCGCTGGGGATTATTTTACGGCTTTTGGAAACATGTGGAAAAATTCAGGAGCATCTGCTTATCGCAGATGCGGGTTCCGGCGCAGGGCTGCCGGGGATTCCCCTGGCTATTGCTTTGCCGAATGTTTCATTCACCCTTATTGAACGGATGGGCCGCCGCGCAGGATTCCTGCGAAACACCATCGCTGTGCTGGAACTTTCCAACGTTATTGTTGAAGAAGGGGAAATGGAAAAACAGGAACCAGGGCGTTTTGACATCATCACCTTCCGGGCATTCCGGCCATTGGATATGCCCATACTCAAGGGCCTGTTCAGGCTGCTCGCAGAAGGCGGTGTGCTTGCGGCTTATAAAGGACGGATGGAAGCGATACAAACAGAAATGGCGGCGACAGAAAAGTACATCGGTAAATGGGATGCACTTCCCTGCCCGGTCCCCGGCCTTGATGAGGAACGGCATTTGGTAGTGATTCATCGTTGACAAATAAGGTTTTTTTTCATATGTACTTGCGTTTTCTTCTATACAAATGTATAGTAGTTCTATGGTAGGCGCAATACAGGGTCAATTTGATCTGGGTGAAAAAATATCGATCCTCGCGGGTGCGGCAAAGTTCGACGCCTCCTGCGCTTCCTCCGGCAGTAACGGCAAGGCGGGGAAGGGCGGTTTCGGGGCCAGTATCCCCGCAGGGGTCTGCCACAGCTGGACCGAGGACGGCCGCTGTGTCAGCCTCCTCAAGGTGCTCTTCTCCAATGTGTGCCGTTTCGACTGCGCCTACTGCGTGAACCGGGCATCCGCGGACACCAGGCGCTCATCCTTCACCGTGAACGAACTGGTGGAACTTACCTGCGAATTTTACCGGCGTAATTTTATAGAAGGGCTCTTTCTTTCATCGGGGATCTTTGCGGACCCGGACATCGTCATGGAAAAACTGATCGAGACCGCAAAAAAACTGCGCACCGAAGCGGGTTACGGCGGTTATATCCATTTAAAGATCATCCCCGGTACGGGGGAAAAGCTGATCCGGGAGGCAGGGCTCTGGGCGGACCGGCTCAGTGCCAACATCGAACTCCCCACGGACAAGAGCCTGCAAACCCTGGCCCCCCAAAAATCGGGGAAGGTGATCTTCGGGGCCATGGATGATTTTTCAGGCCTCAGTTCCCAGTTTGAGGAGGACCGGCGGCGGATCAAATCCACCCCGGCCTTTGCCCCGGCGGGCCAGAGCACCCAGCTTATCGTGGGGGCCACCGAGGAGGATGACCGGACCATCATCAGGCTTTCCGGCTCCCTCTACCACAAGTTTTCCCTCCGCCGGGTCTACTATTCCGCCTTTATCCCCGTGGGGGTCAACGGCAGGGCGGGCATCCCCGATCCCCGGCTGCCGGATATCCCCGGCCCGCCCCTGGTTCGGGAACACCGGCTCTACCAGGCGGATTGGCTCATGCGGTTCTACCATTTTAACGCCGCCGAAATCCTTGACGAGGGGAGCCCCTTCCTGGACCCCCACATCGATCCAAAAACCGCCTGGGCCCTCAAGCACCTGGAATTCTTCCCCGTAGAAATCAGCCGCGCCGATTACGAATCCCTGCTCCGGGTTCCCGGCATCGGCGCAAAGACCGCCCGGCGTATCATCGAGACCCGCCGTTCCCGCAGCCTCAGCTTCGACAGCCTCCGCCGCCTGGGCGCCGTAATCAAGCGGGCCCGGTACTTCATCACCTGTTCCGGGGCCTTCATCGACAAACCCGAAGACCCCCGGCGCATCCGGCGGCTGCTCTCGGATCAGGACGGGGCGGGTTTACAGCTGCCCTTGTTTGAGTTTTGAGGGAGGATGTACCATGATCGAGCGCACTTACGACGGCTCCCTGGAGGGGCTTTTTTCAATTCTGGATGAGGTGTGGGCCGCCGCGGCCTCAGGCGCGGCTCCGGCGTTTCCGGACCATATCAGGCGGCTTAGCCCTGTTCCGGCTGCCGGGGGGCGCTCCGGGCCGCCGGGGCCGTCCAATCAAGGCGATCTTTTCGGCGAAGACGGCGTCCCCCAGTCGGCAGCCCGGTCCGGGGCGCCGCTCCCGTGGGAAAGCGCCTTGACCGATGGCCCGGAGTCCGCCTTAACCGGTTCTGCCCGCGATCTTTACGCGGTTTCGGCGGACGCCTTCGACACCTTTGCCGCCGCCTGGATGAGCGAGCTTCCCATTGAGGCGGAGATAATCCGCTTCGGTTTTAAGACATTGGCTGCGGCCAAAAAGGCCGCGGCTCAGAAGACCGCGCATGCCCCCCGGCGGGCCGCCGGTAAATCCGCCCCCGCAGACTGGACCGCCGGCGAGGAGGCCCGGCTGGGGGCGGCTCGGCAAGCCCATGATCGGGGCGACGCCGATGTCCGGGCCGTGCTGGCGGCGGCCTACAAGGCGGCCCACGAAATCGACCGTATGAGGGGCTTTCTCCGGTTCAGCCCAAATGAAGACGGGGTCTATGTTGCCCGCTGCGCCCCGGATCACTTTGTGCTTCCCGCACTGGCTTTCCATTTTACCCGGCGCTTCGGCGAACAGGCCTGGGCCATCATCGACGAAAGGCGCGGTCTCTGCCTCTCCCGCAATCCCGGTGGGGAGCCCCGGCTTTTCGATCTGCTCTCAGAGCCCTTACCCGCCGACAATGATCCCTGGACGGATCTTTGGCGGCATTACCACCGGACCATCAACAACGAAAGCCGGAAAAATCCCCTGCTCCAGCGGCAGTTTATGCCTGAGCGGTACTGGAAATACCTCCCTGAATTAAATACCAAAACTGTGTAAAAATTACTGCTGTTACCTTTTTACGCAGCCTTCTTCATTTGAATGAGGCCGGAAAGGCCGCCTGAGCAGAATTAACCCCTGATTTTCATGATTATCCGGCTTGGCACGATTCTTGCTTTACTATTATGACAGAACTCTCAGAATAGTAATGTAACTAAAGATGCGGTATAGTGATTTTTAGTACACAGGAGATTATATTGAAGCGGATAGCGGCGTGGATTGCGGTTTTTACCCTGGCGGGCTGCGGCTTTTTGGCTGCGGAGTCTCTTAGCCTTGAAAAGGCGCTTGATACGGCTCTTCAAAATAACGCCGACCTGAAAAAAAATGCGGTGACGCTGCAGCAGGCGAAGCGCGACAAAGACAATGCGTGGAATATGTTTTTGCCCTCCCTTTCGGCTTCACTCGGAATCTCAAACAGTCACGTGATAACACCAAAGCCGGAAAATGAAATTGAACCGATGTGGCCGTGGAGCGCGAGTGCATCGGCAAGTTTGCAATTTACGGCGGCGATTCCGGCGCGGATAAAGTTACTTAATCTCAAATATCAGGCGGCGGAGGAAAGTTACCAAAATGAAATACGCAAGCTCACCTCCTCTGTTTCAACTTCGTTTTATTCATTGCTCGCCGAAAAAATGAGTATCGAAATTCTGCGTTCCGATTTGGAAGTAAAACGACAGCAATATGAGACTGCGAATCGGAATTACCAAAACGGGCTTGCGTCGGAACTTGATATGCTGAACGCTCAATATACCTTTCAAACTGCAGGGCCTGCCTTAAATGACGCGGTAACTAAATATGAAACGAATGTTGCCGCTTTTCTGCTTTTAATCGGCATAGATGCGAAAACCGATGCAGCGCCTGAAGGGATCATTGAAATAAAAACCCTGACACTTCCGCCGGTGGACGAGCTGTCCGCCGCTTATTTGGAAAACCGCTACGATGTGAAGGCGCAAGCCATCGCGGTCGAACAGGCAAAATTGAACGCTGCGGTTGAGTCTGCAAACAAGATACCGTCAATCAGTTTTTCCGAAAGCATACGCAGCGGTCCGCCTCAAAATGCGGGATTTTCCTTTGACAATCCTGCAACATCCGGCAGTTTTTCGATTTCGGTTTCCATACCTATTACACCGTGGATCCCCGGCTCGTCACAAAATATTAGTGCAAAAACAGCGGCGGAAAAAAAAGATACCGAGGCAATCACACTTGACTCGGTGCAAAAAAATGCGGCGCAGGATATACAGAAAAAAGTTGATGAAATTGAGCGGATTACAGAGAATATGGGTTCCACCGAACTCAATTACCGGATTGCCCAGCGCGCGGCAGAGCTTTCGGAGCAGGGTTACCGCGGCGGCCTGGTGAGCCAAACCGACTTGCAGGCTGCAAACCAGCGGATGGTCAGCGCCAATCAAACGGTTGTGACCGCGAAGATCAATTATTTAACCGCGGTATACAATCTTGCATCGGCTTTGAGCCTTGATGTGGAAGAACTATACAGATTATATGCAGCAGATAAGGAGTAATTTGTGAATAAAAGTGATGTGATCGCAAAAGTTATTGTCATTGTACTTATTGCGGTATTTTTGGGAATTACGGCGTTCAATATGCTCGCGCCGAAAACTTCGCCTGCTGTTAATGCCCGAGCCCCGGCAGCAGCTCCTGCGGGAGCGGCCGGTGGGACCGCTTCGTCAGGCACTGCTCCGTCAGGCGCCGCTTCGGCAGGAACCGGATCAATGGCGGCGGCCGGCGGAACCGCTCCGGCGCGGGCTGCGCCGGGCACTGCGGCCGGCGGGAATGCTCCCTCAGGGGCGGCGGGAACCGCGGCCGATGGGCAGGGGGCTGCGCAGGCCGGAACTTCCGGCGGACGGAGCGGGCAATCGCCCGCTGCAACGGGAAGCGCCGCCGGAACTGCGGCCCGGCCGGCGGCCAACGCCATTACGGTGTCGGCAAAAACAATGCAACCGGAAACCATCAGACAGATCGTCAAGCTTAACGGCGATGTGACTTCCCGGTCGGAAGTCAACGTGGTGCCGGACACATCGGGTAAAATAACCCGCATGGTAAAAAATCTGGGGGACACGGTGCGGCAGGGCGAAATTATCGCCTATATCGATCCCTCACGGGCGGGACAGTCCTATTCGGAAAATTCCGTTACGTCCCCGGTGGCGGGTACGATTACCAGCCTGCCGGTGACTACCGGAAGCACCGTTTCAGCGGCCACGGTGATCGCGGTTATCGGTTCCCTGGATAATCTTAAAATTACGATCTATGTTGCGGAAAAATACAGCTCTTATCTGCGGAAGGAGCTCCCGGCCATTGTTTCCTTTACCTCCGCGCCGGGTGAGGAATTTGCCGCGTCCGTGTCGGCTATCAGCCCGGTGGTCAACAATAAGAACCGCACTATTGAAACAACCCTGTCCCTCAACAAGAATGATGCACGGATTAAGCAGGGAATGTTTGCATCGGTGCATCTGGTTATCCGTGAGGAAAACCGTACCCTGGTTATCCCCCGTGCCGCAATAAAAGATTACAACGGCGATTCAACGGTTTACATAATAGATGAAAACAGCGTTGCCCGCCGCGTTCCCGTTACCCTGGGTCTGACCAACGATTCGGAGGCGCAGATTATTGCGGGGCTCAAAGCGGGGGACCGGGTTATTACCGCCGGTTCGGTGACCGATGGTTCCCCGGTGCGGATTGCCCAAGCTGACTTGTCAGCCGCGGATATTTCTACAAATACAAATCAGGGGCGGTAAGTATATGGATATTTCTGAATTATCGGTTCGCAAACCGGTTACGGTTACGATGTTGTACATCCTCGTGTGCGTTATCGCCGCGGTGTTTATTCCCCGGCTCGGCATTGCCCTTTATCCCACCGTCAGTATGCCTTCGGTGAGCGTGATGACCAGTTACAGCAATGCCGGCCCCGAAGAAGTTGATAAAAGCGTCACAAAGCCGGTTTTGAATGCCCTGCGCCGTATTGCCGATGTCAAGTCAACAACATCCCGTTCCTCCAGCGGGCGCAGCCAGGTACAGCTTTCATTCGGCTATGATAAGGATATGGACGAGGCGGTTGATGATGTTACATCCGCGCTGGCGCGCATAACAAATTCCCTGCCGGATGGCGCCGGCGCCCCCACCATCATGCGGTTCAGTATGAGCGCCATGCCGATCATGCGGATGGCGGTAACAGGGGATGTGAGCCTCAATGAGCTGAGGGCGATTACCGAAGAAACCGTGCAGCCCCTGCTTGAGCGGATCTCGGGGGTCGCCTCCGCCGACATCAACGGCGGGGTGAACAGGCAGATCCATGTTGATGTAAACAACAACCGCCTTGAAGCCTACGGCCTCTCCCTGCAAAATATTACCAGCGCGCTGGCTGCCCGGAATGTTCAGGTTTCCAACGGCACCCTGACCCATGGCATAACGGACTACGAAGTTATCACCGATGAATATTTTAAATCCCTGGATGATATACGCAATACGGTGATCTCCGCCGGCATACGCCTTGATGACATAGCGGAAGTGTACGAGAGCACCGACAATACCGGGCAGCGGGTGTACATTAACGGGGAGCCCGGTATTTATATCAGTATTACCAACGAGTCCGGTACCAATCCTTCGACTATTTCAAAGGGCGTGCACGCCATACTTCCTGAAATTGAAGAAAAACTCCCCAGGGGGGTAAGCATATCTGTACTGAGCGATGATACCTCCCTTATTGATTCTACGATGAACGAGGTGTATTCGTCGGGCATTCAGGGCGCGATCCTCGCCATGCTGATCATCTTTTTGTTTTTGCGTAACTTCCGCAGTTCCATTATCATCGGCATGTCGATTCCCATTTCGATTGTTATCACCCTGATGATTATGGCGTTTATGGATCTGACCATCAACATGATGACCATGTCGGGGCTGATTCTGGGCATGGGCATGACCGTGGACTCGTCAATAGTCATTCTGGAAAATATCAACAAGCGGCGGGGCTGGGGTGAAAAATCGGCGGTTGCAGCCATTTTCGGCAGCCGAAATATGATATTGGCAATCGTGGCGTCCGCGGCGACAACGGTGTGCGTGTTTGTACCGGTGCTGCTCTACCGCGCGGAACTTGAAATATACGGCATGATGTTTCAGGAACTGATACTGACCGTAGTAGTATCGCTGATCGTGTCCCTCATCGTGTCGGTGACGCTGGTCCCGGCACTGGCCGGCAGTATTTTCAGGATCTATACCCGGACGCAGAAGCCCTTGAGCTTTAAGCCTTTTATTGTGGTCGATAAAATTTTTGCGGCCCTGATCAAGGGCCTTGAGAACGGCTATGCGGCAAGCCTGAAATTCTGCCTCCAAAACCGGCTGATCGTGCTGGTAATGGTGGTGGCCATAATGATTCCGTCAGTACAGCGGCTTGGCTCAACCGGCATGAACCTTGCCCCTTCATCCCAGGCGGATGACCAGGTGAGCGTCAATATTTCACTGCCCGTCGGTACGACCTCGGGCCTTGTCCAGCAGTACCTCTTTGATTTTCAGGAAATTATTGTCAGGGAAATTCCGCGGGACGCATATAAGACTATCGTGGTCAATGCGGGGGGCAGTAATTCCGGCTCAATACAGATCAACCTGCCCAAACTGGAGGACCAAAAGATCAGCGCCCGGGAAATCCAAAGTACCCTGACCCCCTATTTAACCCAGTGGAGCGATGTGCGGGTGAGCTTTTCGTCTGGTCGGGGGATGATGGGCGGCGGTATGGGCGGCGGCGGGGTTAATATCAAAGTCATTTCCGATGACACCGAAGGCATGACCCAGATTTCCGACCAGATTGTGGCCCTGCTTAAGGCGAATGTGCCCCAGGCCCTTAATCCCGCAAGCGCCCTTGATACGGGCAGCCCCCGTTACGAAGTGCGCATTGATACCGATGCCGCGTCCGCGGCGGGTGTTAACGTCAATACGATTTCCTCGCTGCTTAGAACGGCCATCACCGGATCGACCGCCACGACCTACCATATCGGCGGCAACGATGTGAGTATCGTCGTGTCCCTGGCCGATGCGGACCTGATGTCTCCGGCGGATTTGGGCGCCATTACCATTCAGACATCCAACGGCCTCATGGCCCTGGACAATTTTATCAGCTACCAGGAGGGCATATCGCCCCAGCAGATCCAGCGGGAGGAAGGAGTGCGGGTTAACCGTGTCACGGCGAGCCTTGCGCCGGGGGCTGTCGCGACCGAAGTGTCGGCACGGGTCGAGCAGCTTATCAGCGAAAACATCGTATTGCCCGACACGGTAAAACTGGAATTCCAGGGTGATGCCCGGGATATTCAGCGTTTCGGCGGCGCATTCATTGTCGTCATTCTCCTTGCCGTCTTTCTGGTGTTCTGCGTCATGGCGGCGCAGTTTGAGTCCCTGGTGGACCCCTTTATTATCTTTGCGTCAATTCCGCTTCTGGCCATAGGCGTCATGGTGGTGTACCAGATCACCGGGCAAACCATGAGCCTCTATTCGCTGGTGGGCATTGTTGCCCTGGTCGGCATCGTGGTTAACAACGGCATCGTGCTGGTGGACTTTACCAACCAGCTGGTGGAACGGAAAACCCCGGTTTTTGAGGCCTGCGTTGAGGCGGGCCGGAACCGCCTGCAGCCGATTTTGATGACCACCCTGACCACCGTACTCGGCATGGCGCCCATTGCGTTTTTCCCCGGAGAAGGGGCAGAATCCATGCAGCCCATATGCTTAACCATCGTTGGCGGCCTCTGTTCAGGCGCCTTTATGACCCTCTTCGTGTCGCCGATCCTGTATTCCCTGTTCAACAAGCGCCGTGAAAAACGCTTCAATGATCCCGAATCGCTTATGAACCAGCTGGACGAGGTGGATGAGATCACCGCAAGGAATATAAAGGTGGAACTGATCCGCAAAGGACCGCCGAGCCCTGCTTCCCCTCCGGAGGAAGTTTTTGGCGGGGTTCCCATCCGGGAAGACGCTTAGAAGATCTTACGTAATGGGGGAGGCCGCCGGAGTCATGGCGGCTCTCCTTTTTTCGTTTTTTTATTGTTTTTTTTTGATTTCTAGTTGAAATAAAATAAGGACAGTGATATATTATTAATTAAATGCTTTCCCAGCGCCGATAATGCGCCGGAAAACATCAATTTTAATGAACCAGGGGTGAAGGGTATCAGCAGATGACGGATTCACGTAATTCCTTATATAGTAACAACTTACCCCCCCCCCCCCCGTGCAGCAAGTGAAGAATACTTACTAAAATCAAGTGAGCGGGACGCGCCTTCGGGCATGTTCCACGTCCATGACCTCCTCCGCGATATCTTCCGAACAGCCCGGAAAATCCATGCCGAACTCGGTCCCAATTACCGGCGCAAACGCTATGTGGGCGCCTTGGCCGCGCACTACAGCGGCGGCCGCCGCGGCTGCGAACAGGATGTGATCCTGCCCTGTATTGCGGGGACGCCGCAATACGGCCCGCCGGAGGATCCCGCAGAATTCATCAATGCTGATTTTACCTTCCTCAACCGCAAAGTACTGGTCCGTGTTGTCCTCTACCAATGGGAAATAACACCCGGCGTCTCCCGCGATCTCTGGTGGCGTATGAACGTCACCGGCATTCCCCTGGGCCTCATCCTGAATTTCGGCAGGCCGGAATTTGAATACCGGCGGATAGTGCATCACAAATACCTGCAGCAGTGGCGGAGGGAACGTATGCAGCTCCCCACTGCCCTGGTATCCCTTTCCTTTTGTGCTTTTTGCCAAATGTCATTTGGCTTGAATACTTTATGAGGAGGTTCTTTAAATGAAGAACTCGAAAATTTTCTTGGGAATGCTGGTATTGGTGCTGGCATTTGGGTTTGTGTTGACCGGATGCGAGCAAACGGTTAATGGGGAGATTAGTGTAAAGGGAAACAAAGCACCCTCGGTATCCGATGTGACGGTTACGAAGACCGACAACAACCGGTATATTATTGTGACCTGGAAAGCTCCGAAAGCTGAAAACCTGGGTTATGATGTGTATCTTCGGGCGAAAGATACAGATTTTGCCGTTTCCACCGACATAAGCTACGGAAATGACTCTACTTATGCTCAGGCTGACGGGACTCCGTCGGTGAACACCGATTTAAGCAAATACTCTGCAAGAATCAACTCATTAGGCAATCTCGTCGCCGGTGATTACCAGTTTGGGGTAAGGGCTTCCTACGGCGCCGATGTTAGTACTTATCGTACGGATTCTGACATCAAATGGGCGGGAGATGCAATTACCATTACCGAGAGCAGCGTCAAGCCGACTTCGGTAACATTGACATCGGCTACCAATCAGACAGGTGGGATTATTACCATTAACCTGGTTCTACCGCCGAGTGTAGCAAACGGACAACAGTACGAATACTCATATGAGTTATACCGCGATGGTAATTCGGTTGATTCTGGTTCTGGTTCTGTCCCTACCACTGGAACCGTGACGCTTACCTCCTACACTGCTTGGACTGCCGGTAAGTATAAAGTTAAGGCAACAGCGTGGAAAGGCACCAACGCCACACCCGGGTCCACCACGGTTTATGCGATAACCGAAAGTGTCCCTGAAGTGTGGTCCACAGAGTTAGCGATAACCCACAACTAACGCAGGTTTTTTAAACAAACCCTAGCCCGGCTTGGCAGACCTTATGGTCTGAACAATAAGCCGGGCTTTTTTTATGGCGTGGTTTTTGCGCAGGAATTCCAAATTTAACCACAGGCCGCGATACCAGGAATTTGTGCTGAATCAGGTCGATCAGTTCCTCAAAATGCAGGATGAGGAGGGCCTATTATGAGCATTACAGACAAGAGACTGGAAGAAATTAAGGCATTCAAGAATACGGACTTTTCTGATTGTCCGGTATTGACAGAGGAACAGCTGGCACAGCTCAGGCCGTCTCATTACCGGGGGCTGTATAAGCCGGTAAAAAAGACTGTGAATGTCCGTATTGACGCGGATATTATCGAATGGCTCAAAGCCAGCGGGACGGGTTATCAAACCCGTATGAACGAAATTCTACGCAAGGAAATGCTAAAGGCCATTTAACCATCCACAACCCTTCCCCAAAAGCTGCCCTTTATAGTAAGATATCCGGGTGAACTGCGTAACATGCTGCGCCGAGCAAAAGGAGGTTTCCCTCTCCGAAGCCTCCCCTTCCGGAAAACTGGTTCTTCTCCCCCCGGACTCGCCGGAGGCGGCCAGGGCATACCGTTACTTCCGGCAGCAGGGCTTTTGCCCGGCGGACCGGGACAGCTTTCCCGTGTACAAACAATATGAGCAGGCCAGCGGCTTACAGGAGATGAGCGCCGCCATTATTGCCTCATGGTCCTTTGTCTACCACGGGCTCTACAAGATCATCGCTGGATACCTCTGCGGGGTGTACTTTTATGAGGGCAAGCCTGTCTACTTTACCATACACCGGCCAACTGAAGAATCGGCCTGTTCCCTGAATCAGATTATCGATATGCTATACCGTTTTTCCCGGGAAGCAGGGCTGCCTTTTTTGCAGGTCAAATTTATCGATGAGGCCTACCTTGGGGAATATCAGAACGTTCCGGGTTACCGGGTAAGCGCCGAGCGCCGGGATTCCGATGACGAATATGTCTACCGGGTGCAGGACCTGCTTGAGCTTTCCGGGCCGGTGAATTTCTACAAGCGCAAGCGGCTTAAGCGCTGTACTGATCGCGCCGATATTTCGCTGCGTCCCATGACAAACGAAAATGTGCATATCTGTATGGAGATCGAGGAAGAGTGGTGCCGGGGGAAGGACTGTGCCTACTGCGCCTCATTTGGCGGCTGCGAAAAGAAGGCCCTGGAGATTATGATCGATCTGTTTGACGATCAGGTTCACAAGGGTCTTTTTCTTTTTCAGGATGATAAGCCCGCCGGCTATATCATCTGTGAGAAGATAAGCGAAAAACTGGCCTTTCTCTATTTTGGCAAGGCGAACATGGAAGGCTACTTTGTGTACCTTATTTACACGATGTTCAAAACCTGCCTGCCCGATGTGGAATACATGAACCTCAACGAGGACATGGGGAGCCCCGGGCTGCGGCTTTTCAAGAGCCACCTGAGCGCCTATGAACTTTGGCCCAAGTACATCTGCACTTACACGAAAGATGAAGGAGCGGGCGGCCAATGAGCGATGGATCACTCAAGGATCAATCGTTAATCGAAAAGCTTCCGCCCCTACCGCCCAAGCGATCATTGACCAAGCGGTCTCTGACCGCACGGGACAGCCAGGTGCGGGATTTTCTTTTGCAACAGGGCTTCCTTCCCGCAGGAGCGGAAAGTTATCCCCTGTTCAGGGATTTTGAGGGCGCGGGCCGCCTTTCCGAACTGACCCCCACGGTTTCCACGATCTGGGCCCTGTCCTTTAACGAAGTTTACAAGCTGATCGAAGGCCATCTGGTGACGGCCTTTTTCTTTGAGGGGATGGAACCCTATTTCGAGATCAAAGCGCCCCGCAGTAATACTACAGCGATACTGTTGAAGCAAGTGATCGATACCCTCTACGATTTTGCCATCACGGCGGGTCTGCCCGAGCTGCGAGTTTACGCGGTGGAAGAAAGTTTTCTTGAGGAATTCAAAAACATCGAAGGTTACGAGGTAAGCGCCGAATACAGCGATGATCACAGTGAATACGCCTACCGGCCTGCGGATATTGTGAATTTATCCGGCGGCGTGAACCATAAAAAAAATACCCACCTGAATAAATTTATCGGCCGGGAGGGCATCACCTTTACGCCCATGACTAATGAAAACCACCGGCTCTGCCTTGATGTCGAAAAGGAATGGTGCACCCATCAGGACTGCGCGGAATGCAGCGCCTTTGCGGGCTGTGAGCTAAAGGCCCTGGAAATTATGGCGGATATTTACGACGACCATTTTTACGAGGGGCTTTTCGGCTATGTTGACGGGGCGCTTGCGGGGTTCATCATTTGGGAAAAACGGAACGAAGGCCGGGCATATCTTCACTTTGGCAAGGGAAACATCCAGAATTTTTTTGTGTACCTTATCTACATTCTGGCAAAGGAAAAACTGCCGGAAGAAATCGAATTCTTAAACATAAACGAGGACATGGGAAAGGAAGGGCTGCGGCGTTTCAAGAAGCACCTGGGCGCCCATGAACTTTGGCGGAAGTACCTCTGCATCTTTGTTAAAAAAGAGGCATAAGATGGCCGCCGCGACCCGCGATTATTTTTTGAAACAGGGTTTTCTTCCCATGGGGATAGACAGTTTTCCTGTTTTTAAACAATTTGATTCAGGCGGCACGCAGTTTCACGAACTTACCGCAACGGTTTCTTCGATATGGGCCTTTGGTTTCGATGCGGTTTACAGGATCATTGATGGCTTTTTGTGCAGTGTGTGGTTCTATAAATCAGGGGCCGTTTATTTTGTTATTCAGCCGCCGCGCAGTATTACTGTTGCCGCTTCCCTCTCACAGTTACTTGATACGCTTTATGCCCTGGCCCTTGAAGCGGGGATACCCGAAGCCGCTTCAGCGGCATTGCAGCTCTGGGCGGTGGATGAGGGGCTTCTTGCGGAACTGCGGCAGCTTGAAACCTGGGATGTCCTGCCTGAGTACAGTGAAGATTGCAGCGAATATGTGTACCGTACTGCGGACATCATCGAATGGAACGGCGGGGTCAACCTGAACAAGCGAAACAGCCTTAAACGCTGTTTTAACACCCCCAATGTTGTTATCCGGCCCTTGACCAAAGAAAACTTTTCCCACTGTTTTGTTGTTGAGGATGAGTGGTGTACCCATCAGGACTGCGAAGCCTGCCGGGCTTTTGCCGGATGCTTAAAGGATTCCCTGAAAAACATGGCGGCAATTTTCGATAACAGTATTTATGGCGGAATTGCGCTTTACATTGATGATAAGCCCGCAGGTTATGCCATCTGGGAAGTGATGAACAAAACCGCATACATATATTTTGCCAAGTCGAATATCACCAACTTCAATGTGTACCTTTACTACATGGCGGCAAAGGACTATTTGTCCGGCATTGAATATGTTAACAACGGTTATGACATGGGCAAGCCGGGGCTCCGTACTTTCAAGAAGCACCTCAGCGTTCATGAGCTTAGCCGCAAGTATCTATGTACCCTGTCGAAGCGGGAAATCACCCGTGCACTTTAAAGAAACCAAGGGCCTCTTGTCCTCTGCCAACGGCATGAACATAAGCCGGGGCTGCATTCATGGCTGCATATACTGCGATGCCCGGAGCAGGTGCTACGATATGCGGCATGATTTTGAGGATGTGGAAATAAAGATAAACGCACCCGCTTTGCTGGAAGACGCGCTTAAACGCAAGCGGAAAAAGTGTATGATCGGGACCGGGGCCATGAGCGATCCCTATATTCCCCTGCCGGAGAACCTTGCCAACATTCGCACCTGTCTGGAAATCATCGAAAAGTACCGCTGCGGTCTGGCGATTCAAACCAAGTCCAATTTGATCCTGCGGGATTTAGATTTGCTGAAAAAGATAAACGCACAGTCAAAGTGCGTGGTTGAGATAACCCTTACCACCTATGATGAGGCGCTCTGTAAAATTCTGGAGCCCAATGTCTGCGCCACCAAAGAACGGTTTGAGGTATTAAAAACACTGCGGGATAACGGTATTAAAACTATCGTGTGGCTTACCCCGCTGCTTCCCTTTATCAACGATACTGCGGAAAACTTGCGAGGACTTCTGCGATACTGTATTGAGGCAAAAGTCTACGGTATTATCTTCTTCGGTATCGGCCTGACCCTGCGGGAAGGGGACCGTGAGTATTTCTACCAAAAACTCGATGAACATTTTCCCGGCCTGAAACAGCGGTATCAGAAAAAATACGGGAACAACTATCAGGTTATGAGTGACAATGATCGTGAACTTTCAAAAGTCTTTTATGAGACCTGCGCGCAGCATCATATTGTTTGTAATAGCGATGAACTTTTCAAATACATGCATGAATTTGAAGATAAAAAAACAGCGGCGCAGCTCGATCTATTTGGCGGCGGAATTTAAGTTTCACTAAAACCCCGCCGAGCTGGAAGTTCGTCGAATTAGAAGTTCGCCGAACTAAAAGTTCGAGATCACCCCCGCGTTTAATCCGCGGATCACCTCGCAGGCAAGCTTCACCGCGTTCTCGAAATCCGCATAGGAGGCGATGCCGTAGTGGGTGTGGATGTAGCGGACCGGGATACCGATGACGATGGCGGGAACTGCTTTGCCGCTCAGGTGGATGACGCCGGCGTTGGTGGCGCCCCCGGTGCGGATCGCTTCCTGGACGGGGATGCCCCTGCGTGCCGCAGTGTCCAGGGCAAAACGCTGGAACCGGGGGTTGGTGATCATCCGGGCGTCGATGTGCCTGAGCATGGGGCCTTTTTTGATCGCCGTCTGGATCGCGTAGGATTCCACCACCGTGTCGTCCGCGGGGACGCCCTCAAAGGAAATGGCGATATCAGGCTGAACCACCTGTGCGGTAACGGTGGCGCCCCGGAGTCCCATTTCTTCCTGGGCGGCAAAGGCGCCGGTCACGTTGACCCCGAGATCGGAAGCCACAAGTTCTTTCAAGGTTGAAATAATGGCCGCGCTGCCCAGACGGTTGTCAAAAGCCTTGCCCATCATGGTGTCGTGATCAACGTGGTATTCAAACTGCACATCGGGAATCACCGGCGCAGCAATACTGATATGGTACTCCTCGCGGATTTCCCGATCGCTGGATGCTCCCACATCGATCACCATGTCGGCAATTTCCGGGGCCGCTTTCTTGTCCGCTTCGGAAAGGAAATGCGGGGGCTTGCTGGCCACGATGCCGGGAATCCACGCGCCAGTCCCGCTGCGGATAAGCACCCGGTGGGCGGGGATGTTGGAGGGAACCCATCCGCCCAGGGTCACAAAATCCATGGTCCCGTTAGGACGGATCGCCTTGATCATGAAACCCACTTCATCGCTGTGGGCGTCAAGCTGCAAAACCGGCAGCCCCGTTTTTGGGCCGCTGCGGCGGAGGTAGAGGTTCCGCATGGCGTCCTCGTTTAAATCCCCCAGGCCTTCACTGTAACGGCGCAGCACCGCAACCGCCTCATCCTCAAAACCGGAAACACCGGGGGCATCGGATATTTCCTTAATCATCGTTAATGTTTTTTGCTTGTCCATTTTTTTCCTCCATGGGTTCAGAATTTATTTTACACCACGTTAACTCGTGTTTGTTGTGATAGAGATGGGTCACCGTGCCGCCGGGGATTTCGGCAAAAGCTTGGGTGGTTTCATAATCCGCCTCGCCCTGCATCTTTATGGTGCAGACAAAATTTTTGCAGAGCCTTGAGGTGAGCCACTTCTGTATCCATTCGTAAAGACGGGGCGGATAACAGATCACATCGGAAAAAAGCCAATCCAGGGGGCCTATGTCTTCGGGATTTAGGGTGAAGGCGTCGTGTTTGAGGGCGGTGACGCCGGGCATGGCGAGGACGCGGTCCTCCAGGGGGGCGCGGTCCACGGCGGTCACCTGCGCGCCCAGCCGGGCCAGGGCCCAGGTCCAACCGCCGGGACTGGCCCCGGCATCCAGGCACTTTTCGTTGCGCTGGGGCCATGTGCCGCAGCGGACCAGCGCTTCCCACAATTTAAGATAAGCGCGGCTGGGAGGACCGATTTTGTCTTCCTCAAACTCGATTGTCCCCGCCGGGAAGGGGCTGGAACAGCGGGGGCTGGCTATCAGCGTATGGGCATCCAGCAAAGTCCATGCGCCGATGCCCGCATCGGGAACCTGCCAGGGGAAAGGCCGGGGCTTGCGGGAAATCGGCGGCAGTTGGCTTTCGATAAGGCTGGCCCGGCGGAACTGGGTATGGAGGACCGGCGCCGGTGGCATGGATGGCGGCGCCCAATTCCGCTGGATGCCCCGGAGTGCGGCAGAGGCCTGGGATATGGAATCAAATTCAAAGCGGAAGGGTTCAAGCCAGATGTTCTGCTGCCAAAAGGGTGCCTGACACCCTTCGGCATTATGCTGATCAGCATAATAAAGGGGACCCCATTTATCCTGCCAGGTGCCCAATTCATGTTCTAAATGATCTTCAAAGTCAGGAATTGCCTGATAGACCCGGCCCGCAAGGGCCGTACCGGGGAGGCTTGATATCATGCGGCATTGCGGCGTCATGCCAAGGATGATTGACCGGTTTCGGCGCGCCAGGAAAGATAATCAACATAACGCTGAAAAAGTTTGCCCTTTGGGGAGGCGGTGATGCTGAAACCTACCTCACTGGAATCCGCCCCGGAGCGCACCCATTTAACTTCTACTTCTAATTCAAATTGGCCAATCTTTGCGGCTTTTTCGGGTATAATTTCCAGTTTATATTGATTATTCGGCCCTATGTCCGCCAGGGACGTGCATTCTACGCAGCAACCGGTGACGCTGAGATCTTTCAGGAGGCTTTCTTCCCCCAGAATGCCGTGGATACGCACCTTGGCAAGGGTCCGGTAACGGATATTTTTACGGTTCTCCGGCGAATATGATCTTACCTGTTCCTGCATATTGATCCATTTTGTCCGATTGATCCTGTTTCGTCAATCTATTATTGTAGTACCGTACCAAAAAATGAAATTTTGAGGAGTGATACATGGCGGCAAAACGCGGCCCCGGCGAGCGGATTCTCGAACTCTGCAAAACCTATTCAATTGACCGCTCAACCCTGGCGGAACGCAGCGGACTGGACCCGGACCTGATCCGCCGCATCGAAGAAGGGTACATCCCCGATCTGGCCCCCCTGCTGAAAATTTCCCGCGCCCTCGGCGTCCGCCTGGGCACCCTATTGGATGATCACGAACAGCTCGGCCCGGTCATTACCCGCAAGGGTGATGTCACTGCGGCGGCGCGGTTTGTCACCGGACTTCCAGACCGAGGGCTGCCCGGCAGCGAAGGCGGGGTTGGTTCCAAGACAGCCGCAGAGGCCGCAACAGGGAAAGCCGCATCCGATCACAAGGGCCTCCACTTCAACGCCCTCGCCGCAGACAAGGGCGGCCGCCACATGGAGCCCTTTATCGTGGACATCGAAGCCGATGCGGAACAAGGTAAGTCCAGCCACGAAGGTGAAGAATTCATCCACGTTCTCGCGGGAACCTTGGCCCTGGAATACGGCGCCGAGTCCCACACTCTGAACGAAGGGGATTCGGTCTACTACGATTCCATCGTGCCCCACCGGGTTCTGGCCGGTAACGGCAAGCCCGCCCGGATTCTCGCGGTCATCTACACGCCGGTCTAATTTGCGACAAAGTGAGTAATAATGAGTACTGACATGAATTATATTGAATCGACCCTGGGCGCCGTGCTGCGGGAAAAGGCCCAAACCCAGCCGGACCATGACTTTATCGTCTACGCCGACCGGGACCTGCGTTTTACCTACACGGAATTTGACAAACGGGTGGACGAGATGGCCAAAGGCTTCCTGGCCATGGGCCTGAAGAAGGGGGACCACATCGGCATCTGGGCCACTAATGTGCCGGACTGGAACACAGTCCTCTTTGCCAGCGCACGGGCCGGGATGGTCCTGGTGACGGTGAATACCGCCTACAAAACCCACGAACTGGAATACCTGATGCAGCAGTCCGACCTCGCCGCCATCTGTATCATCGACGGCTACCGCGATTCGGACTACATTGCCATGGTCAACGAACTGGTGCCGGAGCTCAAAACCGCGCCCCGGGGCCACCTTAACTCCGCAAAATTCCCCTGCTTAAAAAGCGTGATCTACATCGGCCAGGTAAAGCACCGGGGCATGTACTCTTTGGCGGAGATCCTGTTACTGGGCCAGCATACCGATGACGCCGGGCTGCGCCAAATCGAGGCATCCCTTAACACCAACGATGTGGTAAACATGCAATACACCTCAGGCACCACGGGCTTCCCAAAAGGCGTCATGCTCACCCATCGGAACATCCTCAACAACGGCCTGGGCATCGGGGACAACCAGCGCCTGAGCCCGGCGGACATCGTGTGTCTGCCGGTCCCCCTGTTCCACTGCTTCGGCCTCGTCCTGGGGATGATGGCGATCCTCACCCACGGCTCTACCGCCGCCATGCTGGAATGGTTCGATCCCCTGCTGGTACTCGCCACGGTACAAAAGGAAAAATGCACCGCCGTCTACGGGGTCCCTACCATGTTCATTGCCGAGCTCAACCATCCCATGTTTAAGATGTTCGACCTGTCGAGCCTCCGCACCGGCATTATGGCCGGCAGCCCTTGTCCGATAGAAGCCATGCGCCAGGTCATCGATCTGATGCACATGAAGGAAGTCACCATCTGCTACGGCCTTACCGAATCATCCCCGGTGATGACCCAGACCCGCTACGACGACACCCTGGAAGTAAAAGTTGAAACCGTAGGCCGTGCCCTCCCCGGCGTGGAGGTCACCATCCGCGATCCCGAAACCGGTGCAGAGTGTCCCACCGGCGTCCACGGCGAATTCTGCTGCCGGGGTTACAACAGCATGAAGGGCTACTACAAAATGCCCGAAGCCACCGCCAGGTGCATCGACGCCCAGGGTTGGCTCCACTCAGGGGATCTCGGCGTCAAGGACAAGGCGGGCAACTTCCGGGTCACCGGCCGCATCAAGGACATGATCATCCGCGGCGGCGAAAACATCTATCCCAAAGAAATCGAAGATTTCCTCTACACCATGCCCGGCATTCGCGATGTGCAGATCGTGGGCATCGCCAGCAAAAAATACGGCGAAGAAGTGGGGGCCTTCATCATCCTCCACAAGGACGCCAAGATCACCGAAGAGGACGTGCAGGATTTCTGCCGGGGCCAGATCAGCCGCTACAAGATCCCCAAGTTCATCTTCTTTGTGGATGCCTTCCCCCTCACCGCAAGCGGCAAGATTCAGAAGTTCCTGCTGCGCGAACAGGGGATCAAAAAGGTAGAGGAGTTGGGGATTTCAACGTAGTTGAAACGGCAACATAGCAGATATGCTGTCACGATAACGCATGAAAGGAAAGTCGTATAAAAGAATTCATGGCGCCCCAGCCAAGATCCGCATAAAAACGGTGCCCGCCCTCGCCGATAAGCAATTTAATATTTTCCTTCTTCCCTGATCCCTCATACATCCGCAGCGCTTCTTTATATGCCTTCTGTACTCCCGGCTGGGGAAAAATGGAGTCCTCTTTGCCTGAAACAATGACCAGGGGACGGGGGGCAATGAGACCTGCCATGTCGCCCATGTCAAAATAGAGCCGGATATTGGGAACGAAGTTACAGGGGCAATGGTACATTGCCCCGATGCAATCATCGAAAGAACAAAAATAGCTGGAAGGCATAAGGTATTTGAAACGCCTTTCAAGACAGCCCGCAAAGAAAGTAGTGGTGCCGCCGCCGGAGTTACCCATACAGATAAACTCATTTTTATCGGCTTCGGGGAAGTGTTTTTCTATAACATCCAGGGCCCGCTGAATATCCCAGACCCTTTCGCCCACAGCGGTTCTCCCGATAAGGAGTCCCGCCAGTGAAGGCACGGTACATTGGGGCCCTTCTTCGGTGCCGCCCAATTCGCCAAAACAGCGCTGTTCAATTGCCAGGGCGCAGTACCCTTCTTTGATAATCCGCACTGCAAAATCCCGATCCCCGCTCTGTATGTCTTCTTCGTCTCCCTTATACTTGGGCCTTCCCAGAGAAATATGCATCCCGGTGGTATGGCCCTGGAGGCAGACTGCCAGGGGCAGGGGAGCTGAAGCGCCTTTGGGAACCCAGAGATGACAGGGGACAAAGAAGCCCTCTTCGCTTTGAAAGGTAAACCGGGTTTCAGTAAAATCTCCCCGGTCTTCGCGGTATTCAATATGAAATTGTTCATCACATTTTTCAAAGGGCAGACCGAGGAGTTCCAAAAGTTTCGTCCGGCCCCTTTCCTGCCAGGCGGTAAAGTTTTCCGTTCCGTCCCAACGCATGGATGGGGTGATGACGGCAGTAAGTTTGCGAATGTGGTCAAGCGGCATTGTTTTCATACTTCAATATCAACCTTTAATCGAACCAATCATAACACCTTTTACAAAATATTTCTGGACAAAGGGATACACGCAGATTATAGGCGCGGTAGCTACTACAATCAGGGCATATTTTAAGAGATCGTACATTCCCTGACGGTAGGCCATGATCGCCTCATCAAGAAATTCGCTCTGATCAATGCTGTTCATAATCAGTACGTCCCGCAGAAAAAGCTGCAAAGGAAAGAGGGTGCGGTTAGAAAGATATATAAAGGCATCGAAATACTCATTCCAGTGGCCTACGGCAAAATAGAGAACCAGCACCGCGATGATAGCCGTGGACAGGGGCATGACGATACTCCTGAAACAGCGGAATTCACTGGCGCCGTCTATTTTGGCGGATTCAAAAAGTTCATTGGGGATAGTACTCTGAATAAAAGTCCGGGCAATAATGATGTTATATACAGAAACCGACCGCATGATGACAATGGCCCATACCGTATTCAGCATACCCAGACTGCGGACCAGCATGTAGATCGGGATCATGCCCCCGGAAAAAAACATGGTAAAAATAAAAATCCAGGTTACCGCCTTTTTTCCGTACCAACCCTTTCGGGCAAAGGGGTAGGCCGCCAGCATGGTAACCGTCACCTTGATAAAGGTCCCCAGGGCGGTATAAAAAATCGTGTTCCGGTACCCTATAAGAACCTCAGGGTAATTGAATACCGCTTTATACCCATCAAGAGTTAAATTCACGGGCCACAGGACCACCCGGCCCGCCATCACCGCAAAGCGGTCCGAAAATGAGGAGGAGACCACCAGTATCATGGGATAGGCGGTGATTAAAAAAAGCAGTGTTATGATGACGCCGGTGATGATGTAAAAGAGGGTATCCGAGTTTGGGTGTTTTATTGTTTTCCGCAGCCTTGTTTTCATTCCCGCCCCTACCACAAACTGGTTTCGCTGATCCGCCTGGCAGCGGCGTTGACAATAATCAGCAGGATTAGATTAACCACCGAATTAAAAAGACCGATGGCAGTGGAATAGGAAAAGTCGCTGAAACCTCCGGAAGCCAAACCTACTTTATACACATAGGTCGATATGATTTCGCTGGTCCTGAGGTTCATTTCATTCTGCATGAGGAATGCCTTTTCAAAGCCCACCCCCATGATTCCTCCGGCCTCCAATATCAGAAGTATGGTGGCTGTGGGAAGTATGGCGGGAAAGTCGATGTGGATCACCCGCTGGAAACGGTTGGCCCCGTCTATCTCGGCTGCCTCGTGGAGTTCGCTGCTGACACCCGAGAGGGCGGCCAGGTAGATGATGGACCCCCAGCCGAAGCCCTGCCATATTCCGGACCACACATAGAGGTGGGGGAAGAAATCCGGTTTGGCCAGGATGTCAACATTGGACAGATTAAAGAGCCGGATGATGTGTCCGTAAAGACCGTTCACCGGGCTGCAAAGCCGGATCAGCATCCCTACCATTACTACGGTTGAAATAAAATGGGGCATATAGGTAACGGTCTGGACTATTTTTTTGGCCTTCCCGTTATTCATCACATTGAGCAGCAGGGCGAAGATGATGGGAACGGGAAAGCCTGCCGCGAGGCCGTAAATGGAAAGACGCAGGGTATTGGGGAGCACACGCCTGAACTGGTAAGACTGAAAGAACTTGATAAAATTCCTCAACCCCACCCATTCACTGCCCCAAATGCCCCCCCGCGGGGTAAAATGCCTAAAGGCAATCTGAACCCCCGCCATGGGGATATAGACAAAAATGAAAAGGTAGGCCAAAGGGATGATGAGAAAGACATAAAATTCCCAACTGTCGTGAAAACGCTTTTTCCAGAGTTTTCCCGCTTCTGCCTTTCTCATCATTGATCCTCCATCATCCGTACTATTTCTTCTGCATCCGCGCATAGGCGGTATTGGCAACCCTTACATAGGTATCCAGGCCGATGGCCTTGAGTTCCGCCAGGTACTTGTTCCAGTCATTCTCCAGACTCATGTCCCGGAGCAGGAAGCGGGTGTAACATTCCTTGAAGTAGGTTTCCGCATTGGAACGGATCTCGTTAATCTGCTCACGCTCGGCAGAGGTGTAGACAATGGAACCGATAGAATTATTGGCATTGAAATAGGGCCGCGCTCTGGAGGCAGCTTCGGCATTCCAAAGATCGATAAAATGAACTTCCCCCTTGACCGCCATGCCATTCATTATTTTGTAGGTCAGAAGATGAGGACTGGCAAGGCTCCAATTTTTGTTCTGAGGCTGTCCCCAGGGAAGAATCGGATTAAGATAGGGAGGATAATCGGCAAAGTAGCTTTGGGCGCCGCCCTCCGGCTTTTTCCAGTCCGGCCCTTCCTCGCCAAAGCGGGACATAACAGAATATTTTTCGCTCATCAACAGATCCCCCAGCCGGAAGGCCGCCTCGGGATATTTGCAGTTTTTGGTAACCACCCAATAATTATAGGGCATTGCAGCTGAATAGCTTGGCACCGGCGCCCCGCCGTTCGGGCCTGCAAGGGGTCCCATAAGTTCCCAGGTGGACGCCCGGGGATCATCGGCGCTCATATAGTTTAAGGGGTAATAAGTAGAAGAACCCCAGGCGTATCCATTGGTAGAACCGGCGATGGCTTTAAGCTGTTCAGCGTCCTGGGTAAAGGAAAGGGGATCGATGAGTCCCTCGTCTACCATGCCCCGGATCCAGGTAAGGGCTTCCCGCCATTTATCCGTGGTATAGACCGGGGCGAGGGTTCCGTTCGGTTCCTTGTAGAACCAGCCGTTCTCTTCACCGATGTATACATAGGGTCCTACCAGGGGGGCGATAAAACGCTCACCCACCATATTACCCCTGACATCGATAAATTGGTATTCCTTCTTGCCGTCATTATTAAACCGGTGGTTCTTAAAAGCCCGGAGTGTATTTTCGAATTCCCTGGTGGTGGTAGGCATGGAAAGGCCCAATTCTTTAAGCCAGGCTGTATTAAAATAGACCCGTGAGCAAAGCTCCGTTTCAAATGCCGCCTGATATTTTATCAGTGAATAGGTATGGCCGTCCGGGGCCCTGATGTACTGCCAGGGATCAAAGGGCATTTCGGCAATCCCGGCGTTCATAAAATAGGCGCTGTTTTTGATGTAACTTTCCAGGGGAAGAAGCATACCCTGTTCCCCGTAGTAGTTTATACTCCCGCCGTCCAACTCGAAGTTAATGATATCCGGCAGATCACTCCCGCCGGCCATGATCTGGAGTTCCAGCTTTTGAGCCGCTTCCTGGGAGGTAGAACCATAGTACACAAATTCAATGTGGATATTGGAATCCTTCTCCAGCTGCTGGGTCATGTAGTTAAGGGCAAAATCGGTAACCTGGGAGTTACGAACAATTCCCATAGTAAGAGTTACCTTCTCCTTTAACAGGGGAAGCTGGCCTACAGGGTTTAACAGGGCTTTTTCATTAACCGCCGCTCCCTTGCCCGACTGTGCTCCGCCCCCCGCAAACAGGGGAAGACAGGTGATAGCCAGGATACAGGCTAATCCGATAATCCGTAAATTCGAGTTTTTCATACTCTTTCCTCCGCACGTAAAGATTTATGAGATATGGTATGTCGAATTCTTTATTTTTGGATCATGAATCTTTTTTTAGGCTAATGAAATATACGGAAAGGATCGTGAATTTATTTTAAAGATCATGAATTTTCACGATTTACCCGCAGTGTGCTGGGTGCATAACCAAAATACCGCTTAAAAGCTTTATAAAAAGAATTGACCAGGGCAAAACCACATTCCAAAGCGATATCATTAACGGTTTTATCAGTTTCCAAAAGGAGATCATAGGCTTTTTTCATCCTTTTTTGATCTACATATTCAAAGAAAGTTTTCCCCGCCGACCTATGGATCAGGTTCTGGATCAAATCTTCCGAAAGACCGAATTCAGACGCGGCCATGGCTATACAAAAGGTTGGATCCATCGTTTTCTTATCAATATAGGCCATAAGGGACAGGGACAGCCGGGTCTCTTTTTG
This sequence comes from Spirochaetia bacterium, assembly GCA_026002025.1. The sequence continues at coordinate 12,613 of BOAU01000010.1, read as the reverse complement.
TTTATTACTGCTCTTTATATATTCACAGATACGTTCCGAGGCGGCAAGAATTTTTGCCAGCAGATCTTCGACCGTATCAGAAGCAGAATAATCAGGCGGTGTAAATAATCCCATATCGTTAAGAATATTTTCCCCCTTAATCCTGATGAACACTTGTTCAAAGGACCAGAACAGATGGTATAAGACCGGCTCCGTCGCGGAATGCCAGTCCAGAGAAGCAAAGGCCCGCCGAACCATGATTGAGGCATGTTCAAAATCCGCCGCTAAAAGTAATTCATATAACCGTTGGCTATCGGTAAATTCCAGAGGAAACAGCTGGGAATTCTCTGCCCCCTGATCCCAGATAAATACTCCGCTGGGGGTATGCGTGGTTACCATCCGCAGAATCTGGCATACCTGACGATAGCCCTCCTGGAGATGCTCCTTATTCTTGAGTATTCCCGACAGGGCAATATGAAGGATTAACTGGCGCCGGGAGAGGCTCTGCTCTATTATCCTTTCCAGGATTTCCTTATATCCCTCCGGTTCATTATACTTTTCTGTAAGGGGCAGCAGGATCACGGTTTTATCATCACCGATATGGTGAGTCAATAAGGGATGATCCAGATTTTCACCCAGGAGCCGGATCATCTGGTTCACCTCAGAATGCGCTTTAGACGGGGAGATCAGCATTTCACCAAAACGGATGAGGCAAAGGCAATACAATGGCGGGAAAGCGGCAAGTATATCCGTTGCTTCATCCCATTCGGTTTGGGTATAAATAAGTCCGTTCAGGAGCCGTTCGAACATACCGCCCCGAAGGTGTATAGTGTTTCTGTAGGAAAGATAAAATACCAGGCTTAACCCTATAAAAAGAAAAAAAGCGGCAATAATAACGGTAAAGACGATGGGGGCCCGCATTTTTTGTATGATAACCGCTTGCGGAAGATAGGCGATCACCCGAATTCCCCCGGGACTGGTGTATTCAATGGAGTGAAAAGCCCTGGTAACAGGGATTCCGTAAGAAGCAATGGCAGTGTTATTTATATCCTTCAGTTCCACACGGGTAATATCATTGGTAATCCATTTTTGCAGGAGAACATCAGTATTGATGACAAAGAATACCCGGTTAATGCGATAGGAAGAAAGCGCGGTCCGCATATTGTCTGCATAGATCATACCGGAAAAGGAACCCCACTCCGGAGTATAATATGTTCCCGGAAACCCTGGCCCGGCCAGGGTTTCCCAGAGATCCTCCGCATTAACCCAGGTCCCTTCATGTTGATAGATAAAATACCCAAAGCAATCATCAGCTGAATCAAAGATCCGCCGCGCGGTTATACATGTCCTGTTTTGAAAGATAATACCATAATCGGCAATAATATCATTGGAAAGCCCCGAGACTCCATTTACCAACTCCCTGCGGGCCCGCTCCAGGGTATACCGATCCACAGGCCGAAGCGGGACGGATCGGGTTGCTGCCTGGATAATCATCTCATAGGCGCCAAGGTTGTTGATCAGGGCCGACATGCGGTTAAAATCGTCTTCCAGGATTTCTATCCGGGTCGCCAGATGTGAATACCCCTCGGCAATGGAGTTATTCAAGGCAAATCGGTAAAAATAAATACAGAGGACAATTAATATGGAAAAAAGGCTTACCAAAAAAAACAGATAGGTCCGAAAAAAGGGTATAAAAATTCGTTTCATGACCTGTCCCAAATACCTGATTTTAGCACGGCTCCCCAGGCGGGTCAACACGCACTGTTTTTTTAGTCTGTATATACCCAGCGGAGCACCGGCTGCCGCGCCGCCTTTACATCATCGGGTCTGCCGATAACGGTACTCACCGGAGCGGCGTGGAGGCTTTCGGGGTCCGCCGCCGCCTGATCGTACAATGCCAGAAAAGCCAGAACCGCCGCGTCCAGGGTTTCACGGGACTCGGTTTCAGTGGGCTCCACCATCAGCGCCTCATGCACAATCAGGGGAAAATAGATCGTCGGCGGGTGCATGCCCTTGTCCTGCAGGCCCTTGGCAAGGTCCAGGGCGGAAACACCGCAGCACTCCTTAAGCTTTTCCAGGGAGATCACAAACTCGTGCATACAGGGTTCCCCGGCTGCGGCCATGGGGATAGGGTACTTTGCCTTGAGCTTTTCCATCATGTAGTTGGCGTTAAGTACCGCGTTCCGGGCTGCCTCGGGTACGTTTTCTTTTCCCAATGTGAGCAGGTAAGCTGTGGCTTTAACTACCACCAGGAAGTTACCCCCAAAGGCCCGTACCCTGCCAATGGATTGCGAAGCTGTTGCGGCGCCCGCCGTAATGTTCTCTGTCACCTGACCGCAGCCGGCCAGGGGCAGGAAGGGGGCCAATAATTTTTTACAGCCCACCGCCCCGGAACCGGGACCGCCGCCGCCGTGGGGGGTGGAAAAGGATTTGTGCAGATTCAGGTGTACCGCGTCAAAGCCCATGTCCCCCGGACGGACGATCCCCATGATCGCATTTAAATTGGCCCCGTCGTAGTAATTCAGTCCGCCGGCTTCGTGGACAATTTTGGTTATTTCAAGGATGTTGGGATCGAAGATCCCCAGGGTATTGGGATTGGTGAGCATGAGTCCCGCAGTGTCGGGACCCACTGCGGCCCTGAGCGCCGCAAGGTCCACACAGCCGTCAGGGCCGGAAGCGATGTTCAGGACCTGGAAGCCCGCCATGGCGGCGCTCGCAGGGTTGGTGCCGTGGGCGCTATCGGGGATGATGATCCTGGTCCGCGCAGTATCACTGCGGCTTTTGTGATAAGCCTTTATCAACAGCAGCCCGGTGAATTCCCCGTGGGCCCCCGCCGCCGGCTGGAAGTTCATGGCGTCCATGCCGGTAATTTCCCGCAAATATGCCGCGGCAATGTCGAGGAGCTTCAGGCAGCCCTGCACCGTATGTTCGCTCTGCAAAGGATGAATGTCCCGGAAGCCCGGCAGCGCGGCGATCTCTTCATCAAGCTTGGGGTTGTACTTCATGGTACAGGAACCCAGGGGATAAAACCCGTCGTTTACCCCAAAGGCCCGTTTGGCAAGGGCGCTGTAGTGCCGGGAAATTTCGTTTTCATCAAGCTCGGGTAAGCGGGCCGGCGTTTTTCGCAGCAGGGAAGCGGGCAGATCCGCAGCAGGTACATCGCAGGGGGGCAGCACATCGCAGCCCCGGCCTTTCCGGCTTTTTTCAAATATCAGTTTCATTACTTTACCCCTTTCAACAAACGGACCAGCTCATCAATTTCATCCTTCGTGTTGAGTTCGGTAACGCACCACAAAATCTGATTATGTGAAATGGGATAGCCGCCAAGGATATTATGGTCTTCAAGAAATTCCAGCGTCTTTGCCACGTCAGGGCATTTGGTAACAAATTCATTGAAGAACCCGCTGCCCGCAGTATTACTGTTTCCGCCGTATACCAGTTCAAACCCCGGAATGGCGGAAATCTGTTTTGCGGCGTACACCGCCTTTGAGTGGCACTGCCGGGCAGCTTCGACAAAGCCGGCTTCCCCCATCACCGAAAGGTACACCGCGGCGGTAAGGGCGCAGTGGGCCTCGTTGGAGCACACGTTACTGGATGCCTTTTCCCGCCTGATATGCTGCTCCCGCGCCTGTAAGGTGAGCACGAAGGCCCGCTCCCCCCCGGCGTCGGCGGTCTCCCCAACGATTCTGCCGGGGAGCTTCCGCATCAACGCGGCCCTGCAGGCCATAAAACCCAGGTAGGGGCCGCCAAAGCCCAGGGGCATACCCAGGGGCTGGCCTTCACCCACCGCGATATCGGCGCCGTTTGCGCCGGGGCTTTCCAGCAGTCCCAATGAAATGGGATTCACCCCTTCCACCAGGAGCGCCCCCGCGGCGTGTACAATCTCCGCGCATTTGGGCGCATCCTCGATAAGCCCCGCGAAGTTGGGGCTTTGCAGGTAAAAGCAGGCCGCAGTTTTGTCTGCCCCGATTTTTGCGGAAAGGGCGGCCAAATCGGTTTTGCCGTCTGCCCCGGCAGGAACCAGAACAACCGGCGCCCCGTAACCTTCGCAGTAAGTCTGTATGGTTTCGATCACCTGGGGATGGGCGGCGGCGGAGACATACACCCTCTGCTTTTGGCGATCCCGGCACATGTTCACCGCTTCCGCGGCGGCGCTTGCGCCGTCATATATCGAAGCGTTGCTCACATCCATGCCGGTAAGCTCACAGATCATGGTCTGGTATTCAAAGATCGACTGCAGAATCCCCTGGCTGATCTCCGCCTGATAGGGTGTGTAGGCGGTGATAAAAGTTTCGTTCGCGGTAATCCTTTTGACCGCTGCAGGGATGTAGTGGCGGTAGGCTCCCGCGCCCCGGAAGATTACCGGGAACACCCTGTTTTCACCCGCAAGGGCGGTGAGCTTACGGGACACCGCAAGTTCTGCCATCCCCAAAGGAATATTCAATTCTTTTAACAAGACTTTTTTCGGAACCGGGGCAAACAGTTCCTCTATCGACTTGCGTCCGATTGCCGCAAGCATTTCCCGCTGTTCCGCCTTAGTGTTTGGTATGTATGAACCCATTATCAATCCTCTTTGGGAAGAAGGGCCCGGTACTCTTCAACGGAGAGCAGCGCCCCTGCGGGGACGGTCCCTTCGGCGCGGATGAGCCAGGTATCGTAGGGGGCCTTGTTGATCCCCTCGGGGGCATCAAGAACAGCCTGGTTGATTTCCTTTACGGTCCCGGTAATGGGGCTGAAAATATCAGACACCGCTTTAACCGATTCCACGTCCGCAAAGGACGCGTCCGCAGTAATACTGTCACCGACCTGAGGCAGATTGACAAACACGAGGTCCCCCAGTTCCTGCTGCGCGAAATCGGTCAGCCCGATTTCGTAAATTCCGCCTTCAAGGCTCCTTACCCACTCGTGGGATTTTGTGTACTTAAGATCCGCCGGAACATTCATGTCATACCTCCATTAGATTTGATTACAAAAATTTATTTCTTTTCCTTTGTGTAAAACGGAAGGGCGCAGACCTGAGCCTCTATTTTTCTGCCCCGGACATCAACCTCCACAGCGGTTCCCGGCCGGGCGATTGAAGCATCCACCAGGGCCATGGCAAGGGCTTCTTTAAGATAAGGACAAAAAGTACCCGATGTGGTACTGCCCGCGATTTTACCCTGATACAACACAGCAGAATCTTCACGGGCAATGCCCCGCCCGGTGATCCGCAGTCCTACCCGCAGCCGGGAAGGATGCTCCTTTCCCGCAAGGGCGCTCTTCCCGATAAAATCCGGTTTCGTCATTTTTACTGCGGAGCCAAGGCCTGCCTCGAAAGGAGTTACCCTATCGTTCATTTCGTGGCCATAGAGGGGCATGGACGCCTCAAGCCGCAGGGTGTCCCGGGCGCCAAGTCCGCAGGGGATAAGCCCCGCGCCGCAATCCGTTCCCCCCGCGCCCTTCCCGGCTTCGAGCAGCCTTTCCCAAAGCGCAACTGCCTTTTCCGCCGGGCAGTAAAGTTCAAACCCGGTTTCCCCGGTGTAGCCCGTGCGGGACACGATGCAGTCAATACCGGCGACATTCCCCTTCTCGATTAAGGTGTAGTATTTCTGCGGAATGGTGTTGGAAAGGGATTCGAGAATCCCCTGCGCCGCCGGTCCCTGAAGGGCAATCTGGGCGAGGGTGTCGGAAATGTCTTCAAAGGAAACGGTGTTTTTGCCCATCTGAAGATGGGCCTGTATCCAGGCGGCGTCCTTGCTGCGGTTCGCCGCGTTTACCACCAGCAAATAGCGATCTTCTTCCATCTTGCAGACCACCAGGTCATCAACAACGCCGCCGGAATCGTTGCACATCAGGGTGTAACGGACCCGGCCTATGGTCATGTTGGTAAAATCGTTGGTTAAAATCCGCTGCAAGTTCGCCAGCGCTTCCGGCCCCTTGATGACAAATTCGCCCATGTGGGACACATCAAAAAGACCCGCCCGCCTGCGGACGGCGTTGTGCTCGGCGATTACGCCGGTTTCATACTGCACGGGAAGTAAATAGCCCGCAAAGGGGACTATCTTTCCACCGTGAGATTCGTGCCATTGATACAGGGGAGTTTTCTTTTCCAAACCGGGACCTCCTTCAGGAACATGAGCGCACACCCTATCCAAAAGATGGGGTCTGTTCGGCAAAGCGTTATCAACGCCCGCCGGAATGCGCTCCGTCTATAACCTGAAAGATTCTCCCCCGGTTGTAAGCGGTTTAAACCGCGGCTTGCCGGGAAATTGCCCCTTCGGTGCCGGGACTACTTAAAACCAAACCATATCCGGTCTTAAATTAGCCGCAGCTTTTCGGAGTTTCGTCAGAATCCGGTACTTTTGCCTGAGAGTTTTTCGCTATTGCCCCTTCGGCGACAGAAACCGGATGACCATGCCATCCGCCGCTTCCATTCTCTCCCGGATTCTTCGTTCGAAGTATCTTGTTAACTATAGGCCGATAGCGGAACTAAAGTCAAGGGGACGCATTTTTCATAAATATTTGTCTTTTTTATAAGGCTATCAAAACCTCTAAAATTTGTTATCGTTAAACGCTCTAGAGTAATCATGTCTAAAAACCGCCTCTTGGGATCATACTATCAAATAAAAGGCCGGCAAGCCTAGCTACATCCTGAATTCGCTGCCCAGGTACACTTCCCTGACCATGTCGTTGGCGAGGATCGCATCCCGGCCCCCCCGGGCAACGATGGTGCCGTTGGCTATGATGAAGGCTTCGGTGGTGATTTCCAGGGTGTCCCGGACGTTATGGTCGGTGATGAGGATACCGATGCCCTTTTCGGCAAGGCGGCGGATGATCTGCTTGATTTCAAAGACCGCGATGGGGTCGATACCGGCGAAGGGCTCGTCCAATAAAAGGAATTTTGGTTCCGTGGCGAGGGCCCGGGCGATTTCGGTGCGCCGCCGTTCCCCCCCGGAAAGGGTATACCCGAACTGCTTGCGGAGCCGGCCGATGCCGAATTCGTCAAGCAAAAATTCCAGGCGCTCTTTCTTCTCATTTTTGTTGATATCCCTGCGGCTCTCCAGAATGGCCCAGATGTTCTGCTCCACCGTGAGCTTGCGGAAGATCGACGCCTCCTGGGGGAGGTAGGCGATGCCCTGCCGGGCGCGGAGGTACATGGGCTTGGCGGTGATATCCATGTTGTCCATGGTGACCAGCCCCGCAGTGGGGTGATAAAACCCGACAATCATATAGAAAATGGTTGTTTTCCCGGCGCCGTTTGGGCCCAAAAGCCCCGCCACTTCGCCGTTATTCATGGAAAAGTTCACCCCCCGGACCACCTCTTTGCGGCCGAACTTTTTGTGGAGGTCCTTGACCCCAAGCACATGAAGGTCCTGGGGCCGGACCACAAGGGGGGGCAAAATATTAGGACCGGGCTCCGGGAGGAGGAGCGGAGAAGGACTTTGATCTACAACTTCGACGACAGGCTCAAGGATTGGCTCGGGAATGGGCTCCGGCGGAGTATCCTGAACAACAATTTCGGCAAGAGATTCCGGCGGGGAGGCGGGCCGAAGCAGCGCCGCCCTTCCCAGGAGGCCCCCTGAACGGGTAATGGGTTCCGCTTCAGTATCGCTCATGGCTAATTCTTTATGGAGCCGGAAACGGCCCCTTCCATGGTAACATCGTCGGTATCCAGGTCCACCCGGATGCGGTCGGCCCGGAATTCATCGTTCTTTTTGAAAACCACGGGAAAGCCGGAAAGGTCCAGCAGCTTTTCCGTGCGGCGGTACACCGCATACTCGGAGCGGCACACCATCTCTTCCTTAAAAAGCCGCACCGATATCTGAAACACCGTCACCTCCGCCTGATCATCATACTCGATAAAACGGCCCTTGGCGACGATTTCATTTTTTTTATCCTCCAGGGTTGAATTCCCCTCAAGCCGGGCGATTTTCAGCTTCCGGTCATAGCGCAGCCGGTCGGTTAAAAAGATGATGTCCTTCTCCTCCTCCCGGCCCCAAACTTCCCCGGTGCAGTCGATGAACTGGTTATCGTCCCCCTGGAGTTCGATCCGGTTTGCCCTGAGGAGCAGATTGTCGGACCGCACCTCGGCGTTCCCCACCAGGATGGTAATTTCCTTTCCCGAGGCCCGGCTCCCGGTCATCCGGTCCGCCTTAAAGGTGAACACATCGGCATGGGTGATTGCCGCGCCGCAAAAAAATAATATAAAAAATGGTGTCAGGCACCTTTTATTCAGCATCCTCGGCCTCAGCTTCGGTGTCTTCATCCTCATCATCATCGTGGACATAGGTGCCCCCCACGTCCCCGGTAAATTCCCAGGTCCGGCTCCGGGCGTTGACGGTAAAACCGCGGCCGTTAAAACTGGTCCCGTTTTCCCGGAAGATATTCACCTCATCCTCCGCGTCACCGGAAAGGATACGCTCCTTGTCCGCCCAGTCAAGCTTAGTTGTTTCAATGGTCATATCCTCGGAATCGACAACGATACTGACCCCGTCCCGCAGATTCACATTCCCCGAATCAAGCTCCACATGGGCGGTTCCCGCATGGCCTACGGCATTCACCTCCGCCCCATGGTGATCAAACTGTTCAAAGGTAAAATTCCGCAGTTCCATGACCTGGCGTTCCTCATACCGTTCCGCCAATTCCGCCCGGAAACGCACCTGGGGGTCCCCGCTCCGCACCCGGACATACTCCACATCGGCCATCACAATGTCGGGGAGCCCGCCGTCCTCCCCGGCATCATCGCCGTAATCAAAGGAACAGGCGTTCATGAGGAGGAATACCGAAAGGGCGATAAGAAACTGCCGGAACTTCACTTCTTTTGATCCCTCACCGCGGCGATAAAATCCCGGAACAGGGGGCTGGCGGCGGTGGGCTTGGATTTAAACTCCGGGTGGAACTGGACCCCCAGTCCCCAGGGATGATCCGGCCATTCCACACATTCTACCAAACTGCCGTCGGGGGTAAGGGCGGCAATTTTGAGGCCCGAATCGGCCATTTCCGTGCGGTACTTGTTGGAAAATTCATAGCGGTGCCGGTGGCGTTCCCAGATGTTCTTTTCTTTATAGGCGGCAAGTATGCGGGTTCCCGACTCCGCCACGGTTTCGCTCTTTCCCAGCCGCATGGTCCCCCCGTAATTTTTCACATCAACCTGCTCTTCCAATAAAGAGATCACCGGATGCTTTGAATCCTGGTTGAACTCGGTGGAATCCGCGTCCTCCCAGCCCAGCACATTCCGGCCCCAGTCGATCACCATGATCTGCATCCCCAGGCATATTCCAAAATAGGGCACTTTGTTGGTCCGGGCCCAGGCTGCCGCCTTGACCATGCCGTTGATCCCCCGCTGGCCGAAACCGCCAGGAACCAGAATGCCATCGATTTTCTCTTCCCCGTTAAGAACGGTATCGACATTTTCCGCCTCTTCCAGTTGGGAGGAGTCGATTTTAACCAACTCCACCTCTACGGCGCATTCCAGCCCGGCGTGGAACAGGGCCTCATACACCGATTTATAGGCGTCGTGGAGTTCCATGTACTTGCCCACGATGCCGATCCGGACCTTGCCCTTGCGGTTAGCGAAACGGTCCATCATGGAGTACCAGGGGTTCAGTTTCGCGTGGCGGCTTTCCACCCCCATCTTTTTTAAAACAACCTGATCCAGCTTTTGGTTAAAGAAAATGATCGGAATTTCGTAAATCGTGGTGTCCACATCGTAGGAAGTAAAAACCGCGTCGCTTTCCACATTGGTAAAAAGGGCGATCTTGCGGCGGGTGCTCTCGTCCAGCATCACCGGGGCGCGGCAGATCAGCACATCAGGCTGAATCCCCATTTCCTGCATGGCCTTGACCGAGTGCTGGGTGGGCTTGGTCTTGAGTTCCCCCCCGGCAACCTCGGGGATCAGGGTAAGGTGGACCGAAAGGGCGTTGGTCCGCCCCGATTCATGAATAAGCTGCCGGGCCGCTTCGAGGAAGGGAATGGACTCAATATCCCCCACGGTACCGCCGATCTCCACGATCACCACATCGGTGTCGGGGTCTTCCTTGGCAACCGCCAGAATCCGGCTCTTGATCTCGTCGGTGATGTGGGGAATAACCTGGACGCAGCGGCCCAGAAAACGCCCTTCCCGCTCCTTGCGGATCACCGCCTCGTAGACCTGGCCGGTGGTAACCGAATTGGCCCGCGAAAGGGGGCTCCCGGTAAACCGGGCGTAATTCCCCAGGTCCAGGTCAGTCTCGGCCCCGTCATCGGTGACATACACCTCGCCGTGCTGGTAGGGGCTCATGGTTCCGGCGTCCACGTTGATGTAGGGGTCGCACTTGACCATACGGACATTCAGCCCCCGGCTTTCCAGCAAAGCCCCCAGGGAAGAAGCGGCCACACCCTTCCCCAAACTGGAACACACTCCCCCTGAGACAAAAATAAACTTATTCATGTAAAACTATTATCCCGAGGGGCGGGGGCTTGGTCAATGGGCAGAAATCCATGGAAAAAGCACGGGGGCCGCCCGCAGACCTGCGGTCCGATGGCAGCCCCCGTGTATTGGGCTTCGGCGCCCCCGACGTATTGACAATATAACTTAAAGGTTATATAATGAGGTTATATAAGGATTGTTGATGAAGATTGAAAAAGTTGCTGGGTTTAACAATATATATCAAGCAGCGTGCTTTCCCGATGAATTTAGTGCATTGATGGGTAAAAACAAAGGGGAGGAACGGCGCTATATACGATGGCTCTATACGTGGCTGAAAGTTCTTGATGAACAGGGAACAGATGCGCTCAATCTACAGCAATTTGAGCATTTGCAAGGGACCGAGAATCCTCATCTTTATGCTATACGCCACCCACACAGTCAAATTAACGAACGATATATATATGTTTACGCAGACGATGAAGTTGTTATATTGCTTACCGCCTTTAAAGAAAAAGATTCAAGTGATTACGACTCCGCAATAATGAGAGCGCAGAGTATTTATAACAAACTTGAGGAGGAAAATGATGACCATTAAGGAAAAAATAGCAGAATCAAAAGAAAACACCTGGTTGCTTGATTCACTTTCATACGATGAGCGGATTGCCGCAGAGTTCGTTGCTGATATCGCCGTGAGCATACAGATAACACGGCGGGAGCGGGGATATACCCAAAAAGAACTTGCTAAAAAACTTGGTGTCTCGCAGGTTATGATTTCACGATGGGAGAATGGGGAAGAAAATTTCACGGCAGCTACTCTTGCCAAAATCTCATCTGCCCTCGGTATCGGTCTGGTAAATCCGCTTTCTGCACAAGCAGTATAGACAGGCCGTCCCAGGCACTCCATCAAGACGGCTGTTTTCATCATTCTTGTAACAGGCCGTTTCAGCCTGCCGTTTTCTTCCTCCCTGTGCCGAAGGTTCTTCTCTTTTCTTCACTATTTTTTTATGCGTTTACCCGGTGTCAGGCGCCCTCAGCGTTTCCTTGGTTATATATACGCAAAAATTGTCCGGGCGATTTTCATATTTGCGACAAGGCAGGCGGCATGGAAAGCCGATTTATCCGGCTGCGGCGGCGGTGTTTTGAGCCGTGTTGTATGAAAAGTCTGTGCTATTCTATGGGGCCTGTAGAGCGTGGCTGAGGGAAAGCCGGATGAATTGGCGGCGATCAGAACCGCTGCTTTTTGGGCAACGGCGTAGGCGATGCCTTTCTTTATCACACCGCGGTCGTCTCCGGCGGTAAAAAGGGCTATTTTTCCCCACTCACCGCCTTAAAATCTTTTGCAACCTTAGTTATGGCGGAGGCGCGCGGTTGTGTTCGCATGGTATTTGCCATAAGCGCGTAGAGCATACCCAAGGCGCCTGTCTTCCCACGGTGCCTGAGACCTTCCAATACGATAATGTCCATACGGTTCCCCTTAAAAATACCGCCCCCACCATGAGGACAGGGGCGGTTTGTGCGTTAGTCGATGGTGAACGTTACGGGATTACCGGTAATGGTACCCATACTCGGATTTGACATGTGATAGCCTAGAGTAGAAAACGGTATCGACGACGTCTTCGGCGTGAAGGTTATGGTTCCCGTTCTATTGCCCTGCTTGGAAACGGTTAAGGTGAGTGTTTTTTTGTCCGCCGAGACTATATCAGCGTAGTTTACGTCGGCTCTGTGACGAATATCGCCGGTTGCTTGTGTTACGGGGCACACATCATTTACCACATCCTCACCTCTGGACGCACTTCCCTCTTGCCACGTTGCACCGCTAGCTGTAATGGTAAGGGTGAGCGTCTTTGCCTCTACGTTACCGGTTACGGCGATGGACGTGTCGGGATCGCCGTCGCCGTCACCATTGGGATCGCACCCCGCCAGCCCAATACCGATTATCGCCACCATGGCGATAACCCCGAAAAGTTTGAAAAAGTTCTTCATAGAGAACTCCTTTTTCCGTGCCGCCGCCCTGCCATCAATGATGGCTTATGAGCGGCAATCACGGTTGATTAGCCGCCCTGAAACCTTCGTTTCTTGGAGCGATCCACCCCAACGGGGCGGTTTTGGGTATCCGCAACGCAGATGCCCATATAAAAAAGCCGTTTTCCCCGCAGAGGCGGTTCTCCGGCGTTTTTTCCACTGAAAAAAGTGTGCGGTATGAATGCGTAATTCGTTGTATAGTAAGGAATTACATGGGGGGGGAGG
>BOAU01000009.1 GCA_026002025.1 Spirochaetia bacterium | reverse complement strand
AGCTTCAAGGGGGACCTTGAAAATTCCGGGATACTCATCGACTGCATTGCCCGCTCTGTCGCCCTCAAGGGCCGCATTGTCGAGGCGGATCCTAAGGAAACTGGAACCGAGCGGGCCCTGCTCAATCTGGGTCATACCTTTGCCCACGCCCTGGAATCCACCGCCGGCCTGGGGCGGCTCTCCCACGGTGAGGCCGTTGCCTGGGGCATGGCCCGTTCCTGCGAATTAGGTCTTGCCTTGGGCATTACCCCCCGCTCCCGCGCCAAGGCCATCATCGCTCTATTGCGCACCGGCGGCTACGAAACCGCCGCCCCCCATCCCCTTCAGGGTGATGATGAAACCTTCCTCAAAGCCCTTGGGGGGGATAAAAAAAAGAAGGGCGGAAAATTGACCTTTGTGGTTCCCAGTGCACAGGGCGCAGATCTGGTCGGCGATATTTCAGAATCACTGTTACTGGGTATCATTAAGGGAGAGAAAAATTTTGAAAAATAATTTTTTAATCTTACGGAAATCCATTTCCTTGAACCTCCTGCTCTCTCTGAGCGCGGCCTTTGTTTTTGCCCAGGAAGAAGCGGAAACACCGGAACCGGCGCCCATGACAGAAACATTAACCCCGGAAAATAATCCCAGGATCTATAAAATCCGGAAGATTGATTTTGACATCTCAGGCTCGAAGTTCAGCACCGGCCGTTCCCGGCCTTTTGCCCTCCTTAATAACGGAGAATTCCAGGAGGGTGAGTGGATAATCGGGCAGGAAAATCTTGAAAAATACAGGTGGCAGAAGATACAGCTGCTCATGAATCAGCGGGTCCTGGAAAGCGTTGATATTCAATATGAACTGGGAGAAGCAGAGGCGGACGGCACGGTTCCCGTTGACCTTCTGGTAATTGTCCGGGACAGCCTGAACATCATCGCCCTCCCCTACTTCAAATTCGACACCAACTCAGGACTGGAACTTACCCTCAAGGCGCGGGACTATAACTTCCTCGGCGCCATGAACCCCCTGCGCCTTGATCTGGGGTATACCCGTGATGAAAACAACGAAAATTCATTTAACTTTGCAATTGATTCGGACACCCCATTCAAAGCGTTTGGATTTAACTGGAATTTAAATTTTGATCACGACTTTGCCTTTCGGCCGGATGCGGATTCCGGGCATGAATTGTATTATAAAAACACCACCGGCATTGCCATGGAACTTCCGGTTGGGTTCACCACCGCTACCTTCGGGTTTGAAGAAGCCTTCATCGTAAACGATGATAATACCGGCAATTCAAATTATAAGTCGGACCGTGACCGGGCGTACGAAAATTATGCGTCCAGCGAATTGTATGTATCCTGGAAAATCCCCACACCCCTTGCGGTCGGCCCCTTCGGCCGTCTTACCTATACCCCAAAACTTGCGGGAAACATAAGCTACGGCCTTGGCGAAGAAATCGGATACCTCCACAAAGGCCCCGCCCTAACCTTAAGCCACTCCATGGGATTCGGCCGGATTAACTGGATACAAAACTACCGCAGCGGTCTTGAAGCCTTTATAAGTAACGAAAATTCCTATAATTTTTCCCGCGATGATTTCGATAAATCCTTCACCGTTTCCACCGCCGTTTCCGCAACAGGACATCTGCCGGTGACTGAGCGGTTTGGTATATCCGGCAAATTGCAATATCGGCAATGGTGGGGCTGGTCCAATCTTGATCTCGATAAAAAATCAAAACAAGATGATACAACATACGATCCCTATCCCCATAACAGCAGTGATGCTGCCGGGGATGTCCTCCGGGGTATCCGTAACAAGGACCTTAAAGCCGACTGGATGATTTCCCTTAATCTGGATTTTCCCTTCCGGGTATGGCAGTTCCGTCCATCCCAAAAACCGTGGATGCGTTACTTCAATTTTGAAATGCACCTTTCCCCCATATTGGATATGGCTATCCTGTCTTCCCCGGATCCTGACACGGCTCCCTTTCAAATTGCAGGCGGCCTTGAAGTCATCGTTTTTCCCGCCATTATGCGCAGCCTCTATATACGGGCAAGTCTCGGCTATAATCTCCGGGAGCTGTTTGCCACCGGATTCGCCTCGGGGAGTTCTTTCGACTATCTTTTCAGCTTGAAAAACCCGGAATTTTTCTTCGGGATAGGGCATCACTATTAATGAGTAAGGATGGATTATGGCAAATATAACAGTTATCGGCACCGGTTATGTGGGTTCAGTTTCAGGTTCATGTCTGGCGGATTTCGGCAACCATGTGATATGCGTTGACAATAACAGCGAAAAAATTGAAGCCCTTAAAAAGGGAATCATCCCCATCTATGAACCCGGCCTTGATACGGTGGTCCGCCGGAACATTGACGCCGGGCGGCTTACCTTTTCCACGGATATTGACGCCGCAATCAAGGCAAACGAGGTGGTCTTTATCGCCGTGGGGACTCCCCCCGCGGAAGACGGAAGCGCGGATCTCAAGTTTGTTGAAGCCGTTGCCCGCAGTATCGGCAGGGCCATTGAAAAACACACCATCATCGTTGACAAAAGCACCGTACCCATCGGCACCGCCCGGAAGGTGGCGGCCTGGATACAGGAAGAACTGGATAAACGCAGTATTACGGTTCCCTTTGATGTGGTTTCCAATCCCGAATTCCTGAGGGAAGGTTCCGCGGTACAGGACTTTACCCACCCCGACCGGGTCGTTATCGGCAGCGAAAGCGAACAGGCCCAAAAGATCATGAAAGATGTTTATCGGGCCCTCTATATTAACGAAACCCCCTACATTGAAACAAACCTTGAAACTGCGGAAATGATAAAATATGCGTCCAACGCGTTTCTGGCGGTCAAAATAACCTTTATCAACGAGATTGCAAACCTCTGCGAAAAGGTGGGCGCCAATGTGCAGGATGTGGCAAAGGCAATGGGCCGGGACGGCCGCATCGGTGGCAAGTTCCTCCACCCCGGCCCCGGCTACGGCGGCTCCTGCTTCCCCAAGGACACCCAGGCCCTGGCCCGCATCGGCCGGGACAGCGGGGAAATACAGCGGATCGTGGAAACCACCATCGAAACCAACCGGCTCCAGAAACTCCGCATGGTCGATAAGATCGAAGGGGCTCTGAGCCCCGCCGCAAATGGCGCCGGTGGGCTTAAGGGCAAAACCATCGCCGTCCTGGGGCTGGCCTATAAACCCAACACCGACGACATGCGGGATTCTCCGGCCATCACCATCTGTGAAGGCCTGGTAAAGCGGGGCGCAAAAATCCGCGCATACGATCCCGCCGCAATGAAGGAAGCCGTCTGGCGGCTTGGGTCAATAAAGGACGCCGTCTTTTTTGCGAAAGATGAGTACGATGCCCTTGCGGATTCAAGCGCACTGGTACTCCTTACCGAATGGAACCAGTTCCGCAACCTTGACCTCCTCCGGGTAAAGAATTTGCTCACCCTCCCCTACTTCTTTGATTTACGGAATGTGTATAAACAGGAAGAAGTTGAAGAAGCGGGACTCAAGTATTTCGGGATAGGGAAGTAAAAAAGAATGAATTATATCGTTACCGGCGCCGCCGGTTTTATCGGTTTTCATGTAAGCCAGAAACTGCTTGACCAGGGGCGGCGGGTACTTGGCATCGATTCAATAAACGATTACTATGCGGTTTCCCTTAAACAGGACCGTTTAAAAAAGCTGGGAATACCAACCGATAAGCTCCGGTACGGAGAAATTGCGGAAAGCGGCGCTTCTAAAAATTTTCAATTCATACAATTGCGGATCGAAGAAAAGGACAAGCTTAAGGATGCCGTCAACAGCTTTGTCCTGAAGCATGGTCCCATCGACCGGATCATCCATCTGGCAGCACAGGCCGGGGTCCGTTACAGCCTGCAAAATCCTGACGCCTATATCAGTTCCAACATCAGCGCCTTTCTCAACATCCTTGAGCTATGCCGATCCCTTGCCGTCCCCCATCTGGTATACGCCTCCAGCTCTTCCGTGTATGGGATGAACGCCAGCCGCCCCTTTTCCGTGCATGACGGAGTGGATCATCCCGTAAGCCTCTACGCGGCCACCAAGCGATCCAATGAACTTATGGCCCACACTTATTCCCATCTTTTTAATATCCCCACAACGGCTCTGCGTTTTTTCACCGTCTACGGCCCCTGGGGCCGGCCCGACATGGCCTATTACAAATTTTCTTGTGCCATCATGAAGGGCGAGCCAATAGAAATCTACAACAAGGGGGAAATGTTCAGGGATTTTACCTATATTGATGACATCGTTGAAGGAATCCTGAAAGCATCGGATCATATCCCCCTTCCCTCTCCCCTTTTCGATCCCCTCAACCCTGATCCTTCCCTTTCTTCCGCGCCCTATAAAATTTACAATCTTGGAAATAACCATTCGGAAAAGCTGCAGTTCTTTATTGAAACACTGGAAGGGGCCCTGGGAAAAAAAGCAATTAAAAAGTACCTCCCTATGCAGGAAGGTGATGTGTTCGCTACCGAGGCGGACATAGAAGATACCCGGCAGGGCCTGGAATGGACGCCCCGCACAGGTATTGCCGAAGGGCTTAAAACTTTTGCGGAATGGTTTACGGAGTATTCAAAAAAAACAGATGAACCTTAAATTAATTCCCACATTACTCACCGCAGCCGAAAAGCGCCGCCTTGTTTTGGTGCTGATACTCCTCCTTGTGATGGGATTTATTGAACTGGTCGGCATCGGTTCACTCGGTCCCTTTATTTCGGTGGTATCAAACCCGCAAATGATCCATACCAACACCTACTTAAGCAGCGTTTATACTTATTTTAATTTTACCTCGGACAGCCGATTTATCGTTGTATTCGGCATAGCGGTAGTCATTGTTTTGGCCCTGAGCAACTTCTGCCTTGCGGCTATCAATTATATTATTCTGCGGTATTCCAACAACCGGCGCCATTCAATTGCCATGCGTCTTCTGGAGAAATACTTGCGGCAGCCCTATATTTTCTACCTGAACGCAAAAACTTCAGAATTATCGCGGAATATTTTAAACGATGTGGGTAATTTTGTCAGCAATGTGCTCCTTGCCCTGCTGCAGCTTATTTCAGGCTCCATAGTTTCCCTGTCCATATTTATTTTGTTGATCATTATTAACCCGCTGTTGGCGCTTATTGTCAGCGCGGTCCTGGGGCTTTCCTATGTCATCATCTTTTCTGTGGTCAGAAAATTCCTTGCCCGGAAAGGCGCCGAACGAACCGTTCAGAATGCCCTGAAATATAAATACGTTAATGAAATATTCGGCGGCATCAAGGATATAAAAATCCTCGGCAAAGAACATGTCTTTCTGAATTTTTTTTCGGGGCCTTCCCAAAAATCCGCACGGAGCGACGCCGCCAGTGAAGTTATCAATGATCTCCCCAAATACCTGATTGAAACCATCGCTATCGGCGGCATCATCGGGGTCATCGTTATCCTGATACATTCAGGAGCCACAATCGAAAGCTTCCTTCCCGTATTAACCGTTTACGCATTCGGCGCATACCGGCTCCTGCCCTTACTGCAAAGAATGTTCCAGGCCTTTGCGCGCATTAAATATAATTTTTCCATTGTAGAAAACCTGTACCGGGATTTTAAAACCCTCCCCGAAGGGGCCGCCTTAAGTTCCGAAAACACCCCCCGGATGGATTTTCACAGGACAATAAAACTTGAAAATATCGTTTTTGCCTATCCCAATACCGAAAAAAACATCATCAAAAACCAAAGCCTGTGCATTGCTTCAAATACCTCCGTTGCCCTGGTCGGCGCCACGGGCTGCGGCAAAACAACCATGGTGGACATTATTCTGGGATTACTGGAAGCGCAGGGCGGAAAACTCTTTATTGATAACACGGAAATAAACGATACCAACCGGAAAAACTGGCAAAAAAATCTTGGTTATGTTCCCCAATCGATCTATCTCACCGACGACACCATCCGTAACAATATCGCCTTTGGCATTGATCCCGCAAAAATTGATGATGGGGCGGTCATGAACGCCGCAAAACTGGCAAACATCCATGATTTTGTTGTGACCGAACTGAAAGAGGGATACAACACCATAATCGGCGAGCGGGGCATCAGGCTGTCAGGCGGCCAGCGCCAGCGCGTCGGCATCGCCCGGGCAATCTATCACGACCCTTCCGTCCTGATCCTTGACGAAGCCACCAGCGCCCTAGACAGCCTGACTGAAAACGCAATCATGGACGCGATAAAAAATCTCGGCCACAAAAAAACGATCCTCATGATTGCCCACCGTATCACCACGGTTAAAAACTGCGATGTAATTTACATGATGGATAGGGGTATTATTATTGATTCCGGCTCTTATGAAGAGCTGTATAATAAAAATGAATCCTTTAGAAAAATGGCGGACGGGGCGTGATACTTACCAATTTTTCATCGAATCTATTCTGGGATATTGATTTGGCAGACTTGGACATGGAAAGGCATGCGCCATATATTGTTGAGCGTGTTCTGAATAAGGGCCAAATGAATGACTGGCTTTTTATTCGAACCTATTATGGTATGGATAAATTAAGGGAAATCCTCAGGATACCAATCAATTGATTGAAGAATTCAATGACAACAATATCAAGAGCAGACTGGATTATAACAGTAAAAGCATAAAACAATTTACAATTAATATGGTAAAAGATTGGTATGACGGCTACCTGTTTGGCAGTACTGAAGTCTACAATCCATGGAGTTCAATTAAAATAATTCAGGATTTAACAGACAACCCGAATGTGTTTCCCCAGCCTTATTGGGCCAACACCAGTTCCAACAGCATTGTCCGCACACTTATTGACAAAGCTGATGATGATGCCAAGGCAGACCTTGACACATTAATTGCAGGCAGCACTATCCAAAAAACAATACACGAAGACATTACCTATGACGAATCGGACACTAGTCCGGTTGAAAAAAATATCGACAATATATGGAATTTTCTGTTCTTTACCGGGTATTTGAAAAAAACAAGCGAACACGCAGATAGCCAGGACAATCTTGTTTTAGGTTTAACGATTCCAAACAAGGAACTATTTTGTATATATCGAAATAAAATACAGGAATGGTTTAAAGAAACAATTGAGCAACAAGACCTCTCATCGTTATACACGGCGATACTCGAAGGTAATGCGCAAGCCTTTGAGGACGAACTTTCTGCAAAATGTGATGAAGCATTGCGGCAAATCGAAGAAAAAGAGTACATACATGAACTCGAACAAGAGGGATATCAGCATATTCTTAAATACGGTATTGCCTTCTGCAGAAAAGACTGTATGGTTAAGATGGCGGATTCAATAATAAAGGAATAATGTATGAATACCGTTAAAGTTAGCATTTTAGTTCTATTGCTTGGCATTTGTATAATAAATATTCCCGCCCAGGAAGCCCTCGTATCCGATACCGAGCGGTACTACGACTTTCTTGCTTTACAGGGCCTCACCGAACGGCCGTACTTAAACTACCGCACCCTCTCCGATTCGGCCTGGGAAATAGCCCCCGATGCGGCGCACCCCTGGCAGGGGCAAAACCTGGGCTCAACGCGAAAACTATTCGGTGACGTATCCATGCGCATCTATGGCCCGGAACTGTTTATGTCCGGAAACACTGCGGCGCCTTATGGACAGAATGACGGGGCATTGTGGCAAGGCAGGGGCTTTAACACAAGCCTTACCGGGGGCATACGGTTTGAGGGGTATGGCGTGGAACTTACCTTTAAGCCGCAATTGGCGTTCAGTCAGAATGCGGCGTTTGATTTAATACCCCGTGAAATATCCGGCGCAAATTATGCGGGTAAAGCCGACACCTTCGGTTATTTTTGGAGCCGAGTTGACGCCCCGCAACGCTTTGGAGCTGATCCCTTCTTTACCTATGATTGGGGTGACAGCGAAGTCCGGTATACGTGGAAAACGCTGACTGTGGGGTTCGGAACCCAGGCCGTTTGGCTTGGACCTGCGTATCTCAATTCGATGCTCCATTCGAATAACGCGCCTACGTATCCTAAAGTTGATATTGGTTTACGAAAACAGCGGATTGTTATTCCAAAGGTTAATTGGTATTGGGGGGATGTTGAAGCCCGCGTATGGGTTGGGTATTTGTCGGAATCAAAGTTTTTTGATAATGATGATGATAATGATCACAGAATGTTTCATGGATTGTCCTTTGCGTATTCCCCGCCGGGTGTTTTGAGCGGACTGACATTATTTGTGAACAGAGTTTGTATAGTTCCCTGGGAATGGGAAAACCTGAAATACATCTGGCCGAGTGATACTAATACTATTGAGGATCAGAAAGCGTCCTTTGGGGCGTCATGGGTTTTTTCAAAAGCGGGGCTTGAAGTGTACGGGGAATTGGGAGTGGATGATTTTGTACCGGGGGGAACCAATGGCAAAATTGAAGGGTATTTCCGATATCCTTTTCATACAATGCTGTATACGGTCGGATTAAAAAAAACAATACCAATAGTACCGAAACGCAATATATATGGTGAAATCATTTTTGAATGGAATAGCATGGAAATGTCGCAGGATTTTCAATTTCAATGGGCTTATTCCCCCTATTTTCATGGTGTCGGCGGGGGGCAAGGGTATACTAACGGCGGACAATGGTTAGGCGCCGGAAGCGGTTGGGGTGGGAACAGCCAGTATCTGGAATTTAAAGTATATTATCCAAAGGGAACGTCTTCCCTCTTTTTCCACAGAAATAACCCGGATAATAATTTTATTTATAGTAAAACGGTAAATGATGTTGCAAGCAAAGCACTTGCAGACAAATATTTTACATCATGGAAGGCAAATTTTATCGTTGGACTCGAAACAAAATATTTTCTCCTTAATAATCTTAGCATTATTGGCGGGTTTGCGTATGATTTAATAATAAATCCGCAATATTATTTTAACAGGCCTAGTAATTGGGATTTTCAAGATGAATATTGGCATAATATTCATCTAAATCTTGGAATACAGTATCAATTATAAT
This sequence comes from Spirochaetia bacterium, assembly GCA_026002025.1. The sequence goes on along the minus strand of BOAU01000009.1, from coordinate 30,659 downwards.
AGGAGAAATAAATATTAAAGTCTGTATTGTTATTCCAATATATAAACAATGTCCATCAAAAACAGAAGTAGTGTCATTACGACAGTGTCTAAAAATATTGAAATCATACCCTATTGTTTTCGTAACACATAATAAACTTGACTGTACTATTTATGATGAAATTTGTATTAAAGAGGGGGTAAATTTTTCTTATGAGTATTTTCCATCATATTATTTTGCCAACCTGCATGGGTATAATGCATTATTGTTATCAAAAAGTTTTTATAAACGATTTATTCAACACTGCTATATACTAATTTATCAGCTTGATGTATATGTTTTTTTTGATCAACTAGAACATTGGTGCAATCAGGGATATGATTATATTGGTGCACCGTGGCTTGATTTAAAAGAGATCGACTGTGCACCTGTTTTCCGTGTCGCACCAATAGGCAATGGTGGTTTTTCTTTACGAAAAATTTCAGTATTTTTTTCAAACTGTACTAAAGAAATACAGTTAAGAAGTTTTACACATTTAATTTGTGCACTCTTTGACTCTAAAGCAAAAAAATTGCAACAAAAGATTTTATATAAAATTCGCCAGCTAATATTACGTCTACCAAAAAAAATTCTATTAAAAATTATTTTTCTTCCAAATGATCTTGATAATAATGAGGATGTAATTTGGCTGAAATGGATCATTTCTAAAGGTGCAAAAATACCTTCTTACCATGTAGCAATGCAATTTTCCTTTGAAGATTATCCAGAATACTTATTTGAATTAAATAACAATCAGTTGCCGTTTGGATGTCATCGATGGCATATCTATTATCATTATCGCTTTTGGAAACCATACATAGCGATTAATGAATGAAGGTATATATTATGATCCCTAAAATAATCCATTATTGCTGGTTATCAAATAACCCGATACCAAAAAAATTAAAAAGATGTATGGATTCATGGAAGAAAAAACTCATTGGCTATGATTTTATTCTATGGAATCTTGAAAATTTTAACATAAATACTTCACCCTGGGTAAAACAGGCCTTTGAAGCTAAAAAATACGCTTTCGCCGCTGATTTTATAAGACTTTATGCGGTATACAATTTTGGCGGAATATATCTTGATATGGATATTGAAGTTTTAAAACCCTTTGATCAGTTATTAGTAAGGGATATTATGATTTCATATGAACAAGACGGAACAAATTGTTTTGAGGCAGCATGTTTTGGCGCCATCAAAGGTTCTGTTTATATCAAAAAATGTCTTGATTATTATACAGGACGATCCTTTTTAAAAGATGATGGAACATACGATGAAAAACCTCTACCATACATCATGTACGATACTGCCATTGAATTATTCCACAAAAATAATGCAGCAATTTATTCATCAGATTTTTTTTCACCAAAGAACTATGAAACGCGCCAATTAAACCTTACTAAGAATACATATACTATTCATCATTACGATGCGAGTTGGATGCCATTAGATTTTGTCAAAATCCGATGGGTTGTACGTGAAAAAGTAGGATACAATTTCTTTTCCGAATATCTTATAAAAATCATTAGTACGTCAATCACTGCCAGACGACACATGGTATATTTTAAAGAGCGTATTAATGAACGAGGAATTTTAAAGGCACTTCGATATTATTATGTGAAATATTTCTGTCAAAAACTAAATAAGATATAATACCAAAAATAATACATTACTGTTGGTTTGATCCTGCTTATCTAAATTCGATGCTCAATTCAAAATTATTATTATACCAAGACGGATGAATGGAAAGACGAGTTTATGCATAATTTTTCAATTCAACTTGTAATGAATTATAAATTATAGTACGGACAAAAATAATGACCGCTGAGCATCCATTATTAAGTATTATTATCCCGGTTTACAACCTTAAACCATATTTAACTCGTTGTATTGACAGTGTTATCGGTCAAACTTATACCAATCTGGATATTATTATAGTCGATGATGGTTCAACAGATGGCAGCGGCGCTATTTGTGACCTCTATAAACAAAAGGACAATCGAATTACTGTTATACATAAACCAAATGGTGGATTATCTGATGCCCGTAATGCCGGATTAGACATTGTCAAGGGAGAACTTATTGGTTTTGTAGACGCTGATGATTGGATAGATACAGATATGTATGCTCTTCTAGTTGACAATCATATAAAAACAGGAGCTGATATTGTTATATGTGGATATTATGAAAACAAAGACATTTTTTTTGTACATAAACAAAAAAAGCATCCTTATTTCGACGAGAACAAAATATTGACAAAGACAGAGGGGATCAATTTATTGATTTCTGATAAGGAAATAACATCTCATGTATGGAATAAGCTATATACAAAAAAAATGTTTGCAGAATGCAGATATCCAGTTGGAAAAATTTATGAAGACACTTATGTTATGCATAATATATTTTGCAATGCAAATAATATTTCTGTCATAAAAGATTATAAATATCACTATTTTTTTAGAAAAAAGTCTATTGTAAACAGACGGAAAATATCAGATACTATTCAATCTTTTGATGCGAATTATTCCCGCTACAACGAACTCAAGAATAACATGAATATTGATCAAAAAAGGCTATTTCTTCAAATGCTTAATTGTACTATTCGTACTTTTTATAAAAATCCATTAATGAATACTACCTACAAAAAGAAACTACTTGATTTTATATATAAATTTAAAAATAACATTGCTCTTTATTATCCTTCATTATCCATGAGGGATAAATTATTTCTTAAATTTCCCAATATGTTTTTTTTATGTATATATAATCCAATTACACGTCTATTATATGATATTTTATATTACTTCAGACAAAATAAAAAAAATGGGCATTAGGCAATGCGCAATTATAACATGACAGATTGAATATTTTAAAACCGTGTTTAGTGCCATATGTGGATATTTCACGTCAAAATATTGCGGTTTCAGAATTAATCAAAAATGCATAATGTCATGTTATTGTTACGCAGTGCCTTAGTATGCCGTAAGTTAGGTATATTGTGGAGCGCGTATTAGACAATGGAACCTGCAATCCGTAGGATCACTATATGCTGCCGCTGGAAGACCGGTTTGTCGGAGCGCAGCTTGACCGGTATATCGGCGACAAACTTTACTGGGTGCTTCACGCGCCGCGCCAGACAGGAAAGACAACGTTTTTGCAGCATTGGATGCGCATAATAAATGCCGGAAGTGAGGCACGTGTCGTGCTATGTAAAGTTGGAGGGATAGGGAAATAAACTTAACCATCACCATTAACGAACTTGACATGGGTGGTGCACAGCATGTTATATACGAAATAGTAAAACACCTTGACTATTCAAAATATAAAGCTACCATTATTTGTACCGATGGCAGAGTATACTCCCTGCTTGAAGAACAGATGATCAAAGAATCGGTGGGTAATTATTCTATAATTTTTTTAAAAAATCATGATTTTATACGAATACAAACAAATAACAAATTATTCAATAAAATAATTAACCGGATTAGGCGTATCGCGTTGGACTTGATTATTATTCCGGAATTTATCAATGAACTGAAAAGGACAAAACCGGATATCATTCATGCGCATCAGCGCGGCATTTGGGCAGCGTATTGGGCGATCCCGCATGGTATTCCAATCGTTACAACAATTCATACAAATCCTTCGGCGGCATTTTTGCCGGAAACCGAAAGTTTTATTTTTAAAACTTCACTTTTGCTGCGGCGTAATATACTCATAGCCATTTCAAGATATAATGCGGAGTTTATTAAAGCATATTGGCATTTAAGCAATACCCCTGTCTTTCAGATAAATAATGGCATTGAATTACGGAATTACTATCATAAACCGCATAAACTATTTGCCTTTATCAATGTATCCCGGCATGATGTAAACAAAAACCAGTCTTTAATTTTGAGGGCATTGGCCCGTCTGCACTATGAAAACACTACTATCCCGATGAAGCTCTATCTTGTTGGTCATGGTATTACTCACGATGCTCTTAAACAAGAGGCTGCTGAATTGGGAATAGCCGCGCTTGTAGAATTTACCGGTTATATCATTTCTGCGGCGGAATACTTAGCAATATCCGATGTCTATATATCGTCTTCACATCGCGAAGGACTTCCCCTATCTGTTCTTGAAGCAATGGCGGCTAAACTTCCTGTAATTGCGACAGATGTTGGAGGCGTTCGGGATTTAGCGCAGGAGAACGGTATTCTTATTGCGGATGATAATGAAGAGGCACTATATGAAGCAATGAAAAAATTGCGCGATAATGACGATTTACGAAAATTATTGGGAGAAAAATCTTTATGCATGGTGCAGGAATATTCTGTATCTGCAATGACAGCGCAATACTATGCAATTTTCGATGAATTTGCTAAAAAAAGCAAACCATAAAACCATGAAATATTTCATAATTACTATTGATACAGAGGGAGACAATCTTTGGGAGTACCAGTCGGGTGATAGAATCACCACAAAAAATGCAGAGTACCTTGGACGCTTTCAACAGTTATGCGATACGTATCATTTTAAACCAGTCTATCTGGTAAATTATGAAATGGCAAACAATGATTACTTTGTGAATTTTGCCTTTAATACGCTTCAGGACGGTCGGTGTGAAATAGGCGTGCATCTTCATGCATGGAATTCGCCGCCTTATTATGAACTTACCGGAAACGTCCTCCCCTCCCCTGCTTCCGGGCCGCCCTATTTAACCGAATATCCACTGCACATAATGCAGGATAAAATTTCGTTTCTATTGAAGCATATCCGTGAAAGATTCGGCATCGGCCCGGTCTCGCATAGAAGCGGCAGATGGGCAATGAATCAAAATTATTTTGATTTACTTATCGATAATGGCATTAAAATTGATTGCTCTGTTACACCGCACAAGTCCTGGGAAATGTCTCCTGGATTTTTACCGAACAGCAAAGGTTCAGATTATACCTATCATCCCGAAAAACCATATACAGTTAAACACAGCTCACACGGTGCGACATTACTGGAAATACCTGTAACCGTAAGGAATATGCGGTATATCCCAGGAAAACCGTTTCATCTAAAAAGCATTAAAAGTGCAATCCTACGAAAAACGATATGGTTACGGCCTGACGGAAAAAACCTTCAGGATATGATTGCTTTGATCAATAAAATAAAAAGATCACCACCGGACGATTACCTTATGTTTATGCTGCATTCATCAGAACTTATGCCGGGGGGCAGTCCTACATTTAAAACTGCTGGGGCAATTGAAAAACTTTATCGGGATTTATCTTCACTTTTTGAATATATTTCAAAAGATTTTGAAGGTATTACGCTTAAAGATTATGCGCTATGAAATATGTCTATGTCTTAACTAGTTCAGAAAATGATTGCTATTACGAACAATTTTTTCTTTCAGTAACTTCATTACGTTTATATAATCCCAAAGCCAATATTGTCCTGCTGCTGGACGAAAGAACAAAATCCGGTTTAACCGGTAAACGCGCCGGATACGAAGGTCTTATTTCAGAGATAAGAATTATTCCGGTCCCCGCAGAATTTTCGCAAAAAGAATCTTCCCGTTGGATTAAAACATCAATTAGCGATTATGTTAACGGAGATTTTCTTTTTATTGACTGCGACACGATAGTAACCGGATCATTAGAATATGATTTTCCATCTGATGTCAAAATTGGCGCTATCCTTGATAATCATACACTCTTACAAAATCATCGTCTTAGGGACTATATAATCAGAGAAAATACTACGGTAAGTTTTACTTACATAAATAAAAGACAAAACTATTATAACGGCGGGGTAATTTACGTTAAAAAATGCCCTGAGTCCGGCGTCTTTTTCAGAAAATGGCATGAGTTATGGCTTATTAGTTTAAAAAGAGGCTGTTCACAGGATATGCCGGCTTTAAACCAGGCAGATTATGAATTGGGCAGTATCATTTCAATAATCGGCGGAGAATGGAATTGTCAAATTGGCTATGGCGGATTGCAATATTTTGCAAACGCAAAAATAATTCATTATTTTTCAACGGAGTTATCGTTTTTTGCTACACCATATTCACTTGCATCAAATAAAGTTTTATCTTCTATAAAAGAAAGCGGCATAATAGCCGATACTATTCTGCTTAAATTAAAAAATCCGTTTTCTGAATTTGAATCCAATGCCAGAATATTTTCTGACGTACAAGTTCTAAGCGTAATTAATAGTTCAATATTTTCAAATTTGTTATGGTTAAAAAGAAATCATACGCATATATTTTATACAATTGACTCAATTATTGCAAAAACGGCACAAATTGTAAAAAAACTATTTATACGAAAAGAAATAAACAACTATGTTAAATAAAAAAACGCATAACCAATGCAGGCTTGATAAATCTGCGGCTATTGTCGCGCTCGCCCGTGACTGTGCAGAGCCGCTTAAAAGAAGCATACCAAAAATTGAACGCTTACGCAGCTTTTTTTCCAACAGTACAGTTGTGGTGGTTGAGAATGATAGTATTGACGATACAAAAAAAGTATTACAACAATGGACAGAAACCGCGTCTGATGTAATAATTCTTTCCAGGGATGTATATGAAGATACCACACCAAAGAAATCGGCAAAGCTGATAAACCCTGCAAGCAGCGCAGTTCGTATTGAAAAAATGTGCCGGTTTAGAAATATATACATGGACTATCTGCATAATCGTGCGGGTACATCGGAACAGGTTCTGTTTGATTTTATCATTGTTATTGATATTGATGTAGAAGAACTCTCTGAAGATACCATACTTGACGCAGTTACTTCGGCGCCTGATGACTGGGTTGCATTGTTTTCAAACGGCGTAAAATACATTGCACCCTTTGGCAGAAAAATACGGTGCCGTTATTATGATGATTCCGCATATATTCCTTTTACAGAGGATGCCGCTGTTTGTATGGAACTCACGGTAGATGAAATGAAACTAAACCGTGATGCCCTTTCAAAGGAGATGAAAAAATCCGCTTTTGTAAAATGTTTATCGGCCTTTGGGGGTATTGGTATTTATCGTTATCAATATATCAGGGATACACACTATAAAACACAGGCAAATACAAAAAATCACTATGCAGAATCTATTTGTGAACACATCCCGATCAATCTTTCACTGCGTACACACGGCGCCTGCTATGTGGTACGTGATTTATTGGTCTATAACAAGCATATATTAACTATCAAAGATCTCTTTTCTGAACTTATTCCAACACGTCTTTGGTTAGCGCTCTACAGGATATTAAACAGCCCCAGAATTAAATAACCAAGAGGGCTATCAAACTATGGTGTGTATGTGGTAGAATTAAAAGCAAACGGTACCGCGGAAGAAGCAATCGCCCAAATAAATGAAAAAGATATTAATCAATGGTTATTTCCTCTGCCGTCCTTTAACCGGCATTGAACGTTATGCAGGTGAAATAACCGCCCGGCTTGATCTTTTATGTAAACCGGGTGAAATTGCAATCATAATCCCGGCGGACACAAAAAATATTCCCGCTTATAAAAATTTAAAAGTGATTCTTTATAAAAAGAAAATCCAGCATATTCTATGGCAGATGTTTACGCTCCAGTTCTTTTTGCTTACCCACCGGCAGTATACCATTCTTGACTTTGGAAACACCTGCCTCCCCCTTGCGCCGGGTATTATTTTCCTGCATGATATTTACTGCGAATTTTTCCCGGAAGATTTTATCGGTATGCGTGACAAATTAACCCGCATATATAATAAATGGCAGTACCGGCTTATCGCAAAAAAAGCAAAGAAGATCATAACCGTATCATATTTCAGCCAAAACCAGATAGCGCAAACCTATCATATTGACCGCGAAAGAATCGCGGTTATCTACAGCAGCTGGAATCATTTCAGAACCATCAAGGCGGATTATTCTGTCTTTGACGCATTCCCTACTCTTTCAAAGCCCTTCTATCTTTCCCTCGGCAGTCTTTCAAAACGGAAAAACATCAAATGGATAGTTGAATACGCTTCTAAACATCCTGATTCCATTTTTTTGCTATCAGGAACAAGAGCGCCGACTGCCCAGGCTACTGAATTCGACGGCGGCATTACACCGCAAAACATTATTTTACTCGGTTATCTTGATGACAAAAAAGTAAAAGCCCTTATGGAACGCTGCAAAGCCTTCATCCTGCCTTCTTATTACGAAGGATTCGGCCTGACTCCCCTTGAGGCGCTGTCCTGCGGGGCGCAGATCATCGTAGCCAATGCCGCAAGCCTGCCTGAAATTTACGGAAACACCGCCCACTATATCGACCCATTTAACACTGATATTGATCTTGATGAACTCTTAAAGCAACCGGTGGATTCCCCCGATGCCATCCTGGAAAAATATTCCTATGATACTTCCGCAAAAAAAGTATACGATTTAATACGGCAATTCTAATTTTTTATGAGGGTAAAAGATATGATCATACGTTCAAAGGCGCCGCTCCGCCTCGGTCTGGCCGGGGGCGGCACCGATATTTCTACCTATTACAATCTCTACGGCGGTAATGTGCTGAACGCCACCATTGACATGTACGCCTATTGCATCCTGGAGCCAACCGATAAGAGGACGGTTGAATTCAACGCCGTTGATCTTGAGAGACACGAAACCTGCGATGCCGAAAGTGTGCTTGAGGTATCGAAAACCCTGCCGCTTCACAGCGGTATATATAACCGGATCGTATCAGATTATAATAAGGGAAAACCCCTGTCATTTAAAATGACAACCTATTCGGATGCTCCGGCCGGTTCCGGCCTGGGCTCGTCATCGACCATGGTTGTGGCTATCATAAAGGCCTTTGAAGAATGGCTTAACCTGCCTTTGGGTGAATATGATATTGCGTCTTTGGCATATAAAATTGAAAGGGAAGATTTAAAACTTGCGGGGGGCAAACAGGATCAATACGCGGCAACCTTCGGCGGTTTTAATTTTATGGAATTTTATCAGGATGAAAAGGTGATTGTTAATCCGCTGCGCTTAAAACGCTGGATCCGCAATGAACTTGAGGCATCGCTGGTGCTGTACTATACCGGCATTTCCCGTGAAAGCGCCAATATCATAAAAAAACAGATAGAAAACACTGAAAATAAAATCACAAAAAGTATTGAAAGCATGCACGAGATGAAAAGGCAGGCTTCTTTAATGAAAGAAGCCCTCTTAACGGGAAATTTCAAAGAGTTCTCAGGCTGTTTACAGCAGGGCTGGCTTGCGAAAAAAAATATGGCCGAATCAATTTCAAACGATTTTCTTGACGGCCTTTATCAATACGCACTGGATAACGGCGCCGAATCGGCAAAAATATCCGGTGCCGGCGGCGGAGGGTTTATGATGATCTATTGCAATCCCTGCAACCGCATCAAACTTGTTAAAGCATTAAAGCAAAAAAACGGGGTTGTTTTTACCCCAAGTTTTACGGAAATAGGAACACAGGCATGGACTATTTACAACAGTTAATCGAACGGTATCCGCAGTTAAGCGGAAATAAGGATGCTGTTCTAAAAGCGTATCATCAGTTGGCGGAAACCTTTGAGGCGGGCGGGAAACTGCTGGCTGCCGGTAACGGCGGGAGCGCCGCGGATGCGGACCACATTGTCGGTGAATTGATGAAGGGCTTTGTAAAGAAGCGCCCCTTGGGCGATGATTTTATCGCAAAACTGCGCAGAATTGATCCTGAACATGCGGAGTATATCGGAAAAAATATTCAGCAGGGTTTACCGGCCATTGCCTTATCGGCCCATACCGCGCTGACAACAGCCTGTATAAACGATATAGGCGGGAACATTATCTATGCCCAGCAGGTGTATGGATACGGCGCAGCGGGGGACACCTTTTTGGGCATATCCACTTCCGGCAACGCAAAAAATGTACTTTACGCCATGATCACCGCAAAGGCAAAAAACATGAAAACCATTGCCTTGACCGGGGGATCAGGCGGGGCTCTTGCAAACATTGCGGACACCGCCATCATTGTACCGGAAACTGAAACCTATAAAATACAGGAACTGCACCTTCCCATTTATCATGCCCTGTGTCTTATGATCGAGGAGCGTTTTTTCAAATGAAAACAGTGATTATGGCCGGGGGCAAAGGCACCCGTATTGCCTCAGTTGCTTCTGATATTCCAAAACCGATGATCCCTTTTTGCGGCAAGCCGATTCTTGAATATCAAATTGAATGTCTCAAACAGAATCACCTCACCGATATTATCATTATTGTAGGACATCTGGGCCACATCATAAAAGAATATTTTGGCGATGGCAGCAAATTTGGCTGCGCCATATCCTATTATTCCGAGCCGGAACCGCTGGGAACTGCCGGGGCCTTATACAAAATTCAGGAAAGCCTTTCCGATGATTTTCTTTTGATACACGGCGATATCATTTTTGATGTTGATTTTTCCCGTTTCATTGAATTTCACCGTGAGCAAAACGCTTGGGCAACGCTGGCGGTCCATCCCAACAGCCATCCCTACGACAGTACGCTGCTCGTGACCGATACAAAGCACCGGGTAATCCAATGGCTCAATAAGGAAGACCCGCGGCAGTATTATAAGAACCAGGTAAACGCGGGGCTGCACATCCTGTCCAAAATGCTGCTGTCTGCGGTTAAGCCCTTATCAAAAAAAGTTGATCTTGATCGTGATATATTAAAACCTTTGATTGAAAATGCGGAGGGTTCCATTGGCCATGCCGGAAAAATTTACGCCTACCCTACTCCTGAATATATCAAGGATATGGGAACCCCTGACCGTTACGCCCAGGTTTCATCAGACATTGAAAACGGCATGGTCCGCCGGCGTAATTTATCGGTTAAACAAAGGGCGGTATTTCTGGACCGGGACGGGACCATCAACAAGCTGAACGGTTTTATTACCAAACCGGAAGAACTGGAACTGATTGACGGGGCAGCGGAAGCGATACGGAAGATAAACAGCGCCGGGTATCTTGCCATCGTCATTACCAATCAGCCGGTGATTGCCCGTGGAGAAGCTTCACTTGAGGACCTTGAAAACATTCACCGTAAAATGGAAACCGAGTTAGGAAAAGCCGGGGCGTATGTGGACGATATATTCTTCTGCCCGCACCATCCCGAAAAGGGCTTTGCGGGGGAACGGCCTGAATACAAGATCGACTGCGAATGCCGCAAGCCAAAACCGGGGATGATTTTACAGGCCGCCGCAAAGTATAACATTGACCTGGCACAGTCCTATATGGTTGGAGACGACATAAAAGACGTGCAGGCAGGACTTGCGGCAGGGTGTAAGACGGCGCTGTTAGAAAATGATAAAACCGACCTTAAAGAATTTGCTGAATTATTGATAAAATGAATATACTCTATACCATTGTCATCTTACCGGAGGAAAGGTGAATTTTACCACATGGCAATATCTGGCGTTTCTCCCCATTGTTTTTATACTCTACTATGCAATTACCGCAATAAACAAACAATGGAGCAATAAGGTATCGCAAGTGATGCTGCTTGCCGCATCGTTGTTTTTTTATGCGTGCTGGAACCCGGTATATATCCTGCTTATTCTGTTTTCTGTTTTGGTCACCTGGGTTTCCGGTATTATGATGGAAGGGAAATCACAAAAATACAAAAAGCTCGTTCTCATCGCATCCCTTGTTATCAACCTCGGTATTCTCTTTTTCTTCAAGTATTTTAACTTTTTTGCTGATCAATTCGGGCGTGTCACGGCTCTTCCCGTGCCCAATTTCAACATGCTGCTTCCTGTAGGTATTTCATTTTATACATTTCAAGCCCTGGGGTATTCGATTGACGTGTACCGGGGGACAATCCAAACTGAACGCGATTTCATCAATTATGCTCTTTTCGTCACCTTTTTTCCGGCGCTGGTGGCAGGGCCGATTGAGCGGACGGCCCATCTTCTCCCGCAATTCAAAGTAAATAATACTTTTGACTACGGCAAGGTGGCATCCGGTTTAAAACTTGCCGCTTGGGGGATGTTTAAAAAGGTGGTTATTGCAGACCGGATAGCGGTGTATGTGAATGCCGTATACGCTGCTCCCGACACCTTTCCTGCCTCTTCAATCGCCCTGGCGGTTTTTTTCTTTGCGATTCAAATTTATTGTGATTTTTCGGGGTATTCTGATATTGCCATTGGTTCGGCCCGTGCCCTCGGTTTTAACCTCACCGCAAACTTCAGGCATCCGTACTTTGCCCATTCAATCGCCGATTTTTGGCGGCGGTGGCATATTTCCCTGACCTCATGGTTCAAAGATTATATCTATATTCCCCTCGGAGGGAACCGCCGGGGTCTTTTACGCCAATGCGGAAATATTCTCGTTGTATTTGCCCTGTCCGGCTTATGGCATGGTGCGGCCTGGCATTTTGTGGCCTGGGGTGCGTTGCACGGGCTTCTTCAAGTAATCGAGCGGCTTGCAAGCATTCTGCTGCCCCCCCCATACAGCATCGAGTTAGACGCGGCTTCCAAATTTGCGCCACCTTCACCATAGTCTGCTTTGCATGGATTTTCTTTCGGGCCGACAGCCTGGGAAGTGCATTTTCCATTATATCAAAACTGACCGCCCTACCCGGTGAAGTCATCGGATATATCCAAAGAGTATCTGAAACGGGTCTGATTGGAATGATTGGTTCAATGTTTTCCCTGGGAAATGGTGTGGAAAATCCTATACGCGGGTTTGCACGAATGACTTTTTGTTTATCTTTTTTGTCCATTGCGATCCTCGGTGTAGCTGAAGTATGGGCACGAAAAGAAAATGGCGCAATACGGATTATGAAATTTCCCCCTGTGATTCGATGGACGGCGTATGTGTTGCTTGTGTGTGTTCTGTTTTTCAGTATGCAAACAGAGTCATCTGATTTTATCTATTTCACCTTTTAAGGCGCCAGGATCTTAATGAAAAAGTTTTACCTGAAATGCGGTTTGCTTGCCCTCATATTTTTTTCTATTTTGGTGTTCCTCAATGCACGTTACGTAAAAACCTATGCGTGGAAATATCAAAATGATGTGGAAAAATTTTCCCATGTGCCGCGAAACATTCAGCTTGCAAATTTTGGATCCAGTCACGGCTTGCTGGATTTTGATTGGTCAAATGCTCCTTATACAACATTTAATTTTTCGTTAACCTCTCAAAGACACCTGTTTGATTTTTTATTATTGCAACAATACAGTGATCATTTTGCCAAAGATGCCGTAGCATTGTTTCTGATAGAGTATTTTGAAATCACTTCGGCTGTAAAAGAATTCCCCGACGAAATGCCCCGTTATTATCGTATCCTGGATAAACAGTATATACCGGACTATCGTTTTACGGATGGTATCCGCTATAAGTCATTCCCGATTCTGAGCGCAGGTTCCAATGTCATTAAGATTTTTCGTGATAGTACTGCGGAATATACTGTTTCATCGCAGTGGAATGTTTCGATGTCAAGTAAACCCGCAGAATGGGTTTTACAGGATGCCAATCATTGGTATGAAGCTTGGATAACGGATGCGGAAAGCGACGAAGGCTATCAATACAACCAAAAACTTTTGTCTGAAATACTGGACTATTGTTTTTCCCATAATATACAACCTGTTCTTGTGTCCACACCGATTGCCTCGGCGTTGAATGGTGTGTATGCAGAAAAATCACCGGATTTTTTTAACACCTTTTATCGATTCAGCGCTGAAATATGCGCTGAGTATCCAAAGGTTCCCTATTTGGATTATAGCCGCGATACCCGTTTTTCAGATGATTCCTTGTTTTTTGATACCAGTCATTTAAATAATTCCGGGACAAAGCTATTTACATCAATTATGATTGAGGATTTAGAACAACTGGGCTTATTGACAGACCAGGATTGACTTTCGGCGCGGTACGTGTTATCTTTGAGACGATTGATAGGCTGGCGATACCTATGGGGAAATAGGAGATTGATATGACGACACAGAAAATGAGTTTGGAAGAACGCCTTGCGATTGACCATGAGTTCTTCGTTAGACGGCAGACGGGCGATAAAGAAGAAGCCAGCGCATGGCATCGGGCGAAAATCCCCATGTTCCCCTGGTTAGCAAAACTCATGAAAGAAAGAGTCGGAGCTGATTTTTTACGAAGCCAGGGGTATAACCTGAGTGAGGCGGAGGCTGAGTTTGGACCTGGCTGGCTTGATAAATAGCATCAGTGATGCGGTTTATTCGATTGTCCATGGCCGTATCGCCCGGCGTACCAGAGGCCAAGCGGAACAGGGGCTGGAGGATTTTGAGAAAGGTATCGCGTTGGCTATGGATGCCTTTACCGAAGCGGCTGCGTCCGCCGATCCGAATCTTATGCTCCTTGCCGAGTACGTCTTTGTTACTCAGGAGCTTGAAAGCGGCTACCCCGAAGAAAAGGAGGCCCTTGCCAGTTACCGCGCCGCCATAGCCGATTTTGATGACGCTTTTCGGGCCTCGGAGGTGGTAAAAGTCCCTTCTATTTATCACGGCGTTGAAAAAGCCTTTCCGCGCAAAGGCGATTACCGGCATGACGGATGTCCAAAAGATGCCTTTCATGTCGCCTATATCGGCCATCGGACACGTTTGCAGAATACCCTCAAGCAAATGGGCATAGACCCATTGGAAAGGTCATTCCGGGAAAAGCGGATACAAACGTGCCCCATTGCTCAAACAGCCTATACGGTCTTGCAAAAAAAGGCTCTCGAAGAACCACGAAAAAGACAAGAAACACACGAAATTTAAGAGAAAAATTGATACAATATGACCTATTCCATAATAATACCCCACAAAAATATTCCCGGCTTATTACAGCGGTGTCTTGATTCCATACCGCGCAGAGCTGATATTCAAATAATTGTCGTGGATGATAACAGCGATCCAACAAAGGTGGATTTTGATAATTTTCCCGGGCTGAATGATCCCCATATTGAGGTAGTTTTTTCAAAAGAAGGGAGAGGCGGAGGATACGCAAGGAATATTGGCCTCAGCAAAGCAAAGGGAAAATGGCTGATATTTTCAGACGCGGATGATTATTTCTCGCAAAATGCCTTCGCAATCTTCGACAAAAATAATACCTCGGAAATGGACATATTGTTTTTCGGGATTGGTATTGTTGATGAAGATAGCATCGAAAACAATGACTATTCATTCTATTTGGAAAACAGAAAGGACGCTGTTATATCCTATAGGGCGAATCGGCGAAAAAGAAAAATAGCGGCGTTTTATTGGGAACCCTGGGGGAAAATGTTCCTTGCGGACTATATATTTCAGAACAACTTGCGGTTTTCGGAAACCCCGGTGATGAACGACGCCTTGTTCTATGTGCTTGCTGCGGAAAAGACAGATAAAATTGACGCATTTGAAGATATAGTCTATTTTTATATTCTCAGGAACGGCAGCACGGTCAGGACAAATGATAAACAAAAAGAAATGGCGGTATTACAGGAATCTGTTAAAGTGAACAAGGTTCTTATAAGAAACGGATATTTCACCGATACAAGAAATATAAATGAACAATTGAAAACAATGGAGGAATTTGGGCCGGACACTCTGGTTGAGGCTAAAGCGGTTTACTTAAAAAATAGACATCGATTGGATTGCGCTCTCTTTCACCTGTTGATGAAATTTCCTAAAATGTGTATCATGGTACAAAACCGCATAAAAAGAACAGGAATTACCGTTGCGCTAAGACATTATTTTGCTAAATACATTGGACCTTGACAGGAATCGTTCGGCACTGCTACACTGTGGGTATGAGTCTTGCTGCCGTCTACCGGTGCCTTCCGCCAAAGCTTAAAACTCATCTGTTTGTCCTCAAGGCAGTGTTGAAGTATCCCAGCTGGTTCAGTTTTTCCTCCTATCTGCATTATAAACGGTACAAGACCACCGAGCCGCCCGCAAAGTTTCTCCACTACATCTCTGTTGTGGCTACGGTTAAAGACGAGGCGCCTTATATTGCAGAATGGATAGAGTATCATTTATTGCAGGGATGTGAAAAGTTTTATATCTACGATAATGAGTCCACTGATAACTTGCGGGAAGTGCTTGCCCCTTATATCCGGGATGGTCTCGTGGAGTATATTTATTTTCCCGGAAAAAAGCAGCAGGAAATCATTTACAACACCGCATTAAAGCAATGCCGGATGAATACCTACTGGCTTCTGCCTCTTGATATTGATGAGTTTATTGCACCCCTAACGAGTCCTACCCTGGCGGCGTTTTTGCATGATTTTGAAGGATATCCCGGTCTTGAAATTAACTGGCTTAACTATGGTTCAGGGGGTCACGAAAAGAAAACACCCGGCCTGGTCATTGAGCGCTTCAAAGACCACGCGGGACAGGACTGTGTAAAGAATATGGGGGTGAAAAGCGTCATCAATCCGCGGGCGGCGCTTTTTATACACGCGCATGTCGCCGAGTATTTTGACAGGGTGTGCAGCGTCAATCCCCGCAAAGAAGAGATTCACTTGGACATGCTGGACCGGGCTGAGCCGGTGCTGGATACGATACGGATCAATCACTATTTTTCAAAATCCTTCGAAGAGTTTTTGGAAAAAAAGAAACGGGGGGTGCCTTCTAAAGGCAATGCCGAATATCCCACCCAACATTTTTATGACCATGAAACGAACGACATCAAAAATGACCCTATTATGGATGCCTATATACCCCTTGTGAAGGAAAATCTACGGCGCCGCAGGGAGCCGTGATGAAATATACTCTGGTATCCCTGAATGGGGCGGACGATTCGGGCGGCGTGGAGCGGGTGACCTTCTATCTCAAAAAAATCCTGGAGAAACAGGGGGATGTTGTTCTCCTGACCCGCACGAAGTTGCAGATTCGGAAGCTGGATCTAGTGTGGCAGCCCTTTTTGATAGCGCTACGCCTTTTTCTATTCCACCGCCGCAGCCTGGTAATTGCCAATGACTGGAACTCTTGGTTTTACCCCGCTGATTTGAGCATTCATCATGGCACCACTGCGGGTGTTATGGAACGCATCCCCGGCGAAAAGCGGCTCGGCTCGCGGCTCATCGCCATGATGGAGCGCTCCAGTGCAAAGGCCTCAAAACGCATTCTTGCGGTGAGCGAAAGCGCTAAAGCTGATTTGCGGCGTTTCTACGGCATCGACAGCGGGAAAATCACGGTGCTCCACAACTTCGTGGACGAACGCATCTTTTTCCCCAAGCCCATCGTGGTACCACCGCCGTCAACCATACGCATTATTTTCTGCGGACGCCTGGAAGTGCGGAAAGGGGTGGACGTACTGAAACGCCTTTCAGACCACATTGAGACCCTCGCAGGAAGCGATTGGGACGGTGCATTTTCTCTCTGTATTGCCAGTAATAGCAAAGAGAATGCCGACCTGTTCCAGGGCAATACCCACACCGTCATCCGCACCGGATTGCGTCTCGCTGATATGCGCGAGTTTTATACCGGCGGTGACGTGCTCTTTTTCCCCAGCCGTTACGAAGGCTTTTCCATGTCCACCCTGGAGGCTCTCGCCTGCGGCATCCCCGTGGTGGGCACCGCTGAAGCGATCAAAGACGACCTTGCGGCCTACGACTTCACCCGTATCGTGGACATCGACGCTCCGATGGACGCAGTGCTGCAAAACATCACCGCTGTCGTCCGCACATGGCACGACCGGGCCGACGAGATACACCGCACCATAGCGCGCGACTTCGGCTGTGCCCAATACGAGGCAAGGGTACTGGCACTGTTGAAAGAGACAAATACTGATTTTGCGGATTCTATTCCTCAAAAATAGCATATTTTTCTTGACACGTCTTATTTCATGGCTACACTAAACACATGATCGAGCCAATTATGGATAAAAAACTAAAGGGAAGTTTCAGTCGCGGCAGAGCGATCCTCCTCGGGTTAACAAAAATCCACGGATACATTATTCTTTTTTTAACAAGGAGCGTCGAAGGCAATGCAAAGGATTATAAAACTAAAAACCCATACTGACAGCCGCGGAAGCCTTACCGTTCTCGAAAAAGTTTTGCCTTTTGAAATAAAGCGGATATACTACATATATAATTGTTCTGATCAGGAGCGCGGAGGACACCGGCATAAAAAAACCATACAGGCGCTTATCTGTATAAAGGGATCCTGCATTATTGACTGGAAAAATAGCAGTGACGGGGGAGAAGGGGCGGTTCTACTCAATGAACCTGACACCGTTTTGCTATTACTGCCGGAGGATTATCACACGATGCATAGCTTTTCAAAGGATGCAGTTTTGCTGGTGCTTGCTTCGGAATATTTTGATGCGGATGATTATATAGAGGAGGCGGTATGAGCATTAAAGTTTGGGATTATAAGAAAGAGTATGCCGAGCATAAAAAGGAAATATTTACTGCACTGGAAGAAGTATTTGAATCCGGACAGTTGATACTGGGTGAAAAAGTAAGGACATTTGAAAATAAGTATGCCGAATACTGCGGGGTTAAATATGGCATAGGTGTTGATAACGGGACAAATGCTATTATTTTAGCCCTGCACAGTCTGGGTATTAAGCAGGGTGATGAAGTTGTTACCGTTCCTAATACGGCAATTCCTACTGTTTCCGCAATTGTTACTGTCGGGGCTGCGCCGATTTTTGTAGACATTGATCCTCATACTTACCTGATGGATACAAAAAAACTTGAAAAAGCGATTACAAAAAAAACAAAATGTATTCTGCCGGTACATCTTTTTGGGCAATGTGTTGAAATGGATGAGATACACGCAATAGCTGCCAAATATGGTTTATATGTGCTTGAAGATTGTGCACAGGCGCATGGTGCTGAATATAAGAAAAAGAAAGCCGGCTCAATGTCCGACATAGCGGCTACTTCATTTTATCCGACAAAAATTTTAGGGGCATATGGCGATGGCGGTATGGTCACTACAAATAATGAAGAACTGGAGAAAAAAATGCGGCGTTTGCGATTTTATGGCGCCGAAAAAACATATTATGCACTAGAGCATGGTTATAACTCGCGCCTGGATGAAATACATGCCGCTATTCTTTTGACGAAACTTCCCTATTTGGAGAAATTTATTGAAAGAAGACGGGTTATCGCAGCACTGTATAATGATTTGCTGAAGGGCACAGACCTCATTCTTCCCGAAGAAGCAGAAAATAGCCGGCATGCGTATTATCTCTATGTTGTGCGTCATCGAAACCGTGATACAATTATTGAGAAGTTAAAAGAGAATGATATATTTGTTAACATTAGTTATCCATGGCCAATACACATAATGACGGGTTACCGATATTTAGGTTATAAAGAAGGCGATTTCCCGGAAGCTGAGAAAGCGGCCAAGGAGATTTTTTCTTTGCCCATGTATCCAACACTTACCGATGAAGAAGTCGGTGTGGTATCTGATGTATTACATAAAATATTGTAGATTCATTACAACAGTTGTGGAGGATTTTTTGCTATGAGCCGGCCCGTCTATGATCCCCAACCCTTCTTTTCTATTGTCATCCCTGTCTACAACGGCGAGGCTTCCATCCGCCGCTGCTTTGACAGTATTGCCGCTCAAGGTTTCACCGACTACGAGTGTATTCTCGTAGACGACGGCTCCACCGATAATAGCGCCGCCATTTGCGCGGAATACGCTGATCGCCCCAATAGCCCCTTCCGCCTGATCCGTCAGGCAAACGGCGGCGTAGCACGGGCAACGCAAGCCGGTGTTGATGCAGCCCGGGGCGTTTTCTTGTGGACGGTGGATGATGATGACTGGATTGAGCCGACAGCCTTAGCAGAACTGCATCAGGCCATCGGTGAAGCGAATGGAGGGAAGGGCTGCGATATGCTCTTTTTGGGATACTTTGAAATAACGCCTCGGGGCCGTTCTATCCGGCGCACTTTGGACATACCCCCCGGCAGCACCGCCGACACCGTGGCTGCCGCCATGCTTCAAGGCCGTTTGAGCAGCTTTAACTGGAGTGTCACCGTACGGTTATCCCTCTGTGCCGGTGTCACCTTTACCCCTGAGGTCTGCTATGGCGAAGACACCCTGTTTGTGGTTGAGCTGATTCTGAACCGCCCTGCCGTGGCTTACCTCCCCCGCCCCCTCTACCATTATTCCTTCAACCCCGTGTCTATTACCCACACGGCGAGCCGTAAAAAGCACTTGGAGCGTATAAATTTCCTCCATTTTCTTGATGCCCTCGTCGCACGCTACCATCGGGAGGAACTTCGGGGCGGCCCCTGGGATTTTTTCACCATGGAAGCCAAATTCGAAATGCTTAGCGATGGCCTGTTCACCAAAACCGAATACCGCACCCTGTTGCCTCTGCCAACCCCGATTGACCGAAAAGTACTTTCCCGCTATGGTTTTAAGAAATGTGTGTTGCTGACTTTAGCGGAAACCGGCCCCTACGGCTTTGCCCGCTTTGTCGCCCGGTTTATCAGACTTTTGCGCAACATCCTCAAGTGATAAGGAACCGGTCATGTTGACTGCCCTCTATACCCTCATCATCTACCCCCTGGTACAGCTCATTGAAGTGGTCTACCTTTTCGCTTATCGCCTCTGCGGCAACTTCGCTCTGGCCCTCCTGGGGCTGAGTCTCGCCGTGTCCACCATGCTCCTGCCCCTCTACTTCATCGCCGAAAAGTGGCAGGATATCGAACGGGAGACACAAAAACGACTCGCCCCAAAAATCGCTAAAATCAAGGCCGTGTTCAAGGGTGATGAGCAGTACCTGATTCTGTCCACTTTTTACCGGCAAAACCGCTATCACCCCGTCTATGCCCTCCGCAACACCTTCAGCCTGCTCATCCAAATTCCCTTTTTCATCTCCGCCTACACTTTCATCTCCCACTTGGATGTCTTGCAAAACACCTCCTTTGCCCTGTTCCGCAATTTGGGCGCCCCGGACGGTCTCCTTGCTATTGGCGGCCACCCTATCAACCTTCTGCCCATCCTGATGACCGCCATCAACTGCGCATCCGGCGCCGTGTATTCCCGCAACCTGGGCGCCAAGGATCGGGTGCAGATATACGGTACCGCAGCCCTTTTTCTGGTGCTGCTCTACAATTCCCCCGCCGCCCTGGTGATCTATTGGACATGCAACAATATCTATTCACTGTGCAAAAACTTGCTTCAAAAGATGCGGCATCCCCGGCGCATCGTGTGGGCGCTGGCATCCTTTGCGGCTTTGCCCCTCGGGATATGGGCACTTTTTATAGAAACTGACGGCGCCCTTGTAAAGCGTATCGTCTTGGTTGTTGCCTGTGTCCTGGTGATTGCGCTTCCGCTGCTTCTTTTCGGCGTACGCAAGTTTGCCGCTACCCTATCACGGCGATCAGCTATGCTGCCGCTTCCTGACAGGCCGGCATTATTTGTGCTTTCCTGCGTTATGCTTTTTGTCCTTTGCGGTTTGACCGTTCCCTCAAGTCTGGTCGCATCCAGCGTGGAGGAATTTTCTTTTGTAGGCGATTTCACCACACCCTTTCCCTTTCTCGGCGCCACGGCAATGCAGGCAGCGGGGTTTTTTCTGTTTTGGCCGCTGTGTATCTTCGCCCTTATAGGGCAAAAGGCGAAACGCATTGCCGCCCTCGCGGCGCCCGTATTTGCCTTTGCCGCTCTCGTCAACACCTTTCTGTTCTACCGTGACTACGGCTGGCTTACCCCTATGCTGGTTTTTTCCAATCCGCCGACGGCCTTCTTTTTTGTGTCCGATGACCGGCTTCTTTTTGCGGGAAATATTGCGACACTCGTTGCTTTGGGTATCCTTGTGCTCATAGTTCTCACCCATAAAAAAGTGAGCGTGGTCATTGCGAGCCTCACTGTAGGTACTCTTGCTTTGGGCTGTTATGCCGTGGTCAACTTAAGTCTCGTCAATTCTCAATTCAGTCAACTCGCCGCCGAAAAATCAGGCGATGCGCTCCCCGGTGAATCCGTAGTCACCCTTGCAAAAGACGGGGGGGGGCGTAACGTGGTTTTGTTCCTGCTTGATCGAGGCGCTTCCGATTATGTGCCCTATATATTGGATGAAAAAACGGAACTACGGGATGCTCTCGCTGGTTTCACCTACTACCCCAATACAGTTTCCTTGTCAAACAGTACCTTCGCGTCCACCCCATCCTTGTTCGGCGGCTACGAATATACCCCCCGTGCCTTAAGCGAACGAACTGATCTGCCTTTGAGGGAACGATACCTGCAATCCTATGGCGTGCTTGCCCGTATCTTCGCCGCAAATTCTTTTGCCGTTACTTTAGACAATATGCCCCTTTCCGCCGCCTCTCATCTGTACCGCCGGAACCCCGTTACATTCCAATTTGAAGAAGACAACATTGAAGTAAAAAAGTTTACCACCGCCTACGCCGGTTCTTGGCTCAAAGAGCATCCCGAGGTGAGCTTGTTTTCAGTAAAAAATATGCTCTTAGACCGGCTCATTCGTTTTTCCTTTTTTAAAATCAGCCCCGCATTCTTGAAAATGTTTGTCTATGACAAGGGTGATTGGCTCACCACGGACAGCCTGAACGAAAGCATCGCCCAGCACACAGAGGGCGCACTCACCATGGACACGGTGAACAACTATTCCATTTTAGATTTTTTGCCGCGACTCACTGCCATCGAGGACAATCCCTCAGATACAAGCAGTGCCGGCACCTTCACCATCTTTTATAACAATCTGCCCCACGAACCAGCCTTTTTGCAGGCTCCGGACTATACCCCAACAGCAGCGGTAAGTAATTTTGGAGACAGTCCCTTCGCTCACAACCCCCACTATCACACGAATATGGCTTCGTTTTTGCTTTTGTCCCGGTGGTTTGAATACCTGAAAGAGAATGACGTTTGGGATAATACCCGCATCATCATCACCAGTGATCACGGCTGGGGAGGTACCTACGCTAATTCCCCCCTGGAAAACACCGCAGCCCAAAGATTCACCCCCATTGGCAATGAGTTGAGTTACTACCACCCCTGGCTCTTCGTGAAAGACTTCGGTAGCCGTACCCCTTTCACCGAAGACCACACCTTTATGACCCTGGCCGATGTACCGGCTCTGGCAACCGAAGGAGTCATTGATGATCCAAAAAACCCTTTCACCGGTGTCCCCCTCCAAAAAGGCGCCCCGGGAGGTGCGTTCATCCCCACCACATACCGCACCCCCCTGGAATATACCTTCGATATCCGCGATGGTGAATGGCTCCACGTTCACGACGACATCTTTGACCCCGCCAACTGGAGTGAACCATGACCGCCATCGGCACTCTTTTCTATACCCTTATCATTTACCCCTTGGTACAGCTCATCGAAGTAGTCTACCTCTTTGCCTATCGCCTCTGCGACAACTTCGCCCTGGCCCTTCTGGGGCTGAGTCTCGCCGTGTCCACCATGATCCTGCCCCTCTATTTCATCGCCGAAAAGTGGCAGGACATCGAACGGGAGTGCCAAAAACGCTTCGCCCCGAAAATCGCCAAAATCAAGGCCGCGTTCAAGGGTGACGAGCAGTACCTGATACTCTCCACCTTTTATCGACAGAACCACTATCACCCCGTCTATGCCCTCCGCAACACCTTCAGTCTGCTCATCCAAATTCCTTTTTTCATCTCCGCCTACACTTTCATCTCCCATCTGGATGTCTTGCAAAACACTTCCTTTGCCATGTTCCGTAATTTGGGCGCCCCGGACGGTCTCCTTGCGTTTGGCGGTCACCGCATCAACCTTCTGCCAATCCTGATGACCGCCATCAACTGCGCTTCCGGCGCCGTGTATTCCCACAACCTGGGCGCCAAGGATCGGGGGCAGATTTACGGTACCGCAGCCCTTTTCCTGGTACTGCTCTACAATTCTCCCGCCGCCCTCGTTATCTACTGGACCTGCAACAATATCTATTCGCTGTGCAAGAATCTATTGCAAAAGATGCGGCACCCCCGGCGTATTGTGTGGGCGCTGGCGGCTTTGGCAGCTTTGGCCGTCGCCGCATGGGTGCTTCTTTTGAGAACCGATGGCGCCTTGATGAAGCGCCTTGCCGTGGCTGCTGTCTGCACCCTGGTGGTGCTGTTTCCTGTTTTATACACCCTCGCGCAAAAAGCCCTTGCCGCTCTGTCACGGCGATCAGCTGCGCAGCCGCGATGGGCAGATACGCTGTCACAGCCTGACAGACCGGCATTATTTGTGCTTTCCTGTGTTCTGCTTTTCGTCCTTTGCGGCCTCACCGTGCCCTCAAGCTTGATTTCATCCAGCGTGGAGGAATTTTCCTTCGTGGGGGATTTCACCACACCTTTCCCGTTTTTAGGAAACGTTGCACTACAGACGGCGGGCTTCTTCCTCTTTTGGCCGCTGTGCATCTATGCCCTTATAGGGCAAAAGGCGAAACGCATCGCCACCCTTGCTGCGCCCGTATTTGCCTTTGCCGCTCTCGTCAATACTTTTTTGTTCTACCGCGATTACGGCTGGCTCACCCCCCTGCTGGTTTTTTCTAATCCGCGGGAAGCCTTTACCCTTGTGCCCGGTGACCGCATCATCTTTGCGGGAAACATCGCCGCCCTTGCGGCAATCGCCGTCATCGTCCTTCTGCTCACCCGCAACAAAGCCAATTTTGTCATAGCACCCCTTACGGTGGCCCTTATGGCCCTGTGCTGTGCCGCTCTGGTCAACATGGCCACGGTCAATTCGCAATTCCGCCAACTCGTCACCAAAAAAACTGACGATGCCCTCCCCGGCGGCGCCGTCATCACCCTTGCAAAAGACGGGGGGGGGCGTAACGTGGTTTTATTCATGCTTGACAGAGCCGCTTCCGATTACGTGCCCTATATTCTGGAAGAGCGGCCTGAGCTGCGGGAGGCCTTAGCCGGTTTTACCTACTACCCCAACACGGTTTCCCTCGCCCCGGGAACTTTCCTGTCCACTCCATCCCTCTTCGGCGGTTACGAATACAGCCCCCGGGCTTTGAGCGAAAAAAGCGGCCTTCCCTTGAGTGAACGATACCGCCAGTCCTATACCATGCTCCCAAACCTTTTTGCCCAAGCCGGATTTGATGTCAGCCTGAACAACCTGCCCATCAATGAAACGCGCCGCCTGGATATGCGCCGCCCCCTCTCCCTCACCTTCGATGGGGACCGCGTGACGATGAATCATTTCACCGAGGTCTATGCCGGGCAGTGGCTCAAGGAACACCCCGATGTGGGTATTTACTCTGTGCAGGAATTATTGCTTGATCGGTTGATCCGTTTCTCTTTTTTCAAAATCAGCCCCGCATTCCTAAAAATGTTCATCTATGACAACGGCGAGTGGCTCACCGCAGTCATCCTGAATGACGACCTCGCCCAAAGAACCCAGGGGGCGCTCACCATGACCACGGTGGAAACCTATGCCATCCTGGACTTTTTGCCCCGAATCACCGCCGTCAAGCCTGCCGCACAGAACGATGGCAACAGAAAAAACGCCGATAACGCCGGTACCTTCACCATTTTCGTCAACGATCTGACCCACGAAGAGGCCTTTTTGCAGGCCCCGGACTACACACCCGCGTCTCCGGTGACCAATTACGGAAGCGGCCCCTTCGCCCGAAGCCCGCACTATCATGTGAATATGGCAGCGTTTTTACGCCTGTCCCGTTGGTTCGACCACCTGAAAGCCAACGGTGTCTGGGACAACACCCGCATCATCATCACCAGCGACCACGGCATGGGACAGACCTACGCCAACTCCCCCTTTGAAAATACTCCGGTCCAAAGGCTGACCCCAAAAGGCACGGAGATAAGTACATTCCACCCTCTCCTGTTTGTGAAAGACTTCGGCAGCCGCGCTCCTTTCACCGAAGATCACACTTTCATGACCCTTGCCGACGTGCCGGCCCTGGCCGCCGAGGGTATCATCGACGACGCGAAAAACCCCTTCACCGGCGCTGCTCTCCAAAAAGGCGCTCCAAACGGCGCATTTATCACCACAGGAGGAGGCTCGGTTACCACCCTTGACCTCCAAAGTGACGAATGGCTTCATGTGCACGACGACATCTTTGACCCGACAAATTGGAGTGAGCCATGAACCTTGGCACCGTGCTCTATACCGTTATCATCTACCCGATTACCTTCATCCTGGAAGTGGTGTTCTTTCTTGCACAGAAGATATTCAAGGCGCCGGGCGTATCGGTCCTCGCCATCAGCGCCGTTGTCAGCATCCTCTGCTTGCCCCTCTACAACGTGGCGGAAAAGTGGCAGCAACTGGAGCGGGACACCCAGAAACGCCTCGCCCCAAAAATCGCTAAAATCAAGGCGGCCTTCAAGGGCGATGAGCAGTACATGATCCTCTCCACCTTTTACCGCCAAAATCACTACCACCCGATTTTTGCCCTGCGTTCGACTTTCGGCTTATTGATACAAATACCATTCTTTATCGCCGCATATGCCTACCTCAGCCGCCTCGAAGCCCTGAAAGGCGCCCCCTTTCTGTTCATCAGTGACCTCGGGGCGCCGGACGCCCTTTTTCCTATCAACCGTTTTCCCATCAATGTGCTTCCCATCGCCATGACCGCCATCAACATCATCGCCGGCGCTATCTACACCAAGGGATTTCCCTTCAAAGAAAAAGCTCAGCTCTACGGCATGGCGCTTATTTTTTTGGTGCTCCTCTACAATTCACCTGCAGGCCTCGTCCTCTATTGGACGGCAAACAACCTGTTCTCCCTCCTTAAAAATGCCTATGCCAAGGCGCCGTTTCGCCGCAAAAACAGCATCCTCGCTGCCGCCGTATCTGTTCTCTGTCTGCTCTTTGCCGCCTATATGCTTTTTGTGCACCACGGCAGCAAGGAATGGCGCCGGGTTTTAGCCACCGCCGGACTGCTTGTCGGGGCAAGTCCCTGGCTTGTTTTCTTCGTTATACAGGCCGTGAAACGGATTCCCCCGTCACGCAATCCCTGTAGTGTTTCAAATAAAGAAGCGGCGGCCCTGTTCACCCTTCTTTGCCTTGTGATGTGGCTTGTGGCAGGTCTTTTCCTCCCCACCTTGCTCGTTGCCGCATCACCGGAAGAATTCTCGTGGCTTGACCGTCACGGGAGCCCTCTCTATTTCATCATCCTGACTGCCCTGCAAGCTTTCGGTCTCTTCGTATTCTGGCCATTTTGTTTTTTCGGTCTTTTCTATCGCACCGCCCCCCGGGCGCTCTGCGTTACTGCTTTAGCCGTTGCCGCCGCCGCCCTCGTGAATGTTTTCGCCTTTAATGGCAACTATGGCGTGGTACGGCTGAACATGTCTCTTGAGCACGGTGTCTCCCACAGTCTTCAGGCTATTTTAGTGAATCTTGCTGTCCTTCTTTTGGTGATGGGCGCCGCAGCTCTCGCCTTTTTTGCAAAGAAGCGCTTCCTCGTTCCCCTCTCGTTCATATGCATTGTTGCCCTCGCCGGTGTGTCGGTGAAAAACATCGCGCACATACAAAGTGTCTTCAAAAAAACCACTGCCTACCATGAGCCGAAAGCGGCGGTTACGAGTATCGACCCCATCGTCACCTTTTCCAAAACCGGCCGGAATGTCGTCATTATCATGTTCGATCGGGCCATGAGCGCTTTCGTGCCCCATATTTTCGGTGAAACCCCTGGACTTGCTGCACGCTACGATGGCTTCACCTACTATCCTGATACCCTCTCCTTCAACAGCAATACGAGCCTCGGCGCGCCTCCCCTTTTCGGCGGCTACGAATACACCCCCGCTGCCCTCACTGCACGGAAGGACCGCGACATGGTTACCAAGCACAACGAAGCCCTGTTGCTCATGCCCCGTCTGCTCAGTGATGCGGGATACGATGTCACCGTGGCAGACCCGCCCTATCCCAACTATAGCATCGTCGGAAAGGACCTTCGCATCTACGATGCCTATCCCCGTGTCAAAGGCCTCATAACCGATGGCGCCTACACCGATTTGTGGCTCCGGGAGCACGGGCTGACTCTCCCGACTCAAAGCGCTGTTTTGGAACGAAATATGCTTTGGTATAGCCTGTTACGGGTGATTCCCCTGGCATTCCGCGAGGGCATCTATTTTCGCGGGGACTGGCTCTCCGCTGTCGGCAAGCAGCTCACCATTTTCCTGAATGCCTATTCCGTTCTCGACCTGCTCCCCCGTCTCTGTGCCGTTGCCGATGGTGCAGCCGATGCTGACGCAGAGGGTGATGAAAAAGGGGCTGCCCTCATCATGGTAAATAACACCACCCATGATCCCGCCATGTGTAACGCCCCGGATTACCGCTTTTCTCTCGCTGCGAGCAACTACGGCGCCGGCCCTTTTGCAAAGGAATCACCCTATCACGGGAGCGCCGCAGCCTACCATCGCTTGGCCGACTGGTTCGATAATCTCCGCGCAAAAGGCGTCTATGACAACACCCGCATCATCCTCGTCGCTGACCACGGCACAACTGAAAACTATGTCTCAAAACACTATCCCGGCGTTCCGAACATCGATAACTTCAACCCCCTGCTCATGGTGAAGGATTTTGACACCCAGGGCTCCCTTAAAACCGATGATACCTTCATGACCAACGCCGACACACCCTTTCTCGCACTGCACGGCCTGGTCTCTCCCCTGGTCAACCCCGCCACCGGCGCCGAAATCACTGCCGGAACGGTTGCCACAGCAAAAAGCCTCCCCCTCTATGTCGCAGTTCTCAGCAGCGACAGTATCTACGCCCCACAGGCCCTCGCGCCCCGTCTCGATCCCGCCGGCGACTACTACGTTCACGGTACTATTTTTGATCCCGGTAATTGGGAGAAGGTGGAGGTTTCCCGGTAAAATGATTGGTCAATTCTTTTACACCCTCATCATCTCCCCCTTGGTGCAAATCATCGAAGTGTGTTACCTCGTCACCTTTCGCATTTTTCACAATAGCGGCCTCGCCCTCTGCGCCGTCAGTCTGGCCGTGAGCGCCCTCACCTTGCCCCTGTACTTTATGGCGGAAAAATGGCAGCGCCTGGAAAGGGACACCCAAAAAGCCCTCGCCCCGAAGATCACCAAGATAAAATCTGTATTCAAGGGTGATGAGCAATACCTCATCCTGTCCACCCTCTACCGTCAAAACCACTACCACCCCCTCTACGCCCTGCGCTCCAGCATCGGTTTGCTGATTCAGGTGCCGTTCTTCATCGCCGCTTACTCCTACCTCAGCCGCCTCGATGCCTTGAACGGGGCGTCCTTCGCCTTTATCCGCAACCTCGGCGCCCCGGATGCCGCCTTCACGGTTCCCCTGGGGAACGGCACCTTCCCGGTGAACCTGCTCCCCATCGCCATGACCGCCGTCAACATCGCCGCCGGGGCAATCTACACAAAAGGCTTTGCGGTAAAAGAAAAGGTGCAGCTTTTTGCCATGGCGGCGCTCTTCCTCGTGCTGCTCTACGACTCTCCTGCGGGGCTTGTCCTCTACTGGACGCTGAACAACGTGTTTTCCCTGGTAAAAAACTGCCTGCAAAAAACCAAACACGCCCCGCGCCTCATTTACGGCGTTGCGGTCATCGCCGTGGCGGCCCTGGATATTTTTCTGCTCTTTTTCCACCCCGGCGATCTCCCCAACCGCCTTCTGGTGATGGCCGTTATCACTGTCCTTTTGGCAGCGCCCCTTTTACGCCGAGTCCCCCTTAAAATACGGCAGGAAATCCCCCAATCAACAACCCCACCGCAGAGCTTTTCGCTGTCCTGCCTGATCCTCTTCGTTCTCGCCGGCCTGGTCATCCCCGCCACCCTTGTGGCATCGGATGTGGCAGAATTTTCTTTTCTGGAGCATTCCCCCTCTCCTGTGTCCTTTGTCGCTTACACCCTGCTTCAAAGCGCAGGCTTTTTTCTGGTTTGGCCCTTGTGCCTCTATCTGCTCTTTCCCGGGAAAACGCGCCGCGTGTTCACTGTCGCAGCCCTTGCCCTCGCCTTTTTCGCCCTCATTAATGTGTTTCTCCCGGACTTACTCTCCCCCGAGGCGGGTTTCGGCTTCCTCACCAACACGCTGATCTTTTCTGACCCAAAAACCGTCTCCTCCCTGGGCATCAGCGTTCTTGTCAACATCGGCCTTCTTGCCCTGGGCGCCATCGCCTTGTGGTTCGCGGGACGTAAAAAGCGCCTTCTCATGTCTCTGCAAACCATAGCCCTCATCGCCCTGACAGCCTTCGGCATCGCAAATTTGCCTCCGGCCGCAGTGTTTTGCCGGTTTGCCGTGGAAAACCAGTTGCCCTGGTCGTAGATAAAGGGGCGGAGGACCAGGGGGACGAGCTTGAAAAAGGAGAAGCGGATGAGCTGCCGGCGTAAAAGGGCGCTGATGTCGATTCCCTGCACATCGGGATGGTCACGCAGCCATGCGGCGGTGTATTTGCCTTCCAGATTTTCGATGCGCACTTCCGGGTGATCGGCAAAGGCCTCTCGGGGGCTCATGCGGTAGTTGTCAAAGGGAGGATCGGTCACGGTGGACTGGAAGCCCAAAGAGCTAAACAGTAATGGAAGAAGGAGATAGGCTTCCCGGTGTTTTTCCACCAATGGCACTGAGGAGCGCTCGTTTATGGCCCGGGGGGTGTATTCGTAACCGCCGTAGATGGGGGGAGCGCCGACGAGGGTGTGGTCGGCGAAGGAAACGCAGTTTGGGTACCAGGTGAAACCGGCAAAGTACGGCGCCAGGTCGGGTTTTTCCTCGAAGACATAGGGCACCATAAAGCCCACTGCGGCGTCAGCCATGATCACCAGCACGTTTTTTCCGGTGCG
>BOAU01000008.1 GCA_026002025.1 Spirochaetia bacterium | reverse complement strand
CGCCCTTGCGGAGCAGCCCGCACACTTCCCCCATCTTTTCCCTGCTGATGTAACCATCGCCCCGGGTGGGGGGGGGTACTTCGCTCAAATTCCCCGCGGGAAATTTGACTGCGGACCTTTGATCCGATGGCTCGGGTTTCCGAGGCACGCGCCTTTATCTTCGATTTTGACGGTACGCTCTACGATTCCAGCGGGATCGCGCTACGGCTCATTGCCCAGCGGCCCCTGGAAGCGTTTATTCTTTTGGCGGAACGCAAAACCCGCGCTTCCCTTGCCGGCTGCGATTACGGGGAGGCGGAGGCCTATTATCAGGAATTTTTTTCTTTGCTGGCCCGGAGGCTCCATAAACCGGCAAGCATCCTCCGCTCCTGGTACTTTGATGAGTATATGCCCCGGATGTGCCGGGTATTAAAAAAGCACTTTCGGCTCCGCCCCGGCTGTCTTGAACTATTTGAAGAGCTTGCCCGTAAACGGACCGGAGATTCGCAGACCGGAAATCCTTTCAAATTTGCCGTTTATTCCGATTATCCTCAAACCGCCGAGCGCCTGAAGGCTCTGGGCCTCAACCTGGACACAAACCTGCTATTCGGCCCCGAAAATTTCGGCGCACAGAAACCCGCAGTTCGGCCTTTCCTGGCCATCGCCGAGTCCCTGGGGGTTTCCCCTGAGGAAATTCTCGTGATCGGGGATCGGGATGACACCGATGGGGCGGGGGCCCGTGCTGCGGGCATGGGTTTTGTCAGGATCAAAACAGGTAAAAAACAGAAAGACGGCGCTTCCCCGTCTCTTGCCTGGGAAGATTTTTGCTCAGCGCTGTGCGCAGCGCTACGGAAACACCCGGTAAGATAGAATTTTTTAAGATTTAAACCACGGACCACACAGACCCTCACCGACAGATTAACGGACAATCCTTATGATTTCCGCTTTGGGGAACGCATAAAATTTATCAGAAAACCCAATTTAAGCCCGGTTTCTACCAAATAATTCATAACTTTTCTGTATCCATACTCTGTTACCGTCTTTGTCCGTGTGGTCCGTGTGGTCCGTGTGGTCCGTGGTTAAATTTAGAAGGCTAAAATGAGAATTGCTGGGTTCCACATGATACCCATTTTCCGGGAATGGTGATATAATAAATTATCTCGAACTGTTTTGGAGGAAATTATGAAGAAGTTCACATGGGCTTTATTGGTACTGATCGCGGCCGGAGGAACCCTGTTCGCCGCCGGTAACTCGCAATCATCCGGGAAAGCGTCCGCGCCCCAGGCGGCCTTACAGCCGGGGGACCCTTTTGGGGCATACCCTGAACCGGTTATCGTGGAAGTCGGAGTCGAGTCCAATACCCGCATCAAGTATCCGGCGGGCGACGGGCCTGACAACCAGCAGTACATCAGGTACATCAAAGAAAAGCTCAACATTGATGTCAAAATCGCGTGGGCAGCCGCCGATTATGTTCAGCGGCTGAATTTGGCTATCGCGTCCAACAACATTCCCGACGCCTTTAGGGTATACCCCGCCCAACTCAAAGAATTGGCGGATTTGGACTTGATTCAACCTATGGACGACGCCATTAAGAACTATGCTTCTCCGGAGATAAAGGCTGGTTACGCTCTTACCAACGGCATAGCTGAATCGGATGTTACCTTTAACGGCCGCATGATGGCTGTTCCCAATGTCGCCGCACAGGCCGACGGTTTTGATTTGGTCTGGATTCGCAAGGACTGGATTGAACAATACGGTTTGGCCGAACCGAAAGTGCTGGAGGATGTAAAATCCATCGCCAGGGCCTTTGTCAGAAACGGAAAAATCGGCATCGTCGGCCCTTCGCAGAACGGTGCGATTTACGCGGCCGGTAACAATGGCATCCGCGGCTTTGACGCCCTGTTCAACTCCTACGAGGCTTATCCCGGTTACTGGCTTAATCAGAACGGCAAAGCGGTGTACGGATCTACTACCGGTGAAACCAGGGCCGCCCTTCAGGATCTGGCCGCATTGTATAAAGAAGGTCTTATCGACAGGGAAATGGGGCTTAGAAAGGATTCTGCCGAGCTGGTTATTTCCGGTCAGGCGGGTATCTTCTTTGGTACCTGGTGGATGGGCTACGCCCCGCTTGGCGATGCCATAAGGAACGACCCAAAAGCCAACTGGCAGGCATATTTTCTCCCCTCGATCAAAACCGGCAAATATAACAACACCATGGGGCCTGTTACAAATTATTATACGGTTGTCAAAAAAGGCTACGCCCACCCTGAGGCGATTGTCAAAATGGTCAACCTGCATCGTGGGGTCGAAAGCACCATGGATACCACGGTACTGCCGATTTCAGAATTTCCGCTCCGTACCGTGGTTACCTCTCTGGATGAATGTGAACGCTCCTTTACCGCTATAAGGGATTATCTTTCGGGCAGAAAAACCATTAATGATTTTTCCGGTGATTTTGGCATCTATAAGGGTCTGGAGAGCGACCTTATGACCATAAAGGATACGAAACTTGCGCCATACGACAAGATGGATATCCAATATTGGAATACCGATGCCGGTGCGCCCTTAAATGCCTGGAGACGGGCTTATTCAATTATGGTTGGCGTCGGCCCTGTGGTGGATACGCCTTTTACCCCCATTTACAGCATTACCTACGGCCAAACACCGACCATGGAACGCCGCTGGGCAAACCTGAAAAAGCTTGAGGATGAGACCTTCCTTAAAATTATCATGGGAGTGGAACCCATCACGGCATTTGACTCCTTTGTGGAGCAGTGGAAACGTGAAGGGGGCACCCAGATATTGACCGAAGTAAGCGCGCTGATCAAATAGCGGAACCGTGATGCCCCGCCCCCCAGATTCGGGGCGGGGAACTGCTTTGTCTTTATCCGTGGGGGACTGCCTTATGCTTATGAAAAAATTTCTCAAAGCTTATTATTTTATGATGCTGCCGGGGTTCATCTGGCTTTTTCTTTTTACCATACTCCCCATGCGCGGTATACTTATGGCTTTTGAGAATTTCAGTCCGGTGCGGGGGATTTTCAGATCGCCGTGGATCGGTCTGGAAAATTTCGCCTATATGTTCTCCATGGGCGATGTCGCCCAGGTTTTTATCAATACCGTCAGTATCGCGGCGGGCAAGATGATAGGAAATCTGATCGTCCCC
This sequence comes from Spirochaetia bacterium, assembly GCA_026002025.1. Next base: position 38,129 of record BOAU01000008.1, on the reverse strand, counting down.
CTTGTTTTCGCGCTTCTTCTGAACGAACTTAAACTTATCCGCCTTAAACGGCCCATTCAGACTATCGTATATCTGCCGCACTTTCTCTCATGGGTGATACTTGCCGGAATACTGCTGGATTTATTCGGCACCAACGGGCCGGTAAATCAGATCCGCGTGTCTCTTGGCAAAGAATCAATATTGTTCTTCGCAAAGCCGGAACTCTTTCCGTTCTTTATCATCCTCAGCGATGTGTGGAAAAGTTTCGGCTTTAACGCCATCGTGTATCTCGCGGCGCTGATGGGAATTAACCCCAATCTTCATGAGGCCGCCGCCATTGACGGCTGCAACCGGTTTATGCGGATAATCCATGTGAACCTGCCGGGTATCAAAAGTACCATAATTTTATTGGCAACATTAAGTCTGGGGAGCGTCCTTAACGCGGGATTTGACCAGGTATTCAATCTGTATAATCCCCTTGTTTATTCAACCGGGGATATTATCGACACATGGGTTTATCGTATAGGGCTTCAGGGTTTCCAATACAGCCTGGCGACAACGGTAGGACTTCTGAAATCGGTTATCAGTTTTGCGCTGATTTCTTTTTCCTATTCCCTGGCAAGCCGCTTTGCGGGCTATCGAATATTTTAGGAGTTTGTTATGGTAGGCGAAAACAGGATTTCCTCCAGGATATTTGACGGCATTAACCTGGTAATTTTGACAGCCATGGCTCTATGCAGCTTACTGCCGCTTTGGTACGTGCTGATGGTTTCCATCAGCGACAAGGCGGCGGTTGCCGGCGGTTTGGTTGGCCTCTTGCCCGTGGGGTTTAACCTGACCAGTTATCAGGAAATCGTCAAGGATCCAAAGTTTTTTTCGTCATTTTTAATTTCCATTCAGCGGGTATTGATAGGCGGCATAACCGGCGTGGTGTGCACGATTCTGATGGCGTACCCTCTGTCAAAATCAACCAAAGATTTTCCCCAGAGAAATATATTTATGTGGATACTTGTCTTTTGTATGCTCTTTAACGCCGGGCTTATACCCTGGTATCTTACCATAAAACAGCTTGGGTTGATGGATACCATTTGGGCCCTCGCCCTGGGGGGCGGGTTTGGGGTATTCAATGTTATCCTGATGGTAAACTTTTTTCGCAACCTGCCCAAAGAATTGGAAGAGGCGGCCTTGGTAGACGGGGCCGGCCCCTGGTATATTCTGATAAAACTGTTTATTCCCATATCAAAACCGGTTATCGCAACCATATCGCTTTTTCTGGCGGTTGGTCTGTGGAACGAATTCTTTAACGGATTGATACTCATGTCACGTCCTGAACGTTATCCGCTGCAAACATATATACAACAGCTGGTGGTTAAACTTGATACCGCTACCATGACTACCGAGCAGCTCATCACCTATAGTCTGCTGTCAAACCGTTCCCTTAACGCCGCAAAGATATTTATAGCCATGATACCCATACTGATAATATATCCGTTTTTGCAGCGTTATTTTGTAACCGGTATTACCCTGGGTTCTGTAAAAGAATGAACGATAAAACCAACACGGCATTTATCCTGGAAACAAATAAGGACAATCAGCTTGTTTCCATCAGGCACAAACAGGATCCCTATAATATGAACTGGCTCAATCAGCAAAATTCCTGGGGCCGCCTTATATTTCCCGAATCCATAACCGCGGGGATCGATCGCTCATATACTGAAAAAGGTAATTTGAGAGAGACCTATACTTTCTCAAACCATACCGGTTTTGATGTTTTTGTGCAAAAAAATGAAGCCGGTATATATACGCCCCTCGCTGATTCTTATCCCTCGTCGGCCGTATGTATGAAAGAGCGCTGCCATGCGCATGTCTGGTGCGGAAAAAGCACCGCCTACCTTTACGGCTTGCGTATGGGCGGCGAAGCTCCGCATTTGGGCATGGTTCTGACTGCGGGAAAACTTGACGGCTACAGTATTGAAAGGGATTTCAGTAATAAAAGCAATGACCGGGGAAGCCTTATCCTCCATCCCGAAGCTTTCTGTCTGCCCCCCGGTGAACAATACACTATTACCTGGGAACTGTTTTGGTTCAATGATGTCGATCACTTTTTCAATATCATTTCAGAATATGAAAATATAATTCTTGTTTCCGCTTCACGGTATGTTTGTTTTTTGGGTGAGGAAATAGAATTTGAAACCCGATACAAAAACAAATCCGCCAAAGAAAAAACAGTACCGCAAAGTATCGGAGAAGAAATCCGGGACATCGAAATTGACGGTTTCAGGACCGTGGCCCGAACAGTAACGCTGCCGCCGATTGAGGATTTGGCGCGGGCCCGGTGCGCTTATATTGTCGAAAAACAACAGTATCACAATAAAAACAGCCGCCTTGACGGGGCTTTTCTTGTTTACGATACCGAGGATGAATGTATCTATTATTCTCATTTACATGATCATAATGGCGGCAGGGAACGTATCGCCATGGGTGTACTCCTGGCGGTGTGGCTGCGGCATGAAAAGGAAGCCAAGACAGAAGCGGGATTGGCGCTCTATACCGAATACATTTGCCGGGAATTGTTTGACGAAAAAACCGGCACGGTATTCAACGATATAAGGCGTAATAACGATTGGCATCGTTTGTATAACTATCCCTGGATGGCGATCTTTTTTATGGAGCGTTTCAATCTCTATGGGGATATAATTGATTTACGGCGAATGCATAAAATACTAAGGGCCTATTACGCCAACGGAGGAGCCGGTTTTTATGCCATTGGCATTCCCATGTGGGAATCAATAGAGCTGCTGCGGAAAAATAGCATGAAAACTGAAGCCGAAGAATTACTTTCCCGCTACCGGGAACACGCGGATATACTGGTAAAAAACGGTCTCTTGTATCCCAGCCATGAAGTAAAATACGAACAAAGTATTGTCGCTCCGGCGGTAGCTTATTTGCTTCAGGCCTTTATCTTAACCCAGGATGAAAAGTATCGTGCCGCCGCCGAATCGCAGATGAGGGTACTGGAACTGTTTAATGGCCGTCAGCCGGATTACCATTTATATGAAACCGCGATTCGCCATTGGGACGGGTACTGGTTTGGAAAACGAAGGATGTTCGGCGACACTTTTCCCCACTATTGGAGCGCCTTGACCGGGAACGCTTTCGCGTTATACGCGCAGATTAACAACAATTCCCTGTATACGGCCAAAGCGGAACATTCCCTGCGGGGTGTTCTTGCCTTGTTCCGGTCTGATGGCGGCGCGTCATGCGCCTACATGTACCCGGAGACCATAAACGGTGTACGGGCCGGATTTTACGATCCCTGGGCCAATGACCAGGATTGGGGGCTGTACTATTATCTTAAAAACCGGGACCTCGTGCCGCCTGGTATAAGTGATACTAAATAAGGAGAAGGAGGCAGAAATGAAAAAAATGCGGGTGCTCTTTATCGGGAACAGCCATACGTTTTACAACGATATGCCCATGATCTTCAAGACCCTGGCCCAGGCGGCGGGTGATACCGAGGTGGAGGTGACCATGCAGGCCCATCCCGGCGTACACTGGTCCTGGCACCTTAGGCAGGGGGTGGAGCTGCGCTTCGCCCTTGTCCACGGAGGCTACGATTATGCCGTACTGCAACAGGCGGCCCACCCTGTCCCCGCCATCAAGGCGGAGGACACCCTGCGGGACGGGAAGGAGCTTATCAGGCTGATCCGTTCCCAGGGCATAAAACCCATTGTCCTTATGCCCTGGGCGGAAAAAAAATTCCCCGAACATCAGGCTATCATGTACGACACCTACCAGAGGCTCTCCAAAGAAGAGGGGGTTCCCCTATCCCCGGCGGGCTATGTCTTTGAGCGGGTACGAAAAGAAAGGCCCGACATCGATCTTTACTGGTTCGACGGCGAACACTGTTCACCCTACGGCAGTTATGTGGTGGCCGCCTCAGCCTACACGGCGATTTTTGGCAAATCCCCCGAGGGGCTGCCGAAAAAGTCCTTTAGTTTCAAGGGTGGGACGGCAGAAAATTTCACCGTCATCCAGGAAAAAACGGACAAGCTGCGGGACATTACAGAAGAGGAGATGGTCAAACCCGAAAACTCAGCCCTGCGGGCGGAAATTGACGAGGAATACCGCGTCAATTTCCCCCTGGTCTGGGACAAGGCTGTGCTGGAAGTTACCCTGGATGCGGAAAAGTGCGCCCTCCTCCAAAAGTGGATATGGGAAGCTAACCTTAATTTAATGCAGGGCGCGCCGCCCCTGTAAAACATTATAAGCCCCAGGATTTTTAACCACGGACCACACCGACCACACGGACAAAAGGAAGGAAATCAAAGCAAAAGTCCGTGTTGTCCGTGTGGTCAGTGGTTTCTTTTTTCTTATGATATTGTGTCAGTCCCCTTCGCAGGGCCACGGGTTCTGGCCTTCGGGGATGCCCGCCAGCTCTATGATCCGTTTATGGCATTGTTCCCGCAGCAGGGTTACCGCTTCTTTGCGGGGCAGGCTCTGATCCGGCAGGAGCGGCTCCCCAATACGCAGGGTGATGAGGGGGAAACCCTTTTTGAAGAATTTGTAGATCCCCGTGGGCTTCCGGTAGGAAAAGGCCATGGGGATAATGGGAAGATTGTATCTATAGGCCATGGTGAATACCCCCTTCTTGAAGGGGCGGATCGATTCATAAAAGTCCCAGCTTGAGGCTTCGGGAAAGGCGTGGAACCATTTTTTTTGCTCATGAAGTTCATCAAATGCCTGATTGAAGTTTTGCATTGCATGAATACTCTCGGGAACCGGAATACCCCCCACCGCGCGGATGACGCCGCGATCGGCGGTATTGATATTGGAGGCCAGCGCCGGAAAATAGAGCCTATGATACCGAACCGTCAGGAGCACCGTGAGAAAATCCCAGCGCATCACATGGTTTGCCGCCGTCATGGCCCCGTTTTTAAAGAGCTCCCGGTGCTTTTTCAGGATGCTGCGGCCCTCAACCCTCAGGCAGTAACGGATCGGCAAAACCAGGCGGACCAGGGTATAGATTCCAAAATGTATAAGGGCGCTGTATAACCTAAAACCCCGGGTTTTATCAAGGTAGGGGTAATTTTCGTCAAACACCGTATTGTATATTTTGGGCAAAAGTGTCATGTGCTCATCGGGCTTTTCGGGGTATTTGATCCCCAATACCTGCTGCGGAACATAGGGGTCTTTCGGTTTGGATTTCATAGGATCCTCCTTAAAAAAATATTAGCCATAAAATCTCGTAAGATAGGTGGTAAGAACCGGGATATAGGTTACGATCAATACCACCGCCAGTTGTATTATCAGGAAGGGCAGTACATACCGGGAAGTTTCCAGGAAGGGCCGTTTGAAACGGTAGCTGGCAAGGAACAGGTTGAGCCCCACCGGCGGGGTGATGAATCCCGCTTCCATGTTAATAATGAAGATGATCCCCATATGGACCGGGTTAATGCCGAAGGCTTCCCCCAGGGGCATGATCAGGGGCAGTACAATCAGTATTGCGGAGAAAATATCCACCAGGCAGCCGATGACCAGTAAGGCCAGGTTGAGGATCAGGAGGAAGAGGAATTTTGATGAAATGGCCTTCTGCATCCATTGGGCAAAATGGTAGGGCGCCTGGGTATCGACGATGTAGTAGGACAGGGCCTGGGACAGGGCGAGGATCGACAGGATGCCGCCGATGATGGGGATGGCCTTTTTGAAAACCTGGACAAGCCCCGCAAGGGTGATATCCCGGTATACAAAAACTTCCGCCACAAACACATAGATTACCGCCGCAGCCCCGATTTCCACCATGGACAGAACCCCGGAAAAGTAGCCTATGACGAGCAGAAAGGGCAGGAGTATTTCCAGCAGTGAATTTTTGAGGGCCTTCCCCGCTTTTTTCAGATTAAAGGGCTCCACAGGGACCTTTGTTTTAACCGAAATGACAATGCCGAAAATAATCGTCCCCAGCACCAGGATCGCGCCGGGAATAAATCCCCCCAAAAAGAGGTGGATCGTGTTGGTCCGGGTGGTGGCCCCCACGAGGAATATGGCAAGGCTCGGGGGAAAGAGAAGTCCGATACTGCCTGAGGCCGTCAGGAGCCCGATGGAAAATTTCGGCGGATACCCGCCCTTCTCCGAAAGGATTGTGTAGAGGATGCCCCCCAAGGCCAGGATCGTTACCCCGGAAGCGCCGGTAAAGGAGGTGAAGAAGGCGCAGATGATCACCGTGGCGATGATCAGGCCCCCGGGCAGCCAGCCGAAGACGCTTTGGAAGGTATGCACCAGCCGCTCTCCCGCCCGGCTTTCCGACAGGATGAAGCCCGACAGGGTGAAAAGGGGGATGGCAACCATATTGTTCGCCGTCAGGGCGGTATAGACCTGGTTTGAAATGACGTCAATTTCCCCTCCTGCCCCCTGGATCAGGATGAGCGCCAGGCCGCCGATGACCACAAACAGGGGCGTCCCCGCCAATGCCGCAAGGATCAACAGGATGAAGGCCGGCGTCCCCAGGGCAAAAGCCAGATTCGCAAAGCCGTCATTTATGGCATAGGCAAAATCCGGGAGATCAAAGCCCCAGAAAAGCTTGAAAATCACCGGCAGGGAACAGAGGGTTCCCAGGATCACCGCCAAAACCGGGAGGAGCCGTAATGCGCCCTTTACCGGCGTCAGCCGGGCAAAACGGAAGACCATCACCCCGTAGCCTATGGGCATCACCAGGGCAAACACCTGATCCGGGATAAACCCGATGATCTGGGCGGGGGAAAGGTAGATTTTGATAAACGAAGCGGAACACCAGGCAAAGATGGTCACCATGAAGGCGGACAAAAGGCCGGAAGAAACGGCAAACAGGTTCCTGATTTTATCATTATGAAGGTACTGGGACAGCCCTATGGAAAGATGATCCTTGTTTTTTGTGGTACTCATCCCGGAAAACAGGCCCAAAACCAGGAGCAGATGGGAGATAAGCCCCGGTGAAGAGGGCACCCGTGAATTAAAGAACACCCGCATAACTGTTTCCGCGGCGGGCAAAAGGGCAAGGCAAATCAGGGAGAAATAACAGAGAATTTGCTCAATGGACCAACAGAGATCCCCCCAGGTTCTGGTTTGTCCTTTTTGCATTATTTACCTGCCCTATGGGCTTGAAGGAGTGTTTCAATCCTGCTGTACATGGCCTGGTTAAGGGGCGTACCCATAAGAGAAGGGACTACGCGGTTTCCATCATCAAACCAGAGCTGTTCCTGGGCAGGGCTGAGCTCATTGACCACCAGCCCGTAATCCCGCATGGTCCCAATGACCTCAGCCTCAAGCTCCTGAACGGAAGTATCCAGGCCCCTCTCCATTTCCCGGGTGATCCGAAGCAGGTCCGGCTTATACTTTTCCGGGATGGACCGCCAGGCAGCCCCGTTCATGACGATAGCCCCCATAAAGGGCGCCACGTTGATACTCGCCATGTTCTTTGCCACCCCGAAGGTTTGCAGCCCCCCCGCAATGACCGGGCTCTGGTATACCGCGTCTATCATCCCGCCGTTGAGGTAGACCAGGATCTGATTTATGTTGATCGGAACCATCTGGTAACCCATGGCCTTAAAGGCGTCCGTCAGGGCCGGTTCATTCTCATCGGTCCCCAGTTTCTGGCGTTTAAGGTCATCGGGGGTAAAAACCGGGGCCTTGGAGAAAAATTTAATCCAGCCCACCTTTGACCAGGCCAGGGTATAAAAACCCTTGCCGTTGATCTGGTCTTCCAGTTCCGGCTTCAATTCGTTCAATATCAGATCCAGTTCCGCGTTATCCCTGATAAGGAAGGGGGTGCTTACCGTCATAATTCCCGGAGTAATGGAATTGAGCCCCAGGGTACTTAGCATAGCCGCCTGGATTTGGTTCCCCTTGAGCTTGCGGAGCACATCGGATTCGCTCCCCGTAATGCCGTTGTGGTATATCTTCAGGTCCACTTCGCCATTGGTAGCTTTTGCCCATTCCGCCGCCATCTGGTTCATGGCTGCGCCCCAGGGGGTATTCTCGGGAACCATGGACGCCAGTTTGATGGTGATTGTCCTGGAAGGGGCAGGGGCGGCTTCGCCCTGGGAGCCCGCGAACGCAGGACCGGCTATACAAATAAGGCAGAATGCGGTGAAAAACAAAGATATCCTCATTTAAAAATAATAACTTTTTGCCGATCCCCTGTCAATGTATGATTTTGACATAATATGGAATTTTGTCTTGACATTCTTCCCCGCCTTGTTATACTGAAACGTATATTCACAGGGGCGCTGGATAGTTCCGGCTGAGAGTAAGCGGCTTGACGCTTTAAACCCTTAAACCTGATCCGGGTAATGCCGGCGTAGGAAGTTTGTTTATGCTTTTGCCTAAACCTGACGCCTTCGCGGATTTTCCGGGAAGGCGTTTTTTTTTGGAGGAAAGCATGAAGAAGCGCACCATGTTCCTGCTCTGGGTGGGGGCGGCGATCTCAATCTCGGAAATATACACCGGCGGGACCCTGGCGTCCCTGGGCTACGGCCGGGGTATTGCGGCGATCCTTATCGGCCATTTGATAGGCACGGGCCTGCTTGCCCTTGGGGGCTATATTTCCTTTACCCGGAAGGAGAACGCCATGGACAGCGTTGCCTTTTCCCTGGGCAGGGGAGGGGGCAAGCTCGTGGCGGTCTTTAACGTGGTGCAGCTCATCGGCTGGACCATCATCATGGTGGTGCAGGCGGGAAGCGCCGCCGTGGGGGCCCTGCCGGAAATTCCCTTTCAGTGGGCGGCCCTGGTCCTGTCGGTCCTGGTATTGGTGTGGGCCCTCATCATGGGGAGTCCCGCGGCGCGGCTCAACGAGATCGTGGTTATCCTTTTGTCCATTCTCTGCGTGGTTCTTTTTGTTGAGGCCCGGGGAAACGGCGCTTCCCCCTTTGCCGGCCTTGCCGACAACATGAGCATGACACTGGGGATAGAACTTTCCATTGCCATGCCGGTTTCCTGGCTGCCCCTGGCGGGGGATTATGCCTGCAAGGCGGAAAGCAAAACCGGCGCCGCGGCCATGCCCTTTGCGGGCTACTTTATCGGGAGCGTGCTCATGTACTGCTTCGGCCTTTTTATCGGCATCAGTACCGGGGGGGATATTTTTACCTTTATTGCCGGAAGCAGGCTGCGGTTCCTGGCCTGCGCAGTGGTACTGTTTTCCACTTTGACCACCGCCTTCCTCGATCTTTATTCCGCGGCGGTTTCTTCCCGGCAGCTTGTCAAAATAAAAAATGAAAGGATACCGATTCTGGTGATCGGCCTCTTTACGGTTCTCGCAGCGGTACTGTTCCCCATAAGCAGATATGAAGAAATTCTTATCAATTTTTTAAGCGCCATCGGCATGGTGTTTGTGCCGGTTTACTCGGTGCTGTTCCTGGAATTTTTTTTCAGGCGGGGTCGATGGGAAAAGCCCTTTCAGCTTTATGCGCTGCTGACAATTTTTATCGGCATGGCAGGTTACCGGCTTTTCACCCAATATGAAATCTGGATACCCACGGTGATGAGCATTCTTTTGGTGGGCGTTTTTTATGTGCCGTTCTTGCTTGTCCGTTCTGCAAAAAAAGTATAGGGTGAAAAGGTGGTACAGATAAACCGTATTAACCCCGATGACCTCTTGCTCTATCTCTGCACCGATCGGGTGCTGTCCCTGGGGCGTCCCATCACCGAGGCCCTTGAGGCCGCCATCGCCGGGGGCGTTACCATGGTGCAGCTCCGGGAGAAAAACGCATCCACCCGGGAATTTTACGAGATTGCCCTTGAAGTGCAGAGGATCACCAAACGGCACAATGTACCCCTGGTGGTGAATGACCGGCTGGACATCGCCCTGGCAATCGGCGCCGAGGGCATCCACATCGGACAATCGGATATGCCTTTGCGGATAGCCCGGCGGCTCGTGGGTGAAATGATGTTCATCGGGGTTTCCGTGCATACGGTAGAACAGGCCCGGCTTGCGGAACAGGACGGGGCGGACTATCTCGGCGTAGGTGCGGTATGGGCCACGGGCAGCAAGGCCGACGCGGCTGCCATCGGCCTTGATCGGCTGAGGGAAATCCGGGCGGCGGTGCATATCCCCGCGGTGGCCATCGGCGGCATCGGCCCCGCCAATGTTTCGCAGGTGATGGCAACGGGGATCGAAGGGGTGGCGGTTATTTCAGCAATACTGTCACAGCCGGATATTCGGGAAGCGGCAAAGAATCTCCGCAGGCTCCTGGGCTGATATTCAGTAATGCTAAAATCATTGAGCCAATACAAAGGGGCCATTTTCGATCTCGACGGCACTTTAATTGATTCCATGCATGTCTGGGATCATATTGACCGGGACTGGCTTACCACGAAGGGCATCGCTTCCGCCGCGATCCCCTTTGATATGGAGGCTGTCCTTGCTACCATGACCCCCGTCGAATCCGCCGAATATATGATCCGGCAATTCAATATCGCCTTAAGCCCGGGAGAAATAATCCATCAATGGGAAGCCATGGCTCTGGAACAGTATCAAAAAACCGTGCCCCTGAAGCCGGGGGCAGCAGAATTACTGCGGGCCCTCTCGGATCAAGGCATAAAGCTTGCCATAGCCACCTCATGTTTCCCCGCCTGCTGCGAAGCGGCGCTGGATCGCCTTGATATCAGAAAATATTTTTCCGCGATCCTTTACACCGATGAAGTAAAACGGAACAAAACTTTTCCCGACATCTGGCTCGCCGCCGCGTCCCGGCTGGGCCTTGCGCCCGAATCCTGCGCGGTCTTTGAAGACATGTACGGGGCGCTCTGGGGCGTCCGCGCCGCAAGGATGGGCTTTGTCGCGGTCTACGACGACACCTGCGCCGACTGGCCCGCCATGCAGGCGGCGGCGGACCTTGCGCTGCGGACCCTGACAGAAGCGCCGGATATGGTATAATGTTGAAACGCTGAACATAAGGAGCATTGGGAACCTTCGGTTCCCTTCCGATTCAACATCCGCAGCTAACGCTGCGTATATTAAGGAGTATGTATTGAAAACCCTTCATTTTGAATGTTATGCCGGTATTTCCGGCGATATGTCCCTGGGCGCTTTTGTAGACCTGGGCGTCGATCCCGATGAACTGCGGCGGGAATTGGAGAAACTCGGGCTGGAGGGCTGGAAACTTGATTTCGTCCCGGATCAGCGGAACGGCATCTCCGGCACCCATGCGGTGGTGGACCTTGGGGGAACCACCGATCATATCGCCCACGATGATGAACACGATCATAACGATGAACACTACCATGTGCACGGCAACGGCAGCGGGCACAGCCACCCCCATGTTTTGGATCACAGTCATGGACATGATCATCCGCATGATCACGAACATTCCCACGATCATGAACATCCCCATGACCACGAGCACGATCACAGCCACGATCACGGCGGCCATAATTCATGGAAGGAAATCCGCAGTTTAATCGAAAAGTCAGATATCAGCGCCAACGCGAAGAAGCGGGCGCTGGATATTTTTACCCGGATCGCCGCGGCGGAATCCCAGGTCCACGGGGTGGCCCTGGATGATGTCGCTTTCCACGAAGTGGGGGCCCTGGATTCGATCATCGATGTGGTGGGGGCGGCGATTTGCCTTGACCTTTTAAAACCCGACCGCATCACATGCAGCGAAATTGAACTCGGCGGCGGCACGGTAAAATGCGCCCACGGAATTCTCCCGGTGCCCGCCCCTGCGACAACGATTCTGGTCAAGGGCCTTCCGGTGAGGACCGGGGGCTTCAACAAGGAAATGACCACCCCCACGGGCGCCGCGATCCTCGCCTCCTGTGTGGATGAATTTATCACCGGCCCTGCCTCTTTTACGGAACTGAAAACCGCTTACGGCATCGGTACCCGGAAGATGGAAAGGCCCAATGTGCTCCGCGTTTCCTGGCGGGAAGAATCATCTGCGGTGAGCAGCGGCAATAAGCCATGGAAAACAGAAGAACTCATTCTTTTGGAAGCCAACATCGATGACATGACCGGCGAAGCCCTGGGCTTCCTCATGGAACGGCTCTTTGACGCCGGGGCCCTGGATGTTACCTTCAGCGCCATTACGATGAAGAAGTCCCGGCCGGGGACGCTGGTTTCCGTGCTGGTTCATCCAGCCAAACTGGACGCGCTGCGGGAATCTTTTTTCCGCAATTCCACCACCATCGGCTTTCGGGAAACCACGGTGAACCGTGTTTCCTTAAAGCGGGAAGAGGGGAGCCTTACGGGCAGTTTCGGCAGCGCACGGGAAAAGACCGTTTTTTATGGCGATAAAAAACTGCGCTCCAAAATTGAATTTGAGGACCGTGCAAAACTGGCCCGTGAACGGGGTGTCTCCCTTGATGAAGCGGAACAGATTATTGTGCAGGAAAGCGGCGGCGATTAGCAATGAGCTTTGGCTGCGCCCAGGAATTTAACCACGGACCTCACGGACCCTCACGGACTTTTGTTTTGTAATTTCATTCTTTTGTCCGTGTTGTCCGTGTGGTCAGTGGTTAAATTTGGAATTACTGGCCCGCGCCTTTTCCGCGCTTGACATAAATTTTCCGGTATGATAATCTCACCTTATCGGGCACGAAGCCTGATGCACAGAACACGGTTATATTTCATAACCCCCTGCCAATCCCATGAATGGGATCAATTTCCTTTCCAAATGACAGTTCCCTGAAGGAACAAGCGGTCATTAAATGTCCGTATAAGAGAATGAAGCTCTTTATCTCAATTAACACAATAGGAGTGTGTGCTATGAAGAAGCTTTTTTCTCTGCTTGGTATGGGTCTTGTTCTCGCCGGTTTTGTCTTTGCCCACGAGACTACCATCGTCACCGGTGATACCTCAAAGGATTACAAATCGGGGGACACGGTTACCCTGTACGGCATTTCCTCCCACTACAATTTGGTGGGCGAGGAGCTTGAGGGCCTTGATGCGGTTGAAATGTACGTGTACAAAAACGGCGTCAAGGGTGCGAACCTCTCTTTAAAGGAGGACAAGGATCGTCTTTGGTATGAAGCCCGGTATACGCTTGCGGACAACAATCTTGCCATCGCGGTTTTCAGGAGTATCGGCGGCTATACGACAACATTCTCGGACGGGAGCCGTGTCGGTCTGAATAAACGTCAGGCGGCAGCCGCGAACCCCGGAAAAACAATTACCAGAACCAACTATTTTTCAAAATGGGGCAAATATTATATTAACCCCGGCAAGACCGACAGGACATTCAGCACGCCCCTTGGGCACGACATTGAGATCATCCCCCTTGATAATCCCGCCGATATGAGCAGGGGTTCGACCATAAGGCTCAGGGTGCTTTACCGGGGTAACCCGCTTCCAAACGCGGAAGTCAAGGCGACCTATGATTACTACGATTACCGGACCATGGACGCCTGGTTTTCTACCGGAAGAAAGACCGACAGCAGGGGCGAGATTTCCTTCAGGCTGGATCACCCCAATATCGGGAAACCGGTGGTGTGGATTTTCCGCGCACGGGAAGTACAGAAGGTAAACAGCCCGGAAACCGATGAGGAAAACCCGGCGGCAACATTACTCTTTGCGGTAAAGTAACAGCGAAGGGCGGTCACAACAAGCGGCCGCCCAACACGGCGGAGTTTACATGAGACATCTTTTTGTTTGTTTTATTTTGGCGGCGGCCCTTTTTCTCCCGGCCGCCGTCTTTGCCCATGGCGTGGATATTTCCGATGTGACAGGCCAAGCCGGTGTCAGGACGGTCCGGTTTGGCTATACGGACGGCGAATACATGCTCTTTGCCAAAGTCAAGGTCTATGCGCCTTCTGCGCCGGACGCCACCGTGCAGGAAAGCATGACCGACCAGGACGGTTATTTCAGCTTCGTCCCCTTTGAAAAGGGCGATTGGCGGCTGACCGCGGAAGACGGCATGGGGCATAAGGGAGAAATAGTTATTACCGTGGCTGATGAGGCGGCACCGGGAGCGGCAGATGTACCAAACACATCCTCTTCCAATAAATTACCAAGGCCGATCGCAATCATCCTCGGCTTGAGCCTTATCCTCAATGTGTTTGCCTTTTACCGTTTTATATTAAAGAAAGGTTCTTCTAAAAAGGATATTCTTCATGCACATTAGCGAAGGGGTATTATCGCCGCCGGTTCTTGTTGCGGGCTGGGCTATCGCGGCCGGGGGCCTTGCCTTGGGCCTGAAGAGGACCAGGACAGAAGATCTGCCCCGGTGCGCCATGATCTCTGCGGTTTTATTTCTCGCGTCCCTTGTTCATGTTCCCCTGGGGCCGTCGAGTATTCACCTGACACTCCTTGGCCTCGCGGGGCTCCTCCTCGGCTGGAGCGTAATACCCGCGCTTTTTATAGCCCTGTTGCTGCAGGGGCTCTTGTTTCAGTTCGGCGGACTTCTCTCCCTCGGCGTAAATACGGTGGTTATGGGAACGGCGGCAATTTCCGCTTGCGGTATTTATCGGATTTGTCCCAAAAAATTTCGTTTTGTTGCGGCTTTTATCGCCGGCTTTCTGGCGCTTATAACAGGAACTATCCTTGTTGTTATATCGTTGTCATTGAGCAATATGAATCTTATGACCGCGGCCGCGCTTATCTTTGCCGCAAACCTGCCGCTTGCCCTTGTGGAAGGGCTCATTACCGGGTTTATCGTGATCTTTCTTGCAAAGGCCTATCCCCGTGCAATAAACCTTTCGGGGACACCATAATATGTACCTTGATCGCCTTGAATTTAAAAACGATCCCTTATCGGGCGTTTTTTGTTTTGACCTCCGCTGCCGTGTGATAAGTGTTTTCTTGCTTATTGCGGCAACGCTTGCTGTTTCAAATTATTTTATACTTGCGTTGCTTATCATCATACCTTTGTTTTTCTTGATTAAATCAATACGGATAGTGTTACTGCGTTTATTGCCGGTAAATATTTTTACCCTGATGCTATGGGTAAGTCTGCCTTTGGGCGCATTAATTACCGGCAATACAGATTATTCAAAGGCCCTGTCTGAGGCGCTCACCCTTACCCTGCGGATAAACGCCGCGGCCCTGCTCTATATGCTGTTCTTAATACCAATCGGAATAAGCGGATTAAGCAATGCACTTTCAAAAATAGGGGTTCCCAAAAAACTTGTTTCATTATTGATACTGAGCTACCGTTTTATCTTTGTCATGTTTGAGCGTGTATACACAGCGGTAATCTCCATGAAATTACGGCAGAGCGCCGGAAGGACCATGGGGGAACAGTGGCGTTCCTATGCCGCGGTTTTTGCCGCGTCATTTTTAAGTGCGGAATTCCGCTCGCAGAAAATCTGGATGGCCATGCAAAGTCGGGGCTTTGACGGAACTTTCCCGATTACCAAAACCTTTTGCTGGAAACTGCCTGATACTTTTTTGCTTGCCGCTTCGATGGTTTTTGCGCTTTGTTTGCCCCTATTGGACAGGATGTTAAACAAATGGATTTTTTAACTGTTCAAAACCTTTCGTATAGTTATGAAGGTTCTTTTCCCGCGCTTTCCGAAATTAATTTTACGATCAAAAAAGGTTCCTGTGTCTGCGTTGCCGGGGCGAATGGCAGCGGGAAATCAACCTTATTGCAGCTTTTAGCGGGATGCATGAAGCCTTCAAGGGGGGATATTTTGATTGACGGCCTTTCAATCTTTAGGGATGAAAAGATCCGGCGTAAAACCGGCATTGTTTTTCAGGAACCTGACAACCAGCTTTTTATGCCCACGGTCTGGGAGGATGTTGCCTTTGCGGTCTTACAGAAAGGGACAAATCCCCAGGATGTGCGGAAAATGGCCGAGGATGCGCTGGAACTGGTTGAAGCAAAACACCTTGCGGACCGGCCGCCCTACAAACTTTCAGGCGGGGAGAAACAGCGGGCTGCCATCGCTTCTATTCTTATTTCATTTCAAAGCAATATCGAAGATAAAATATTACTCATCGATGAACCGACCGCCAGCCTTGATCCCCGTGCGCGAAAAAATTGCATCGCCCTGTTAAAAAAATTAACCTGTACCCGGATCATCGCAAGCCACGATCTGGATATGGCGCTGGATCTGTGTGATGAAACCTTATTTCTTCAAAATGGCCGTATTGCCGAATCTTCGCCCGCGCCGGGGCTTTTGCTGGATGAAACATTTTTACAATCAATCGGGCTTGAACTGCCCCTGCGGAGGGCGGCTGCGCTCCCCCTTTCATATCATTTACAAGGTGCTATACTAAACAGATGAAACATACAACCATTATGATCGTTGACGGCATGGGGGGCGGCATCGGCGTTCAGCTTATCAGTAAACTAAAAGAGATCATTGAGGATGATACCGAAATTATTGCCCTGGGCACCAATGCGGTTGCCACCGAGCGGATGGTAAAGGCCGGGGCCGGCCGGGGGGCCACCGGAGAAAACGCCATACGGGTGTCGGTGGGCGGCGCTTCCTTTATCCTGGGGCCTATCGGCATTGTGATCGGCAACAGCATGATGGGGGAAATTACCCCGGCGATGGCCGAGGCTATCCTTGCCGCCCCCGGAGAGCGGATACTCCTTCCCATGCAGCAGGATCATTTTTATATCGCCGGTCTGGAACAGATGCCCCTGGCAAAGATGACCGACAGGGCTGTCGAGATTTTAATTGAACGGTTGAAACTGAAAGCGAAATGAAAGTGAAAGTTTAGTTCATCACAGGAGGTACGGATAATGGATGCAACAGGTTTGGAAGAAAAGTATGGGCACTTGCTTGATATTATTGCCGCCCAGGGAAGCGCGGCGGTCGCCTTTTCAGGCGGGGTGGACAGTTCCTTTCTTTGCCACGCCGCTCAGGCGGCGCTGGGGGAGCGGGCAATAGCGGTTACCATCGTTTCCCCCATGCTCCCCAAAAGTGAAATTGAATGCGCGGAAGATATCGCAAAGCGGGTCGGCATCAAACACATTCTGGTGGAGGAAAACGGAATCGACGAGGAAGTGGCAGCCAATCCAAAGGAACGGTGTTACTTCTGCAAGAAGATCGAATTCGGCAATATATTAAAAGCCGCCAAAGAGCGGGGGATTAACGCGGTCCTGGACGGTTCCAACATGGACGACCTGGGTGATTACCGGCCCGGCCTCAGGGCTCTTGAGGAACTTAAGATCATCAGCCCCCTGCGTGAAGCTGATTTACATAAGGCGGAAGTGCGGGAACTTTCCAAACGTTTCAATCTGCCCACCTGGGACAAGCCGGCCTTTGCCTGCCTGGCATCCCGTATTCCCTACGGCGAGCGCATTGACCGGGAAAAACTTTCCCGCATCGAAAAGGCCGAAGACGCCCTGCGGTCCATGGGGTTCCGCCAGTTCCGGGTGCGGTCCCACGAAAACATCGCCCGCATCGAAGTGAGTCCCGATGAGCGGAAGCACTTCTTTAACGAAACAATGCTTGACGATATTTCCCGGACCTTGAAATCCTACGGCTTCCTCTATGTCGCCTTTGAGCTTGAAGGATACGTGATGGGCAACATGAACCGGGCCATTGCCCAAAGGGCCTGATCCTGATGGAAAACAATGACAGCCTTGATTTTGCGGTAATCGACAGCCGCCGCAGCGAACGCACCGGTTACCCTGAAGTGGTTTACTGCGCGGGTAAAACCGTGGAGCAGAGCGAGGCCATCATCATCCGCATGAGGGAGCAGGGCATCCCCGTTTTGGGGACCCGTGCCCAGAGCGAGCTTGCGGAAAAAATCCGCGCCCGCTTCCCCGAGGCGGAGTACGATGATCTTGCCCGCACCATTACTGTGGGGAGTATCTGTAAACCGCAGGATCGTCAGGGCCTTGTGGCGGTGGTGGCCGCCGGCACTTCGGATTTACCCGCCGCCCGTGAGGCGGTCAGGTCCGCGGAATTTTTCGGCAGCAAAGTAAACCTGATAAACGATGTGGGCGTGGCCGGCATTCACCGGCTCTTTGCCCGGCTCCCGGATATCAAACAGGCCCGTGTGGTGATCGCCGTTGCGGGAATGGAAGGCGCGCTGGCAGGTGTTATCGCCGGCCTTGTTTCCGTGCCGGTGATCGCGCTTCCCACCAGCGTGGGTTACGGCGCATCCTTCGGCGGCCTTTCCGCCCTCCTGGGGATGCTCACCTCCTGCGCCCCCGGCATCTCGGTGGTGAACATCGACAACGGCTTCGGTGCGGGATATCAGGCGAACCTGATAAACCGCGCCGCCTTTAGTGTTACTAATTGAGTTTAGCCTTGTCCTGCACGACAAACGCATGAAAAAAATCATTCATGGATTTTTACTGATTAAGTATAGAATTCTTTAGGATTTAAACCACGAACCACACGAACGACACGAAAAAAGATTGCTATTTCAAAACAAAATTTCGTGTTTTTCGTGTAGTTCGTGGTTAAATTCTTAAGTTTATCCCAATCCCCTTCATACTTATTCAGTAATTCGGAGTGCTTTTTTAGTTCTTCATATTCTGCATTAGAAATTTCAATTTCCTTTGGGGAACTGAAATTTTTGGGAGTACTACGTAATAGACAATCTTCATCTTCGAGTTCCTCTTTTATACCTTTGTTTTTCCAGTTTCATTGTTATAATTCCCCCTTGAATCAATCAATCATTTTTTCATCTTGATCGGGTATTACGATTTCCCCGGTAGCCGCCAAATTCTCAATAATGGAGACCATTTTTTCCTGTTGTTCTACCGCATCCGATACCCGCACCGGTCCCATAAACTCCATATCTTCTTTCATCATAGCTGCCGCTCTTTTTGACAAATTACGGAATATTTTTTTCTGTACCTCACTATCCGCTCCTTTTAATGCTATCGCAAGTTCCTCTGATTCAACTTCCCGCAAACATTTCTGTATAATGCCGTCATGAACCATAAGGATAAGCTCCGTAAATGGTATCCGCCTGGGTACGAGTTTTTTAATTGCATACTGCTCGTGTTCCCCTGTTATTCGAGCAAATACCCATGCATCATCCTTAAGCTCAAGCTTATTGATGGCCTTGCAATAGTTTCTTGCACTGTTGCTGCCGCCGTTAGATTCAACATCAAACAAACTCACCGAAATCCGCTCTACCGTCTCCCCCTGTCCAAAGGTGGTGATTACGATTGTCTTTTCTGCCATAATATGCCTCCTAAGCAATATGTAAAATTATTTGACTTTGCGTTTGGCCGGTTTCTCAATCATATCATTCCCCCTTACTTTTCTTCCGAAATTACGTGCCCTAAGAAGTTTAATGTTCCCCGTTCCCAGTGCAGAGCCAGAAAATCAAACGGCAATGTATTGACTTTTGTAAAACCACCGCTTGTTAGAATATTGTTCATATGTTCGGCGCCTACATCATTATGTGAGTGAATTACCATTGGAGTATCTTTAGCAACACCATTCTTTTTACACAGCCACTTACAAAATTGAGACCCGGTGTTTTCTTGTTGAACATCAACATATATAAGTCCGCCTAAATCGTGGTCCAACAAAATTGCATCATAGGGCGGGTTAAACTTTTTAATAGCATCGCGATACGACTCAGAAACAGTGAGTTCGGCAAATGGTGAGAAATTACGAATAAAGTAATCGATCCTGTCATGATCGTCTTCGAGAATAAAAACTTTCATCATTCCCTATACACAACCCATTTTCTTTCAAAAAGTTTGGTTTTTCTGAAATGAAAGCCCTGCTCTGCGTCATCAAACAAATTCGGTACGGAAGTATTGCCCACCGCCTGGGCGGATATACCTTTCCCGGTACCTACCACAGATGCGGTAGTATCTAAAATAAATTGAACGCACTTTGCCATCGTTTGTTGTATTGCCCCCACTGCATAGAAGAATTCATAGCTCCCCAGATTGGGAGAATCCCAAGACTCCGCGTGGTCCCATTTTTTCGCGAAAGGCCTCCTGCTTATAAAACCGTTTTCGGTTCTGGTAAATAGTGCAAAGGATTTACGTCCGCGGCCAAAGACCGCATGGGTAAGGCCCACATTAATCTCATTGTTCTCATACACGTCTATAAAATAGTCCGTATATTCTTTGGGCAGATTACTGATAAAAGTAATATCCAAACAAACCATCTCCCGCAAATTTGCCGCGTGTGGCGGAACGTAACCGGTCCACGGGGTATCCACTACTTCGTACTTAAAATATACATATCCCAACTCTTCCTTCGCAAAGGCGAAACCGCTCACAAAAAGCAAACAAAGTACGAAAATATTTTTCACCGCATCCTCCTTAAAAAGAGCGAATGGTTTTTGCCGGCGCTGCAATACGGAAACCGGCGCTGCTTTTGGGATTACTCCAGCCCCGATAGGCCGAACGGAGGTACACGCCCGGTGTTCGATAGTCGCCGCCGCGCACAGCGCGCTCTGCCCCGCTGGGCCATGCTTCCTTATAATCCCAACACCACTCCGATACGTTCCCGTGCATATCGTAGAACCCCCAGGGATTCGGCACGAAGCTCCCCACCATCTTCCCTCGAAAATAGCCCTTGCCTTGTCTGTCATAATTCGCCTGGTTCTCGGAAATTGAGTTCCCGAAACTGTACGCAGTCGTAGTTCCGGCCCGGCAAACGTACTCCCATTCGGCCTCCGTGGGCAGCCGGTAGCCGTCGGCGTTCCGGTTCCAGGTGACGTCCTCCGGGCTCCCGCTGAACCGCGCATCTTCCCGGTTTATCGTATACGCCGGTCTTCGCCCGGTCATCTCACTGAGCCAGTTACAATACTTAATTGCATCAAGCCATGTTGCGCTGTCAACAGGCCAATCATCACTGCGATGAGAATCTGCTCCCCTGCGCCCCGTGGCGCGTAAAAAAACATTGTATTCTCCCTCCGTTACCTCGTACTTCCCCATGTACAACGGCGCTACGGTCTCCTTATGATGAGGCTGTTCGTCCTTGTCCGGGCCTCCCATCATAAAGGTCCCGCCGCGTACGCTTACCATGTTGAGCTGTTGTTCAAAAAAGCGGGCGTAATCGGCTTCCGTCATGATATGTACCGCGTTCTCCTGCGCTGCGGTTTCCGCACTCCTCCCGTTCAGCCGTGCGATTCTGACGGACATCCTATCGGTGATTTTATGTGCGTCCACATACGGAATGGTGACGGTCATAGCGGTTTGGGTACTGGCCGCCGCTACACGCGGAAATGCGTAGTCACCGGCGCTTATGACACCTGCATGACCTGTATATTGACTGTCGATTCTGGTCTTCCAGCCCGCAGTGAGGGATACCGACTGCGTCCCTATCACCTGTCCCTGTTCATTTACCAGTTCAACGGCTGCGAGGTATGTGCGGTTTACCTCAGCCTTGGCAGGAGACTCGCCGCCTGCAACGATCAATCCCGGCCATTTCAGTCCCCAGGCTGAAGCCCTGCCGGTCGCCGCAAGCCCCGTGTATGCCTTGTTCACCGCCCGCTGTATGGGAGCGGCCCAATTTTTATCAGGATACAAGGCTATCCTGAAGCTGAGGGCGCGAGTTTCCCGGTCCCAGTCAATCTCGCCCTTCTCCAATTCAACGGAGTACACCAGGTACGTAGGCAGGGGCGTGTTCTTAATATAATCCGCCACGTAATTATCGCATTCGTTGAGCCAGCCCACCCACTCCTTGCGCCAGGCGATTTCGTCCCGGGTTTCCGCCCCGATGCTTCGGACTGTGTCCGCCGGACCTACTGTGTCCGGGGAGGAAGAAGGCGCCGCGTTCCCTGCCCAGTCAGCGCCGGTGGTAGGGATGGCGGCGGAACCGGCAGGCGCCGGGCTGTCCTCCTGGCCGACGCCGGAAAGGTTGCGGGTGGAAGATTGGTACGGCACTGCGTTCCCTGCCCAGTCAGCGGGATCGGCAGGCGCCGAACTTTCCCCCATGCCGCCGCCCCAAATCGTGCCGGGACACCAGGCGGTCAATAGACAAAACAGTACGCATACTACAGGAATTTTTCTCATGTTCGTTCTCCTACGAAATGTTTTTTACCGCAATGCGGCATGAGTATGAAAATGGATGGATGATTTATAGATTACATGATTCTGACTATGATATAGTTATAGCGCATATTGGGGAAAATTTCTAGGGTAAAATAAAATTTCTTATAATTTTTACCTTTTTGCCTTATTCTCAAGACTCCAATGCCAATAGTTCAAGCCAATCAATCCCTATTTCTGAGTGTTCAAAAACATCGAGTATCTCATCAGATACTGCCATTGATACAACCGCAAAACAATTAGGTATAATTTTTTCTCTCTCAATGGAATCGAAAAGAACTTTTAAATTTTCCCGTTTTCTTGGCTCATTATCGAATGACCAAATTTTTTCAGTGTATTCAAGGTAACTATGTATCTCTTTTTCATTCATAAAATCATGTCCTAATGAATTATAACCGACCAAAAATGTTTTATACCCACTGGCCGTACTCGCGGGAAAGGGTGTTTCTGTATAAATGTTGAATTTGGAAGACCCATTACACCAATAATCCTCTAGTCCATTTGATATTTCAGAAAGATATGTTTTACCGACAAATAGCGGTTTTTCGCCTGGACCAGAAGGAAATTCAATTTTGTAATATTTTGACATTACTAATACCGCATAATACTCAACTATTGATTCTTTAGCATTTACTACTGTCTTTATGATACAATGATTAGTTCTATATATATCCTGCCTATACATTTTCGACTCATCAGAATTATATACACCGTCTAAATTTCTTTTCGCCAATGGTTTCCCTAATATTTCATTAAAATATTCATCAGACATATCTGTATGCAATTTTTTTATCAAATTTCGTTCGGTATTATCAAAATACACGCCGATTGTTTGACTGTAAATCTTAAGTGCTGCTTCTATCCCGTTATATACACCGCCAAGCAGCACAAGTAAAACTATTATTACGGAAATAACTTTCAAAAGCGGATTTTTTGTAATTTTTGTCATCAGGTCTTGCAAAGTCATAGTCATTACTACTCCACCATTATTTTTTTTCCAGGAATGCTGCAACCAACTTACCCAAAAGATTCTTTCTGGCGCGTTGTGGTTTGTAATATTTACATTTCGGCAGCGTCTGCATTTTATAGCCCTGGTTACCCACCCGGGCAGCACAATCTAAGGACATCATGCCGCTTGCACAATCAAACGGCATAGAACTATTAGGGTTATGCCGAAAATAATCACAGGTTGAACAGAGCACACAATGAGGCTGAATGCCGGAATACATATTGGGACTCCTTTAAACTCCTCAATTTGGTATCAGTTGCCTTTGCGTTCTCCTAATATTTACTTGCATTATGCGGTATTATTAGTTCTGCCGGACGATTTTCCAATTTGGGTCAGTTTCGTCTACTTCGGTTGCAGAGCGACAAGAAACAGTCTTGAACTCTGTTGACCGGGCAACATCTATTTTATAGATACCTCGAAAAGTGTACCCCTTTTCTTTTGGATCTTTAGATTCATCTTTTACAAACAGTGCTTGTTCTTTAGGATCTAGCTCTAAACCGCCATTTGTACTCTCCATATACATTTCATCCCAAAATGACTTTGGTCCATGACTATTTGTCACACCTTTTGTTGCCATGGTTTGATTTCCTATTATTAGGACGTGAACCAAGTTTCCGCCTGCTGTGTAGCCTCTGTTTTTCGGACGAATTTTATATACTTCCCCACCGAAACGAAGCATAATCGCGTTGATGTTTTCGAATACTTCATTTCTCTTTATCATACCCAAATCTCCTCTTATGTCTAGCATTATGATTAAAGATTTTAGCACATTCACAAAATAGTGTCAAACATCTGCTTTCGCCGCTTCACTCTCTTTTTTAGGTCTTCATTATCCAGCTTGATTTCAAGTGCCTCTTTAACATCTGTTATAGTTTTATGGCTACCGTTTTCCATTACCATCACCCTTAAAGAGCCTTTATGGTTGGCCCAACCAATTCATCAAATCGTTTTATAGCTTCTTTTTCAGAAGGCGCAAAACCGGATGTCCAGATTATTTTTTTGTCCCTGCTGACAAACACATTTCCTCCAGCAAATGCTGAGCCACATTTTGCATGAATTGAGGTATATGCATCTTTATTAACAAGAATAGTACAATACTCCCCAATATCTTCATATTCATATGTTTTTCTGGCATCACGATTTGTCCTCACAATAACATGAGATGTATCGTTTTGTAACATCCCTAGATTCCAGTTTCTTAGGAAATCATTTTTGGCAGGAACTTTATTTGCAATTTGTATTATTAATTCCTTTTTTCTATCATCATTATGTCCATACATATTATACCAGTTATTATCCAGTTCATACATAATTGGAAGCCATACGCTGTGATGTTTGTCGGTAATGCCACAACCATGCATGTGAGCGTTAGTGTCTGTTAATACGCCATAGTTCAGCACGTCAGTTGCAATGTCCATATTTAGATACCTTTCTGCCACTTGTTTTCTCCTATATATTTATAGTAACAGCCTTTGTCTTTTTTGTTAAGCCAAGTCCACGCCCACCATGACGATGGCGCCAAAAATCAATTGCCATATTCCTCCTCAATTTAGTTTGTTGCAGTTGTTATCTTTATTCGTCAAAATCAATGTCAACCTGCTCTTCTATATCAATTTGTGATAGCCCGAGAGTGCTTTCCATCTTCAAAAAAATATCGTGATATTCGACATTTTTCGGGTCAAGCTCGCTTGCCTTGGTGAAATCAGCGATAGCGCTGTGATACTCCTTTTTAGCTTCATATGCTTTACCCCGATTGAAATAGACAGCTGCTATTTCCTTATCCTCAACCAATACCCTAAAACCACCTTCGACACTCTCTAAGATATTAATTGCCTCAGTGTAGTCCGCTATGGCCTCGTCATAATCACCCTTTTGGTAATACATATCACCCCGATTGTTATAGTCATAGTGGTTAAATCCATTAGAGGAATCAAACATGATTGCCTTCGTGAAGTCCGCGATGGCTTTGTCATAATCGCCTTTGTTTCGATAGGCAAGACCACGAAGGGAATAGGCGTCGTCTTCGTATGATTTGGGATGAATCTTGATAGCCTGGGTAAAATCCATTATGGCTCCGTCATAGTCTTTTTTGTAACGATCATAGACCATGCCGCGAAATACATAATACGAGCTTTCCTTCGGTTTACGCCTGATTGCCTCAGTAAAGTCCGCTATAGCCATGTCATAATCTTTTTTGCTCCAATATGCATGACCACGATTGCAATAATAATCAGCATAATTGGAAAGCTCGATAGCCCTATTGTAGTCTGCTATGGCTTTGTCATGATCGTTTTTGCCCATATACGCATCACCACGACTATTATAGATAAGTGCATCATTGGGATCAAGTTCAATAGCCTGGGTATAGTCCGCTATTGCCTTGTCATAATCCGCATTACCACGAGCATTACAAACAGCGGAATCGTCCGAATTATGTGTATTTGCATTGGTAAAGTCCGCCATTGCAGTCTCGTTATCGGCCCTATTTTTATACACATTGCCACGATTGTAATAGGCAGCGGCATAATCCGGCTTAATCTTGATTGCCTCATTGAAGTCTGCTATTGCCTGGTCATGATCACCCTTCACGTCATACTCAACACCGCGATTGTAATAGGCAGCGGCATAATCAGGCTTAAGCGTGATTGCCATGTTGTAGTCCGCTATTGCCTCGTCATAATCGTGCTTGTTGCTATACACAACACCGCGATTGTTATAGGCAAGGGCATCATTGGGATCCATTCTGATAGCCTGGGTAAAGCTCGCTATGGCCTTGTCATAGTCCTTTTGTTCTTTATAAGCCATGCCGCGTTCGAAATAAGAAATGTCATCTTCCATATCAATCTCCTATTGTAACTTTTGAAAGTTCCTCTTTGATCTTATCTATGACCGTTTGTATTTTGCCGTAAGTTCGTTTAGCTTTTTTCGCGCTTCCTGTTGATCTGCGGCAAAACCGGAAACCCAGCTAAGAGCACCACCCATCGTGGTCCATTTAATATCCCCTTCCGTTAGAAACGAGTTTTCTTTTGCATAAATTATCAAATATTGTGAAGTGTCAAATACTATCGGACAATAATTGCCAACGTTGTCGAAAATGTAACCGCCTACCACGTTTCCCTGCTGCATCGGCTTACGGGTAATAACCGTTGCTGCTATCCTCAACGGCCCAGTCGCATATGCTTTCCTTGAAACATCTGCTTTGGCCCATTGCAGAATCATATTTTTATCTTCCGTCAAAACATTATCCCAATGTTCTTCGGAATTGTCTATAATTGGCAGCCAAACCCGAATCCCCTTGTCCGTAGTGCCGGAAGCATGCCTTGTACCTGTGGTATTCAGGACCCCCAGATTCCAATGACTAGTTGCTTCTCTTATAGTGTTAAAATAAGGCATAAATTCTCCTAATTAACAAAAGCTATACCCTAAAAATGGAGTATTTTTTCTTCAATACTTTATGAACAAACACATCCACCCTTTCCCGATCTCCCTATCACGCTTTCATAGACTACAACTTTTATGGATATTTGTCAAGGGGACCCATCTTACCGATTTAGGGCGAAATATCAATTCGGTTCCACTTCTGGGTTCATTCGTTGACATTTTTTGATTGTTTGTCAATCTCATTAACAAATTGCTTTTCCGCTTCCTCCATTGCGGACCTAAATCTTCCAAAGCTGTCTTTATTTCCCTGGGGAATAGTAAAGCCGATTTTTGTGAGACTACCATCTGTTTCAATAATTTTATATGTTTCCGATTTATAATCACTCGCGGTTGGAAAAAACAGAAACCCTCTTTTTGAATTGAGCCTATACAGGTAAGTTATCGTTTTATAATAAATGCTTGTTGCTTTTTCTGATTCGCCATATTCACTTTGTTTGTCCAGTGGGATATATTTTGCGTCACCTACAATTTTGTTTTCAAACTGATTGTCTTTACTAATAAAATCAGGATAAATAGTCTGGAAGGGTATCCCATCATTTTTGTTAAATAAATACATCCTTCCTTTGCCTGTTTTATTTTCTGTGTGTTCAAACTTAGTTTTCAATATAGTATTTAGATATTCTTCCCATAGCCATGCACCATCAAACAAAAGGCCATAGATTTTATCCTTTCCATTACCAAAACTTAATTTTTTGTGCCGAAGGATATTGAGGCTTATTTTTTGCAAGCTTTTATATTCTGTAAACAATGGGTGTGCAGCGAATTTACTATTTTTACTGATTATATTCTGCCTGTCGTTTTTGTTATATGAAGGAGTTGCAGATATTATTTGTTTTATATCATCAGCCACATCTGAATTACCCGTTAGAATATTTCCGGTAAAGCTATTCGTTTTTATATATTCTATTGTATGCCGAATAAGCTGGGTAACCGGATTATCATAACTGAATTCCTTTGTTTTATAGGCAATTTTTCCTGCGAACGGCATATTTAGGCGCAAATGCCGTTTTACATCGATAGTCCCCTTTACATTGGCATCATTATATTCAAAGTGTCTATACGCTTTATAGAGCCCCTGTTTTAATGCATTATTCAAATAACGCGGAAACAAATAGAGGTAAAAATCCCAGACAGAATCACTATTGTTTGACACATCAAGATTTACAAGGTTAATGCTGAGCACTTTTTGTAACATATAGTGTAAAAAATAATCAGTTTTATTATCCTGTGTGAAACGCGAAGAAATAGTTAGCTGTGTATCATTAAAACCAACAAAACCCATTATATTTTCGGTTGTTAACACACCTTCCGGTGATAGTCTAAAAATCGGAGAATCTTTGATGTCATCGTGATATTTGATCGAGTCTGGGGGAAACACGATAAAATCAGCATCCTTTTCCAGCTTTATATCCCCAATCTTTTTATTGGCAATTTTTGAGAGATTTTTTAGATCGTGCTCATCTTCTATTTTATAAGAAGACCAATTATTATCAGTCGTTCTCAGTATCGACATTTGCTTCGCTCAGATCATAGGCTTTTTTCAGCGTTTTAATGTGTTCTTCTGCTCCATCAATCCCACGCAAATACTCTCGTATAAGCGGTTCTAAATGATACTGCCATAGTTTTTCATAAGCATCACCATCATACTTTTCCAGCTTGAGGAAATATGCCCCACCGATATGATATGATGCACTTAATTCAGGTATCTTGGATATCGCATCATTCAAACTAGTCATTCTTTTTTTACTCTCTGGCAGGAGCTTCATTTGTTCCGCACTTTCTGCGGCTGTCACTTCAATCCAGGTAAAACGCCGCCTCATCGCAAAATCAAAACTGTCTACACTGCGGTCGATATCGTTCATCGTGCCGATGATATACACGTTTTTCGGGATGTAAAATCCGTCTTTGAAAACATCGCCATCTTCAATAAGATTGGTATATTGTGTTTTTACAATTCCTGCTATGCCGCGATACCCGGGATCAATCGAGAAAAATAACTCGCCAAATATTTTTGAGATTTCACCACGGTTGATTTCGTCGATGATGAAAACAAATTTTTGCTTTTTCTCGTCAGTAATTCCTGCGAGGCTTTCTTCCTTCCACACTTTTAGCGCATCTTTGCAAAACTCTTTAAATATCCCATTTTGCCGTCGAAAGCCTATATTTCCATTATCATCAGGTTTTGTTGGTCGTAGCCCTTCCACAAAATCCGTGTAATCATATGATGGATGGAATTGAACAAAACCATATCGCCCGCTTTCTTGGAGTTTCTCCAGCCGTTTTTCTTTGTCGGTTTCAGTTATGCCGATAAATTGAGCGGCAATGTCTTGAGCCAAGTAGGTTTTTCCGGTACCCGGCGCTCCTGTCAGAATAATATTGCCTGATTTTTCAAGCATGTTTATGTACTTGCTAATATAATCCATGTTTGCTCCTACTGGTTTAACGATTGTTCCTTTGTCGTCTTCATCAATTTTTTTCCCCTGAAATTCCATGACTTCAAATGAATTGTTGAATATATCAATTATGTCTTTTTTAAAATCAATTTCGTCTGGATCACGAGCAATCCACATTTCAACTCTGTTTGGCTCACTACTACCTTTTACGTCACGTTCAATCTCAATATTGTGTTTTTCTTTAAAAAAAACTAATTCTTCAAGTTTTTTCTTTTTCTCCTCAAAAAACTTAACATTTTTATCTGCATCAACGTTCTCACCACCAGAGAAAATCCAACTAACCAACCATTTTTCTTCTCTACGGCGAAATTTATAACGTATGCCAAAATGTAGGCCATTACCAATATCACTAGAATTAGTCCAGCAGATCGTTTTAAATCGGTTTATCGGAACGCGTCTTCCTTCTGGGGTCGTAAAACCACGCCCCAATTTTTCTATTAAAATTTTTATTTCTTCTTCCGGTGACATATTTTTCCTTCCTTGAGTATATAACTACTTCCCTACATTTTTGTCAAGCCAACGGCTTTGAACTATAGGGTGTATAAAAAAGTGGTGATAGTCGGAAAAAGAGTTGATGAACGCCAAAGATGTACACATAGGGCTAGAAAATACCCTTTTACCCCTAAATTTGGCTCAATATTTGGCTTAAAGTCCGCATCAACCCATCCGTCAACCCTATTTCCGACTATCACCAAAAAACTATACCCCCCCCTGTTTTTTGCAATCTCATCGGAGCGTCCCAGCCAGTACCTCGACAAAACAGAAAACGAACAAGCTCCCTACGTATTAACCTCTCTTAAGCCCGCTAATGCATCTTTATTGTTGGGATCAAGCTCAAGGGCTATTTCGAAATCCTTTTTTGCCAAATCTTTTTTTCCTATCACTTTATAATTCTTGCCGCGATAGAAATAATAAAACCCGGCGTCATCCGGCTTAAACGTGATTGCCTGGGTAAAATCTGCTATGGCCTTATCATAGTCTCCTTTGTCGGCATAAGCGGCGCCGCGCCATAAATAATACCATGCCTCATTCGGCTTAAGTTTGATTGCCTGGGTAAAGTCCGCTATAGCTCTGTCATAGTCTTGTTTGAAAAAATAAACGCCGCCCCGTTCAAAATAATGATAAGCCCCATCTGGCTTAAACAAAATCATCCGGGTATAGTCCACTATGGCCCGGTCATCGTATTTAAAATAAAGACTTATATCACCGGAATCAAGCTTGAGCGCCCTGGTAAAATCGGCCATGGCTCTATCACAGTCTTCCTTACCGGAATAAGCTCTGCTGCGTTCGAAATAATACCTGGCATCATTCGGTTTAAGCTTGATTGCCAGATCATAATCCGTAATGGCTCTGTCATAGTCTTTATTATTCGTATAGGCTCTGCCCCGTTCGAAATAATAACTGTCATCTTTCATATCATTCCCCCTCCCACCTCATATATCTTCCCGACAACCGGCATGTGTATCAACGCAGCAAGCACTTTCTTCCCCATCCCACTTTCCACAGCCGCAGCCTCAACCGCACGGCGGTAAGCCGCAAGCTGGGGGGCATATTCCCGTGCACGTTCCTCGGCGTGAGCGCCGGGAAAGGTCTTGTGATCAATAATCACAAAGCCGTCGTCCAATTCAAGCAGCATATCAATAAAGCCCTGCATAAGGCGATTGTCGCTTTCACGAAGGCTGACCGGCCATTCGCGGCGAACCTTTGCTCCCGGATATTTATCTGCTACAAATTGTGTTAATCGTTTATGTATTTCAATCATGTCGGCGGGATGCATCACCGGCAGAACACCATACCGTTCCAATAGCCGCTGCGCCGCATTTTGCCATTCGGTTGAGTTTCGTTTTCCTTGCGCCAGGGCAAGAAAGTTGTGAACCGCGTCTCCCAGATAGTTGTAATCCGGTGTCCCTTTAACGGCGATTCGATGCCCTAAATTGCACACTTCACTCACCGTAATTTTAGACAGCCCTTCTGTTTCCCCTTCCAAAGCACTTGGCGAGTATCGGAACAGCGGATACATTGGCAGGTCCGCAGGGACTATGGGACGGCGTTTACTATTCTGCGGCGGTTTCAACGGTAGGTTTTTCGTTTCTTCGGTATATTCCCTGACTGTTATGGGGAATTGTGTTCCTCCAATAGTTAGATCCGGCAGGGTGATGAGTGGTTCATGGGCGGCATCAGTTAATTCATCAAGCCACGCAGTCCCCAGACTGGCGCCGGCGTTTGTCGTTTTTCGCCGAACCGCAAAAATTAACTTGTCCCGGGCCCTGGTGAAGCCCACATATAAAAGGCGCTGCCGTTCTTTAATCTCCCGGTCTATTGCTTCTTTTTGTTCAGGACAATTTTCAAGCAGGGCATTCAACTCATCGGACGTTTGATTTCCCGGCAGGGGATCGGGCCAGAAATGGAGCATCCGGTTATTCAGCGGATGCTGCGGATCAAATGCTCCTTCTGTTTTTGCAGAGAGATTGAATGCACTGCCTTTCTGACCGGCGTCAAGGTTAAAGAGAATGACCACCTTCCATTCCAGCCCTTTGGCTTTATGATAGGTGAGTACTTGAACAGCCTGGTCATCAGCCCCTTCTGCTTCTTTAATATCATTCTCATGTAAGTACGACAAATATCCTGAGAGGCTGCCGGAATCATGCCGTGCCCTGCACAAATCCAGATATTGCACACAGGTAAGACGCAATTTATCAAGGTTTGCCAGGGCCAATGGGGTGTTCGGCCAGGACGCCGCCGCTTCCAATACACCTGAGGCATCAATGGCATACTCAAGCACTTCCAGGGGAGTTAAGCGGCGCAATTCGTCACGCCGGGCATCCAACCTTTTGAATACCGGTTTTTCCTTTAATTCATCCAGGTAAGCGTCCCGATCATTCACCAGCTTTGCAAGCCAGTCTTTGTAATCCGCATGATTTGGCAAAAAGTTAATCACTTCAATCATCGCAAGGGTATCTTTTTTGTCCGCAAGATAACGCGCCGCCGCCAAAACTAAACGGCAAACCGGTGTGCGTATGAGTGAACCGCGGGCCGTCGATGCGCGGATCCCAATACTCTCCAGGGCGGCTGCAACTTCAACACAATCACTATTTGTGCGGCACAGAACGGCGATGCTTGCGGGTTTGATATCTTCTCCGCTTAAAAGCGTTTGAATTGCGCTTGCAAGACGCACGGCGGTATCCGGTTTATTTTTTGCATCCAAAAGCCAGGCTTCGATATCCCCGCCTTCGGCATCTTTTTTACGGTCCGGCGGAATATTCAGCGTAACCTTGTTTTCCGGCATTTCATGAAACACATTTTTGAAGACCGCGTTTGAAAAATCAACAAGCAGCCTGCGTGAACGCCATGAGTCCGACAGGGGTTTGTTGAGTTTGGGATCCGCATCTTTGCTAAAATGTTCCGCAGCAACATTCATTAAAACGGGGTCCGAGCCCCGGAATGCATAAATAGATTGTTTCGGATCACCTACCCAATAGGAGTTGCCGCATAATTGGTTAAGTTCAAGAAAAATTGCCAGTTGAATAGGGCTGGTATCCTGAAATTCATCGACCAATAATAATGACAGCCGGTTTTTCAGGGAATCCCGGAAAAACTCGCTTTCTGTACCTTCAAATAAATCCACCACACCGGATTCCTGATCGGTAAAATCCATTAAGCCATGTTGTTTTTTGTAGTTCTGATAATGTTCAACCGCCAGGGCGGCGCTGGAAAAGACCCCATCAATCATCGTTTTGACATCATCATGGAAGCGGCTATTTTTTAACCAGCCGCCGGCCAATACCTGAACTTCAGCTACCGCGTCTTTGCCATCCTTTGGCGGCGCCAACTTTGCAAGCTTTGCCCAGGTACTCCAGGGCAGTCTATCAGGATCAGAAGCGCTGTTTTGAATGTCTCTCAGCGTATCCAATGTATTTTGCGAGCCTTTTGTCGGATTTGCTAATTCAGCAAGTGTATCAATCGCCGATTGAATAGCCTGTACCAAGGTCATTGTATCGCATTGAATGGTATCGTTTCCCAACAGGGTGCGAAAAGATTCCCATGATTTTTTGGCGCTCAGTTCAATGGCACGGGAATCCAAACGGTTATCCCGGGCCATCCTGGCTACATCCTTTACATCATCACGCCAATCAGGCTGGCGGGTAAATTTCCCGCCGCCGCCCTGCCGGCTTAGCCGCCGGGCAGCCGGTTCTATCTTGCCTGCATATTCGCCGATGGCTTCTTCTACCGCCATGTTAAAGATTTTTCCCGTGTCCTCTTCCGGTATAACGTCAAGTGCGGGAGATAAACCGGCGTCAATGGCGTATTCGGTGAGCAGCCGGGCGCACACACTATTTACGGTGCCGACAAATCCATCGGATAATAAATTTACCTCATCGCCCTTATCGTCAGATAAAAGACGCTGGCGCAGACGTTCCACCAACTCTGCCGCCGCTTTTTTTGTAAAGGTTGTGGCAAAAAGGCGATCCGCGCTGATGCCTTTGACAACATTTTCACCGGCCAATTCGGTAAGCCGGTACGTTTTTCCGGAACCGGCGCTGGCGTTAATAATATTGATAGTGCTCATTGTGCATCTCCCTCGTCCATTTTACACAAACCCTCATACTGGCAAAGGTTGCACGGCGCAGTTAGTTTGAAAGTTTCAGCGGAGGTTTCATCATCATTTTCGTCTTCTTCTTCATCCTTATCATGTCCCTTCGCAACAATGCCCCGGGACAATTTTTCCAATTCCTTTTGCCATGTGTTTGTTGCGTTTGCAAAAACCTGCCGCAGGTTTTCCTGAGTATCCTGCAGCCAACTATTGCTGGGCATGAGAAAATAACCGGCATTAACTTTTGCCCCGGGTTGTTTCCCTTCAATAAGCCAGGCGTAGGATGCCAACTGCAAATCACGTTTTTTTTCAATTTCCTGGCGTCGGTATTTATCCGCCGACCGTGTCCATTTCAAATCAATCACCACGGGATTATTCTCTTTGTCCCGGAGGAGCAGATCCACAAAGCCCCTAAAAGGCACTTCGCCAAGATGACTTGATAATTCAGCTTCAGCTTCCTCAGCTTTGAATTTTTCTTTCTCCAACAATTCACCAAGACCAGACACAGCCCTGCCGATGTCGTGCCGGTAACGTGCCCGTTCAATTTTCTTACCCTCCGCACACAGCTCAACAACCATGGATTCGACTTTTTCGTCGAAAAGCCCTTCAGCCTCTTTGCGGGCCTCGGGAGGAGTCCGGGACTGTTTGGAATGTACAAAAATGTCCTGGATAATACGATGACACAATGTTCCAATGCTTTGATATATGTCGGGAATAGAAGCGGCATCGGCAGGCCAAATTTTGACTACCTTTTCCATTACCCACTTTAAGGGGCAGCCGATAAGGGTGTTCATATCACTGTAAGAGGTCTTCTCCACCTTCACTCGCTTCTCCGGGATACGGTATTCATTCTGACCCTGCGGTAATTCAAACAGCGGCGCTTCTATTGTCTTACCCGCCCTGCCTGACAGTTCCCATTTCTCCTGACTAAAGAATACATCCGCAACGGTTCGAATAAATTTTTCTGCTGTTTCTTCACCCAACTCCTTCTTGGTGGATGCCATGATCATATCCCATAAGGGATGCCGGGCAGTATCCTCGCCGCGCAGCTTTTTTTGGCGAACCAGGATGACCCTTTCCTGTGCTTTTAGAAGGGCATTTTTCCATGCAAAAACTTCACGCTTCTGCGCCATACCGCTCTCGTCCAGGAATATACCGGCTTCGCGTAATGCTGCTCGTTCCGCAGGATTCCAATACGTTGCTGCGGGTGCGCTTTGATTGATAAAGTTCCACCAGACAAGAACCGGACGCGAAGCGGTCACGCCTCCGGGGTGGGTTGATACCGTCCACGGAGCAGCCTCCGCTTTGACTTCCAATGATTCCTCAGCCACCACTAAATCGATCATTCGATCCAACTCGACCCGCCCTATTGTTCCGCGCCCGGCGGCCAGTTTTTTCAATGTCCAGGCCTGTCCGATTGGTGCATTGAGGAAATCATTGTCTTCACTTTGCAGCATAAAACTGTTGATTATCCAGTTGCAGCGTTTAATGATTGCATCTTCGCTCATACCCTGAGAAGGGCAACGGCCGCTAACCAGCATATCGTCAATCGTTTTAAGTATTTCGTCAATTTCTTTTTCTGTTTTCGCTTTATACGCTGGGTCTTTTGGTGCAGAAAGTTGTTTTGCGATTTCTTCCAGCGCCTTATTCCATTCCTCACCTTTGATTCCCGCTTCATTTTTCAATGCCCGCAGAAGCCAGTATCGAACCAATGATGGAACCGGGCTGTTTGGGAGGGTTAAAAGAGCTACCAATGCGTCAAGTTCAACCGGCTGCCATGCGTTGGCAAACACCAGGGGGAGTATCTGCAAATGCGCCCGCCATTTTGATGATTCGCTGCTGCCGGTTCGCGGAAGACCTAACCGATGCAGCGCCGTCCCCAATACACCGGATGCATCGGGAACAATCATGTTCACTTTTTTGTTTGCATCTTTGTCCGCAGCTAACCACATGGCGAGCGCTTCTGCGGCTTCCCATTCAGTATCGGCCTCCAACAAGACAAGAGACTTATCCGAAAGGGTAACCGGAGCCTGGGGCTGCGGCGCCTCTATTGGCACACCGATTTCACCGAGTTTTTTGAAAACAAGCTGCCAGAGATGGGGAAGCAATTCCAGTGGTTCGGCCAACCGGATAGATTGAATACAAGAAGCATCGAGATAATCAAGCTCATCCAACACTTCACGTAATTTATCCGCGAACCCTTGAGCCAAAGGTTCCGTTCTGCCCTCAATGGCCGATAATGCGGCTAAGCGTTTTGATTGAGCGGCAGGCAGTGGCTGTTTGTTCCACCCGGCAAGAATCAACTCATCCCGCCAACTCAAAAGCTGCCTGGCGGTAGACCACGGATCAAGTTCAAAGGATTTCTGAAACCACCTATCACCGGAAGATACAGCAAGTACCGCCGCCAACCGCTTTCGGTAGTGGTCAATACGCACCACGGCAGCTTCGTCGTTACCGCCCAGTCCAAGCCTTGTTTGCAGGAAAGACAGCATCCGTTCGGGGCCAAGGTGAATTTCACCTGCCGCTGCCCGCTTTTCTGACCAATCCGCATTATTTTGATTCAAGCCGAATGTTATATGCATGGCCTCTACTATAATGATTTTGTAGTTTCTTTCAACGGTGGTGGTACTATTTTACGCCATTGAAGAATTCGCCCAAATGGAAATTGATATGCCCGGCGTCCATAAACCGGGCAAACAGAATCCCTGACTAGAAAGGTACTATACCCCAAACCCTATGCGGCGCGTCTCCTTACCGGGCAGTTCTTCCTCGCACAGGGCGGTAATGTCCATGGCGGAAAGGGGGTTCCCCCGGATAAGGCTCGCTACGGCGGCTTTACGGGCCACATTCTCTATCTGGCCGCCGGATAAATCAAAGCGGCCGGCAAGGGCGCTCATATCCATATCAACCTGCGGCAGCTTGCTTTTGAAGATTGCGGCTTTGGCTTCAAGATCGGGTTTCTCGAAGGTGATTTTATACAGGAAGCGCCGCTCAAAGGCTGCGTCAAAGTTAGCCGCCATGTTGGTGGTGGCGATGAGAATGCCCCCGTCCAGATTTTCTATCTCCTGCAGCAGAATGTTCTGTATGGTGTTTTCTGTTTGACCGGGGCCGCGCCGTTCACTGCCGAGTTCCTGACGTTTTCCGAGGACCGCGTCCGCTTCGTTAAAGAGCAGTATCGGCGCGCGATCCGCATGTTTGACCATAGCATTGTAGCGGGTAAAAAGGGCCTTTATCTTTTTTTCGCTCTCGCCAAACCACATGCTTTTGGTCTCGCTGATGTCCACAAAGAAAATGTCCCGCCCCGTGGTCCGGGCGATCTGGTAGGCGGTTTCGGTTTTGCCGGTTCCGGGGGGGCCGGAAAAAAGGCAGGCAAAGCCGGTTTTCATTTTGCTTTCCCGCAGGCGCTTCACGATGGAAGAAAAATGATCTTCCTGTAACAGGCGGCCCAGTTCATCAATTTGAACGCCCACCTTTGGCGGATAGTAGAGCTGTTTTTCCGCAAGGCTGTCGGCGCGGATGATATTGTTTCCCTTGATGTCTTTCTTTTCTTTTATATCGACATCGTCTAAAAGGCTGTCTATGGCCTCATTGGTAAGACGGTATTCGGTGGTATCGGCC
Organism: Spirochaetia bacterium; assembly: GCA_026002025.1. The sequence goes on along the minus strand of BOAU01000008.1, from coordinate 1,130 downwards.
AAACCGTTGTCGCAGACATGCTCAAGCAGAGCGGAGGTGAAAAGATCGTTTTCGCCTTTTATAAAATCGCGTTTTGCATCCTGGCTGCCGCTCCGGCCAAAAAGATACCGGATATCGGAAAATTTCTGCGATTCTTTATCCTGTTCCACCAGGGTTGCGCAGAAATCGAGGAGCACCATGCTGTTCCTGAAGGTAAGACTGCCTGACTTAATTTTTTTCACAAACAGAATATCCGGATTGCCGCCGAAGAGGTATTTGATCTCGTCAAAAAACTGTTTGCTGTTTAATTCCCTTCTGCGATGGGCGCGAAGAATATGGTCCGCCGCGGTATAGAATTCTTCGGGAGAGAGGCCGCGGTAAATGGTGTAATGGTATTCCTTTCCGGCTTTGAGCGCCCTGATAACATCACCGGGAACGGACCAGGCGCAGCAGTCCTGCCCCTGGCGTTTTCTGAGGAACGAGGGCCGGGAACAAAAAATATCGTCGTCGTCAACATCATGGGAGACGATAAGATGTTTGAGCTCAAGGGCTTCAAGATCGCCCGTGTACCGCAGGGCTTCTATCTTGCCGCAGCGTAAGGCTTTGGCAAGACCTCTCAGGGTTGCGTCTCCTGTCCCCGAATTCTCTAAAAGCAGCGCAAACAACAGGGCCTGATCGGGGGTCACTTTTAACACATTATCGACGGCGACAAAATGCTCCTGCGCCTCTTTCCAAAATTCATGGCACAGTCCGTGCTGTTCCACGAGCTGCTTAATCTGATTCAAATTGTGTAAGAGATCCATTGTATTCCTCCTAGCCTTCCAGATACGCCTTCAATCTTTGGCTCCGCTTGGGGTGCCGAAGATGCCGCAAGCCCATTCCCTCAATCTGCCGTATCCGTTCCCTGCTTACCCCTTCACGCTTCCCGACTTCTGCCAGGGTCAGGGGGCAGCCATCAATCAGTCCAAAACGCAGTTCCAACACCCGCGCCTCCCGCTCAGGAAGGGTGGAGAGGGCGGCACGAATGTCTTCCCGAAGAAGGGTAGTAATCGCCGTATCCGCCGGATCAGGGACCGTTTTGTCCTGGGTAAAATCAAGCAGGGACGCGGCTTCGGCTTCATCGCCGCCAACCGGCGTTTCAAGGGAGATCG
>BOAU01000007.1 GCA_026002025.1 Spirochaetia bacterium | reverse complement strand
GGCGCTTCGGCGATGATCTCCACGGTTTTGACGGAGATGGCATCGGTGCCGTAAACCACCCCCACATCGGCGCTGCCCTGCCCTACCCAGTTGAGGACTTCGGTCACGTTGGTTCCCAGGCTCGGCCCGGCGGCCTGTACCGCGTCCCAAATACCCAGACTGATAAAGGCCTCCTTGGCATACTGGCCCGCAGGCACACTGGCGGGGTCCCCCAGGGCGATGGTCTTTGCCTGGGTGATAGTCTGGAAGCTGGTAACCCTTGTGGTAGTTCCCGCCGGTTTGATCAGCACCACCTTGTTTTCCAGCAGGGGCTTCACCGTAGCGGCGGAAACGAGGTTTTTCCCCAGAAGATTGTTCATCTGGGTGGGAGCGGCGGACATGAATACATCAGCCCCAAGGCCCTCTTCGATCTGGGTCTGGAGTTTGCCGGAACTGTCATAGGTCCCGTCCACGGTGATCCAGGGGTATTTTTTTTGAAATTGGGGGATAAGCTCCTGTTCAAAGGAATTCCGCAGGGAAGCCGCGGCGGCCACCAGAATGGTAACCGGCGCCTGCACCGATGGTTCCTGCTGGGCCGGGGTGTCTTTTTTAGCCCCAGCGAAAAGCGGCGCCTGGCCCAGGATCAGGGCCGCCGCCAGGATGCAGAACCAGGATTTGTTTTGTATCGATTTCATTTGTTCCTCCAAAAAATTTATATCCTCATAATATGACAAGACAAAACAAAAATCAACAAAAATAAAATAAATTCTCATTCTTACTTCGTTTTTGTTTAGTTTTGTTTCAAATAAAAAATACTTGCCCGGGCAAGGCCTTTTTAGTATTTTTGATGATAAACAGGAGATTTTTATGGCACAACATCAATTTCAGACCGAAGTAAACCAGCTCTTGCACCTGATCATCCATTCCCTTTATTCAAACCGGGAAATTTTCCTGCGGGAGCTGGTCTCCAACGCCTCCGACGCCCTGGACAAGCTCAAGTACCTCACGGTGGCGGAGGAAAAGTATAAATCCATCAGCTTTGATCCCCGGATCGACATTTCCTTCAAAAAAGACAGCGATAAACCCGCTTCTTCAACCTTAACCATTGCCGACAACGGTATCGGCATGAACGAGGCGGATTTAACCGAGTCCCTGGGGACCATTGCCCGGTCGGGGACCAAGGCCTTTCTGGAAAAACTTACTGCGGACGCCAAAAAGGACTCCAACCTGATCGGCCAGTTCGGGGTGGGTTTCTACTCGGCCTTTATGGTGGCGGACAAAATCGAAGTGATCAGCCGCAAGGCCGGGGAGGAGGCCGCCTGGAAGTGGTCCAGTGACGGCAAGGACGGTTACGACATCGAAAGCGCCCAACGTGACACCCAGGGTAGCACGGTCGTTCTTCATTTAACAGAAGAAGGTGCCGAATTTGCCAACCGCTGGTCCATTGAGGACATCATCAAGCGCTATTCGAACCATGTGGCCTTCCCCATTTTCCTGACCTACGACGAAAACGAATATGACGATAAGGGCAAGGTCAAATCCACCAAGACAAAGACCGACCGGATCAACTCCGGTACGGCAATCTGGCGCAGGTCCAAGTCGGAGCTTAAAGAAGAGGATTATAACGAATTTTACAAGCAGTTAGGGCACGACAGCGAGGAACCGCTTTTCTACGTTCACACCAAGGCCGAGGGGACCCTGGAATACTCGACCCTGTTTTACATCCCGAAAAAGGCCCCCTTCGACATGTACAACGTGGACTACAAGCCGGGGGTCAAGCTCTACGTCAAGAGGGTCTTCATCACCGACGACGACAAGGAGCTGATGCCCACCTGGCTGCGTTTTGTCCGGGGGGTGATCGATTCCGAGGACCTGCCCCTGAACGTGAGCCGGGAGATCCTCCAGCAGAACAAGGTGCTCCTCAATATCAAGAACGCCAGCGTCAAGAAGCTCCTTTCCGAATTCAAGACATTGGCGGACAACGCCGCATCCGGCTCCGATGAGGTCAAACAGAAGTGGGAGACCTTTATCAAGGAGTTTAACCGGCCTTTGAAAGAAGGACTCTACCAGGACTACGGCAGCCGGGAGGCATTGCTGGAACTGGTGCGGTTCAAGAGCACCGCCGTGGAAGGCTGGACCAGCCTTGCAGAGTATGCGTCCCGCATGAAAAGCGACCAGAAGAGCATCTACTACATCACCGGCGGGGATGAACATACCCTGCGCTCATCCCCGCTGCTGGAAGCCTACAAGGCAAAGAACATCGAAGTCCTGGTCATGGATGATGAGATCGACGACATCGTGATCCCCTCGATTGGCAGGTACAAGAAGCCCGGTATGGCCGAGGGCGAAACCGCCGAGTGGGACATCAAGGCGGTGAACCGCTCCGGGGCCGATGAGGAACTGGGCGAAAAGCAGGACAAAGCCGCGGAAAAAGAAATAAAGCCTGTCATCGAAAAGATCAAAAAGGCCCTGGGGGACCGGGTCAAGGACGTAAAGCTTTCCCGCCGCCTCCACGACTCCCCCTCCTGCATCGTGGCGGACGAAAACGATCCCACCCTGCAAATGGCCCAGATGCTCAAGGCTATGGGGCAGGCGCCCATGGACGATATCAAACCGATCCTGGAAGTGAACGGGGATCACCCCATCGTGGCCGCCCTCAAGGACGTGGAGGATGAGGCCCGCATTGCCGATGTGGCGGGGGTATTGCTGGATCAGGCCCTTTTGGTGGAGGGGATCAAGATCAAGGACCCCTCAGACTTCGTAAAACGGCTTAATCGTTTACTGTCAAAATAGGGATACGAAGTCCGGCGGATTTTGTGAAAAGGCTGAACCGGCTGTTGGTAAAATAGGGGATAGTATCGGTATCTTGACAGATAAACCCTAGAATGCTTAGGCTTTTACTATAATTACCTGAGACATTTCCGGAGGTCCCCATGCCAGATGTTGATTATGCCGCCCTGAAAAAGGGCGGGTTCATGCGGCAAAAACAAAAAGATACCTTCTCCATGCGCCTTAAGGTCGTCGGCGGCCAGGTGCAGGCCGAACATCTTCAAAAGATCAGCGAGGTGGCCAAGAAGTACGGCAAGGGCTATATCCACCTGACTTCCCGGCAGGGGGTTGAAGTACCCTTCATCCGCCTTGCGGATATTGAGACGGTAAAAAAGGAACTTGACGAAGCGGGGGTCAAAATCGGGGTCTGCGGCCCCCGGGTGCGGACCGTAACCGCCTGCCAGGGTTCCGACATCTGCCCCAGCGGAAACATTGAAACCAGCAAGCTGGCAGAAGAGCTGGACGAGCGCTACTTCGGCCGCGAACTGCCCCACAAGTTCAAGATTGGGATCACGGGCTGCAAAAACAACTGCCTCAAGGCGGAAGAAAACGACCTGGGCATCAAGGGGAGCCTTTTCCCCGAATGGCAGAAAGCGGCCTGTACATGGTGCGGAGTCTGCGAGGCGGTCTGTCCCGTCAACGTTGTCAAAGTTGATAAGGAAAAAAAGGATCTTGCCTTTAAGCAGGAAGGCTGCGTCTACTGCGGCAAATGTGTCAAAAGCTGCCCCGCCAATGCCTGGACCGGGAAGAACGGTTATGTCCTCTCCTTCGGCGGCATGTTCGGCAACGACATAAAAGAGGGGCTCCGGCTCCTGCCCATCATTTTTGAAAAGGACCAGGTCTTTGAAGCCGCCGATGCGGTGATCAAATTTTACGAGACCCACGCCAATGCCGGGGAACGGCTGGGCAAAACCATCAGCCGGGTCGGGGCGGATGTTCTTAAAAAAGATTTAGAGGAGGCCCTGTCGTGAGCGATGCGCAGCACATTGACGCACGGGTAGATATCACCAACGTGGTCTGTCCCGTTACCTTTGTAAAAACCAAGGTCGCCCTGGAAGAGCTGGATGACGGCCAGGTATTGGAAGTCAGGCTCAACGGCGGGGAGCCGATCCAGAACGTGCCCCGCAGTCTTAAAGACGAGGGCCACAAGGTAACCAAGGTCACCCAGGCCGATGACGGAACATTTCTGCTGACCGTGGTCAAAGGGGGCCTGGAATAATGGCATTCACCGACGAACAACTTGAACGCTACTCCCGGCACATCATTTTAAAAGAAGTGGGGGTCAAGGGCCAGAAGAAGCTCATGGGCGGTAAGGTGCTCATCGTTGGCGCGGGGGGCCTGGGCGCACCCGCCGCGATGTACTTGGCCGCCGCCGGTGTGGGCACCATCGGCATTGCCGATGCCGACACGGTGGACCTCTCCAACCTTCAGCGGCAGATCATCCACAGTACTTCTGATGTGGGCAAGCCCAAGGTCCAGTCGGCAAAAGAAACCATGAACGCCATGAATCTTGATGTGGAAGTGGTGACCTACCACGAATGGATCAACTCCACCAACATCACCGATATCATCAAGGACCGGGACTACGATTTTATCATCGACGGCACCGACAATTTTCCGATCAAGTTTTTGATCAACGATGCCTGCGTCATGCTGGGCAAGCCCTTTTCCCACGCGGGGATCATCCGCTTCCAGGGACAGCTTATGACCTACATCCCCGGCAAGGGCCCCTGCTACCGCTGCGTGTTCCGCAACCCGCCGCCCCCCGATGCGGTCCCCACCTGCCGCCAGGCCGGGGTCCTCGGCGTCATGGGCGGGGTCATCGGTACGCTCCAGGCCACCGAGGCCCTGAAGTACCTCATGGGCATGGACGGCCTCCTCAACGGCTACCTTTTAACCTACAACGCCCTCACCATGGAATTTCGCAAGATCAAACTGGCAGCCAACCATGATTGTCAGGTTTGCGGGGACAAGCCCACTATCACTACGCTGATCGATTACGAACAGGCGGTGTGCGATCTGCATGAGTATAGGAATAACAAGGATGCGGTGACCGCGTAAACCGGCGGCCATTAAGGCCGCTGCCGCACTACCGTGAGAAATACCGTTTAACCGTATGTTCCAGCGGCTCAAGGCATTTGTCGAGGAATATTTTGTTTCCGCATACAACCCCGGCTTCGCCGTAGTACTGTACGTTCCGCATCCGCTTGCATCCGCCGCGGCATAATTTAAAATATTTGCAGCCCCCGCATATCGGCGGGGTTTCTGGTTTTTCGGACAGGAAGGAATGCATCTTTTCAGTTTCAAATATTTCACGCAGGGTAAGGTCTGCAAGGTTTCCTAAATTGTATTTGTCCAGCACATAAAAGTCGCAGGGGTAAACGCTGCCGTCCGCCTCCACAACATACTGGGCGCTGCATTGTCCGTTGATACCGCAGGCGGTGGGTATGCCTTTGAAAAAATAATTTACAATGTCGTCAAAAAATTTTACGCTGATGTACCGCCCCTGTTCCAGTTCTTTTGACCACCAGTAAAACAGGCGGGAATAAAAATGGGCAAACCGCGCAGGCCGCAGGGCGTTCTTTGAATCATCCTGCCCCTCAAGATCCTCAAGGCAGGGAATAAACTGTATGTATGCTATTTTTTCATTTTGAATAAAACGCCAAACCTTGTCAGGCTCATTGGCTGTTTCGTTGGTGAGCACGGTAAGAATATTATACTCCGCCTGATGCGCTTCCAGTATTTTTTTACTTTGCAGAATTCTGTTCCAGGTTCCTTCACCTTTGGCGTCAAGGCGGTTGCGGTCATGGAAGCGCTCGCCCCCGTCAAGGGAAAGGCCGAGCAAAAAATTATTTTTATGAAAGAACGAAGCCCACTCATCATCAATTAGTAAACCGTTTGTCTGAAATGCATAATGAATGATCACTTTCCGCTTTTGCGCGGCGATATGTTCGACAAATTTTTCAAAGTAAGGGAGCCCCGCCAGCGTAGGTTCCCCGCCCTGAAAGGCAAAGGTGACTTCATCCCCATCTTCCAGGTCCTTAAAAACATTATCGATGATGCGGGCCCTTGTTTCGGCATCCATAATGCCGTAAGACGGAACAATTCGGGATGAACTGATATCGGCGTAGAAACAGTACCGGCACCGCATATTGCAGAGGGATGAGGCGGGCTTAATGAGCAGACTGAGCCGTTTCATCGGACACCGGGCCGGCGCTTAATTAAAACCGATGCGGAAAATGCTTCCGCAGCAGCGCGAAGAGTTCTTCCTCAAAATCACCTTTGCCGGGAAGCCCCTCAAAACTGTTCAGGCTTTCCCAGGCATTTTTGACGCCCAGGTTTTCCAGCACAATACCGCCCCCGGCGGCATCGTAGCCGTCCACAATAACAAAGCGGCCAAGGGATGCGTTATCGTAAAACGTAGAAACCGCAATCGGGTGGGCAAGGCTTAGCACCACACTGCCGCAGTCGTGGCGGCGCAGTTCGTTGTACTGCTGGTCCCCTTCCCCCAAAAAGCTTTCTATTTTTTCCAGCCGGACATCCACCCGGACGCTCCCCAGTTTCAAGAGGTAGGTTTTGTTAAAACTCAGGGGCCGCGCGCCCAGCCAGATCACATTGGCCCGGATCTTGTCCGCAACATCCACGGGGGCGTCTTCCGAAGATTTGATCATCACTTCGCCGCGCTTTACGTAGATCTCCTCTTCAAGGGTAAAGCCCGACGCCTCGCCGGTGACAGCATGGTTTTTTGCGGGGGCGCTCCAGACCTCGACATTTTTTATGTGAGCCTCTTTGCGGGATGGCAGGAAGGTAACCGCGTCCCCCACGGAAATTTCACCGCTCACGATGGTACCGGCGTAAATGCGGCGGTCGTCGCCATCGTTGCTGAAACGGTACACATCCTGCACGGGCATGGCGAAAAATGAATCTTCATTGGAGGGGAGATTATGAAAACTGTCGAGAATTTCCAGCACTGTTTTTCCCGTATACCAGGGCATTTCCGACGCAAGCTCGGTGATGTTTTTGCCTTCCCGGGCGCTCACCGGCACAAAGGCGATGGGCTTTACCTTGAGGGTTTCAAGGTATGCCGAGTATTCGGTTTTGATATCCTCAAAAACCTGACGATCGTAGTTCACCCCGTCCAGTTTATTCACCGCCACCAAAACCTGAGAAATCCCCAGCAGGGAAAGCAGGAGGCCGTGGCGTTTGGAATTTTCCGCCACCCCTTCGATGGCGTCGATTACCAATACTGCGGCCACCGCGCGGGAAGCCCCGCTTAACATGTTCCGCAAAAATTCGATATGCCCCGGCGCGTCAATGATGATGTATTCCCGGACCTTGCTTTTGAAAAAGATCCGGGCGCTGTCGATGGTGATCCCCTGTTTCTGTTCATCGTCAAGGGCATCCAGCAAAAAGGCGTATTCAAAGACCCGGCCGTTTTTTTTGCAGGAATCCTTTACGGCTTGCAATTTGCCTTCCGGCAAAGACTGGGTGTCCGCCAAAAGGCGGCCCACCAAAGTACTCTTGCCGTGGTCCACATGGCCGGTAATAACGATATTCATTCGCCCTGTTTGAGCGGCGCCTTCACGCAAATTTTCACCCATTACATGTACCCCTCTTTCCGCAGGGTTTCCAGAGTACCGCCCCCGTCAATGTCCTGGGCGCGGCCGGATCGTTCCGCGATGTTACGGAATTTTCCGCTGATTAGTTCTTCTATTATTTCACGGGGAATGTGTGCGTCAGAATCCACCGGAGTGGTGCAGGGATAGCAGCCCAACGAACGGTAACGTTTGCCGTCGCCCTGGTTGTAATAAACAGAAATGGTGGGTATCTTTTCCCGTTCAATATATTCCCATACATTGAGTTCGGTCCAATCCAAAAGGGGATGGACCCGCACATGGGTCTTGGGGGCAAATTCGGTTTTGTAGAGATTCCACAGTTCCGGCGGCTGGGTACTGGCGTCCCATTCGCTTTTTTCGTCCCGGCTGGAAAAGACCCGCTCCTTGGAACGGCTCCCCTCCTCATCGCTGCGGACCCCCACAATTACTGCGTTGTAAGGCTCGGCGGATGGAAACTCCTCCCACAGGTCCCGGTTGGGATCGTAGACCCGGCGGGCTCCGGTGCCGTCCAGGGTTTCCCGCAGGGGAATCGTTTTAAGTTCCTTGCAGCAGGAAATCCGGTCAAGGCCGTCAACAAAGGTACGTTTTTCAGCAAGGGCCTTTTTGTTTTGTCCTACCACGAGCCGCAGTTTGAGTTCCTTTGCCAGCCGGTCCCGGTAACTGATCATCTCAGGGATCTTATAATTGGTGTCGATGTGGATAAGCTCAAAGGGCACATGGCCGAAGAATGCCTTTTTCGCCAGCCACAGTAATACTGTGCTGTCCTTGCCGATGGACCAGAGCATCCCGATGTTCTTAAAAGATTTGTACGCTTCCCGGATAATGAAAATACTCTGGGATTCCAGCTTGTCAAGTTTATCCAGTTTCGTTAATTCAATTTCTTCGCTCACGATATTTTCCTTTATGCTACGGACTAAAGTCCGTTCTTGCGCAGATGCAGACCGCATTCCTTGTGTTCGGGATTTTCCCACCACCAGCGGCCGGCGCGGATATCCTCACCGGGCTTCACCGCCCGTGTGCAGGGGGCGCAGCCGATGCTCGTAAAGCCCTTTGCGTAAAGCGGGTTCAGGGGGAGGCGGTGTTCTTTTATGTAGGCCGATAGATCTTCTTCGCTCCAATCAAAGAGGGGATTGATTTTTATAAGGCCGAATTTTTCATCGTATTCCAAAACTTTTAAATCCTGCCGGGTCACCGATTGCGAAGAACGCAGGCCCGTGACCCAGGCGCTCTTTCCCGCAAGGATTTTACCCAGGGGCGTCACCTTGCGCACCTGACAGCAGAGGTGACGGTTTTCCAGGCTTGCCCGCATGCCCCATTCATCCCCAAGTTTGGCTTCCAAATCTTTGACCTCTTTTGGATCGGGGGCATATTTTTTTATGGCGATGTGAAAAAAATCTTCCAGTTCTTTATGGTAGCTGAAAGTTTCGGGGAAGAGTTTGAGGGTGTCCAGGGTGAACACCTCCAAATCTTTAAGGCCGCACTGCAAAAGCAGATGCAGGGCCGCCACGTCTTCGGCCTGGTAACTGAACGCCAGAGCGATGGGACCTTTTATCTTTTCAACAATGCGCGGCAGCAATACTTCAGATGGCATAATCGCTCCAAACCTCATCCTTTGAATAAATCTTTGCGCCAAAGAAAACAATGTACACCGTTTCCCGGTTCTCCTGCTTGATCAGATTCCATTGCTTCTTGTCGATGTCCGCTTCAATATCCCGGTCCCCGGTGAGGGTTTTAAGGTTTACCCGCACCCGGCTTCCGAGCAGGCGGTGGGACTCAATCTTTGCCTCGATTCCCTTTCCGTCTTTATTATCCAGACTGATGCTTACATCATGGGGCCGGACAAAAAAGGAAACCTCAGTCTCCCTGGCGCTTTCATCATTATCAAGATTAATGACCCCCTTGTCCAGACGGGCGTGAAACAGATTCACATTTCCCAAAAAGCCGTAAACAAAGGGATTGGCAGGCCGGTCGTACACATCCTCCGGACTGCCGATCTGTTCGATCTTCCCCTTATTTAAAATCACAATATTATCCGAGACCTCAAGGGCCTCTTCCTGATCATGGGTGACGAAGACACTGGTGATGTGAATTTCATCGTGGAGGAAGCGGAGCCAGCGCCGCAGTTCCTGCCGCACCTTGGCGTCCAATGCGCCGAAGGGTTCGTCCAGGAGCAGCACCTTTGGCTCAACCGCCAGGGCGCGGGCAAGGGCGACCCGCTGTTTTTGCCCGCCGCTCAACTCCGAAGGCAGACGGTTTGCCAAAGATTCAAGCTGAATGAGGGAAAGGAGCTTGTAGACCTTCTCCCGGATTTCTTCCTTGCTTGGCCGCAGCGCACGGGGACGGATCTTCAAGCCAAAGGCAACATTTTCAAAAACACTCATGTGCTTGAACAACGCGTAGTGCTGAAACACAAAACCAACCTTGCGGTCCCTGGTCTGTTTCCAGGTTGAATCTTCACCAAACAAACTGATGGTCCCGGCGTCCGGAGTTTCAAGCCCCGCAATGATCCGCAGTAATGTTGTTTTTCCCGAACCGGAAGGCCCCAGCAGGGCGGTGATCTCCCCGCTGGGGATCGAAAGGTTGATATTGTCCAGGGCGGTAAAGTCCCCGAATTTTTTGCTTATATCCGTAATTTCTATACTCATAATATATAACCTTTCCTATAATCCTGTATCCCGCCGCCGGAGGGCGTTAAAATGTTCCACGATGGTTTTTACGATTAGTGTTACCAGGGCAAGCAGGGTCAGCAGGGACGCTACCGCAAAGGCGGCGGGAAACTGGTACTCGTTGTACAGGATGTCGATATAGAGCGGCATGGTGGTTGTTTTGCCCCGGATAAGCCCGGATACCACCGCCACTGCGCCGAACTCCCCCATGGACCGGGCATTGGTAAGCACCACACCGTATAAAAGCCCCCACTTGATATTGGGCAGGGTAATTCTGAAAAAAGTTTGAAGCCCGGTTGCGCCCAGGGTCATGGCCGCTTCCTCATCATCCTTTCCCATTTCCTGCATCAGGGGGATAAGCTCCCGGGCCACGAAGGGAAAGGTAACAAAGGCGGTGGCGATCACGATACCCGGAACGGCAAACACAATTTTGATGCCCCGCTCCATGAGCCAGGAACCAAACCAGCCGAATGAACCGAAGAGAAAAATAAACAGTAATCCTGCGATAACCGGAGAAATGGCAAAGGGAACTTCAATCAGGGTGATAAGAACGTTCTTGCCTTTGAAATTAAATTTGGTAATTGCCCAGGCCATCATGATCCCGAAGATCGTGTTTACCGGCACACAGATAAGGGCGGTGAACAGGGTTAATTTTATGGCGGCAAAAATATCCTTTTCACGGAATATGCGCTGATATGCCTTAAACCCCGAACTAAGGGCCTGGGAAAAGATGGTAAAGAGGGGGATAAAAATAAACACCAAAAGAAAGAGAAGCGCAACGATAATGAGAACCGGTTTAAGCCAGGAAGGCTCTTTATTGATCTTCAAATTTACAGAGCTCAATTTTTCCGCCTCCGTTTTGTGTACACCTGCAGGAAGTTAATAAACAGTAAAAGTACAAAGGCGCAGACTAGCATGGTTACCCCGATGGCGCTTGCCCCGCGGTAATCAAACTGCAAAAGTTTTTTTACAATCAACAGGGGAACTATTTCCGTCTCGTAGGGCATGTTGCTGGAAATAAAAATGATGGAACCGTATTCGCCGAGCCCGCGGGCAAAAGCCAGGGCAAAGCCGGTAAGCAGCGCGGGAAACAGGGAAGGGAAGATCACCCTGGAGAAAATCTGAAAAAAATTCGCCCCAAGGCTGCTGGCGGCTTCTTCCAGTTCCTTGTCAAGCTCCTCTATAACCGGCTGTACGGTGCGCACCACAAAGGGCATCCCGATAAAAATGATCGCAATAATGATCCCCGTCCGGGAATAGGAAAGGTCGATTCCGAAATTTTTAAGAATGCCGCCGATGATCCCCTTGGGAGAAAAGATCGTTGCCAGAGAAATACCCGCCACCGCCGTGGGAATGGCGAAGGGCAGATCGATAAGGGCGTCAATGATCTTTTTGCCGAAAAAATTGTACCGGGTCAGAACCCAGGCAATAATCAGGCCAAAAACAAAATTAAAAGCCGCAGCAATAAAGGTAGAAAGAAAAGAAATTTTAAACGCCGACACCACCCGGTCATCGGCAATGATGGCCCAAAAATCCGCAAAGGACAAATGGGCCGCATAGGCAATAAGGGCGCTCAGGGGGATAAAAATAAGCAGCGTCATATAGGTCATGGAAAGCCCCAGGGTCAAGCCGAGTCCCGGCAGCCTGGCGGTTTTTCTCTTTTTGCCGATTTTTATACCCATTCTTTACGCCCTTATCCCTTCACCATTCACTGTCAACAGGTAGTCCGAAGAATTTTTAACCACGAACCACACTAACCTCACGAATGTATTTGATATATAGTCTTCTTGTTCGTGTTGTTAGTGTGGTTCGTGGTTTTTTATTCCTATTTCTTTTTCAGCTCGGTAATGATCTGATCGAATTCAGCGCCATCGGCAAAATACACATCGTGCACTTTCCGCCAACCCCCGAAGTAATCATCAATAGTAATGAGTTTAAGATTGGGAAACTGATTCTCAAATTCCTTTGCGATTGCCGGGTTCGTCGGACGGTAATAGTTCTTTCCCGCAATCCGCTGGCCCTCATCGGAATAGAGGTAGGTGAGATATTCTTTGGCCACTTCGAGGGTGCCCTTCTTTGCGGTAACCCCATCGACCCAGGAAACGGTCGGTTCGGCGAGGATGCTCAAGCTGGGTACCACAATATCAACCGCGCCCCTGCCAAGCTCATTGATGGAGAGGAAGGCCTCATTTTCCCAGGCAAGCAGCACATCACCGAGGCCGCGCTGCACAAAGGTATTGGTGGCCCCCCGCGCCCCGGAATCCAGCACAGGCACATTGGCGTAAAGCTGCTTTACAAAATCACGGGCCGCAGCATCACTGCCGAATTTTTCCTTGGCAAAGGCATAGGCCGCAAGGTAGTTCCACTGCGCCCCGCCTGAAGTTTTCGGGTCCGGGGTGATTACCTGGACGCCGGGTTTTACCAGATCGTCCCAGTCCTTAATGTTCTTGGGATTCCCCGCCCGCACCAGAAACACGATGGTCGAAGTGTAGGGGGAACTGTTGAGGGGCAGCCGTGTCTGCCAATTTTCATCGATGAGGTGGGCCTTATCCCCAATCTGCATCACATCGTAGGCCAGGGCCAGGGTAACCACATCCGCCTCGTTGCCCTCAATAACGCCCCGGGCCTGCCCGCCGGAACCGCCGTGGGACTGGTTCACCGTTACAATAACCCCGGTCTTGTCCTGGTAATATTTGGCAAAGGCATCGTTGTACTCCCGGTACAATTCGCGGGTGGGGTCGTAGGAAACATTGAGTAGTTCCACGCTCCTGGGAGCCGCGCCGCCGGCATTATCGGACTTGGCCCCCGCAAAGAGAGCTGTGCCCGCGAGCAGGAACACCGACAGGGCCAAAAGGGGCTTGCGAAGCCTTACCGCCATTTCTGTTGCTTTTTTCATCATTCGCTCCTTTTTCCTAGTATTCCGATTGTTAAGAATCCTAGTAATGTGATTTAATTAGTATCATATCGGGTGAATAAAAAATGATCAAGAGGCTTTATATAAATCCTATAGAATTTGTAGGATATATCGGGTCTTGCCAAAAGCCCGGAAACCGTGTAATAGAAAGTAAAGGGGTTAAATGTGACCATAACGGCAAATGGAAAACCAACGGAAATCTCCGGCGAGATAAGCGTGACCAAACTTCTGGATGAACTGAAAGTAGAAATGCCCGAATACGTCAGTGTCCAGGTAAACGACGAGATGCTCCTGCGGGCCAACTTTGATACCACCATCATCAAGGCCGGCGCGGTGGTTGAATTCCTCTATTATATGGGCGGCGGTTCCTTTTCATGCTGAACCTGGAGCCTGAATTTTTCGCCCAGATGACGGCCCACGCCCGATCGGGACTTCCCAACGAATCCTGCGGACTTTTTGCGGGGACCGTCAACGGGGAAGAAAAAACCGTCACGGCGGTCTACTGTCTCAAAAATACCGATGAAAGCCCGGAGCATTTTTCCATGGCCCCGGAGGACCAGTTCAGGGCCGTTTCTGATATACGGAAGAAGGGGCTCACCCTTTTGGGGAATTTCCACAGCCACCCTGCGACCCCTGCCCGGCCTTCGGAAGAGGACATCCGCCTGGCCTTCGACCCTTCGTTAAGCTACATCATCATTTCTTTAAAAGACGTTGAACCGGTCCTGAAAAGTTTCAGCATTCGCGGCGGCGCGGCAACGGAAGAACCGGTAAAGGTCTGAATGGCGGCCTGGTTCCCCCTTTTTATCAATCTGGCGGATGAGTACTGCGTGATTATCGGCGGAGGGCCGGTGGCGGCCCGGAAGGCCCGGACCCTGCTCGGCTTTGGGGCAAAACTTATTGTCATCGCCCCGGAATTTTCGGAAACCATGGAAGCTCTGTCCCCGGAACACAACATAACCCTTCTGCGACGGCCATATGCCGGGCCGGAGGACCTGGAAGATGCGGAAACCGGGACGAAGGCGGTGCTGGCAGTTGCCGCCACGGATGACCGGGAATGCAACCGGCGGGTTTCAGAGGACGCCAAAGGTGCAGGGATTCCGGTTAACGTAGCGGACGACCCGGAACTTTGCACCTTTTACTTCCCCGCCCTGGTCAAACGGGGGGATCTGGTGGGGGCAATTTCCACCTCCGGGGACTGCCCCCGGCTGGCAACCCGGCTTCGGGAGGAGCTTGAGCGGCAGTGGCCCGGTGATATAGGGGCCTTTCTGGAAAACCTCGGCACCGAACGGAAGCGTCTGCGGGAGGCCCACGGTCCGGCCGACGTCATTGCGGAACTGGACCGCCTGATTACCGCTTATCTGGATCATGGAGCTTTACCTTGAACCGGGAAATTCGATTCGGCAGCCGGGACAGCGCCCTGGCCATAGCCCAGGCTCACCTCATCATGGACCCCATTGCCCGCGCCCACCCGGAACTGCGGCTGCGGCTGGTTACCATGAAGACCCACGGGGACCTTCACCCGGAACTGCCCCTGGGACAGGCGGCGGATGGTCTTGGGGCCAGTGGCCAGGGGACCGTAGGTCAAGGGGCCGTAGGCCCCACTTCTCCGGGGAAGGCCATGTTTACCGGTACGCTGGAACAGGCCCTCGCAGACGGCGAGATCGACCTCTGTGTGCACAGCCTCAAGGACATGTCACCGGTAGTAGAAAATTTCCCCATCATTGCATTTTCAACGCGGGGAGACCCCCGGGATGTGCTGGTCCTGCCCAGGGGCCGCATATTTGAAGGCTTTGATCGGCTGGAAAGCGGCCTGCCCGTGGGGAGTTCCAGTTTAAGGCGGCGGCTTCAGTTTGAAGCCCTTGCGCCGGGAATCACCGTGGCCCCCATCCGGGGTAATGTGCCCACCCGGCTTGCCAAGATGGACGATGGGCAATATGGCGCCCTCATGCTTGCGGCGGCAGGGCTTGAACGGCTGGGAATTCGGGACCGGGAAACCCATGTTTTCTCCGTAGAGGAGATGATCCCCGCCGCGGGACAGGGAACCCTGGCGGTTCAGGGTCGGCGCGGCGAAGACTACGGCTTTCTGGACACGATCCGGGACCCGGTAAGCGCGGCGGAAGCGGAGGCGGAACGGGCCTTTATCCGCACCCTGGACTGCGTCTGCGGCTCCCCCGCGGCGGTCTACGCAAAAATTTCCGGCAGTGAAATACGCATCATCGCTCTTTTTGCCGCAGACGCCGAATCTCCCCTGTTCCGGGATGAAACATCCGGGGAGAGGGACGCAGGACCTCGGCTTGCGGAGGAATTGGCCCGTCGGCTTCTGCAAAAAGGACAGGGCCGATAATGGGTGAGCCCCAAATCGGCAAGGTATTCCTGATTGGCGCGGGCCCCGGCGATCCGGGGCTGCTCACCCTCAAGGGGAAGGCCATTCTGGACGCCGCCGACACCGTAGTATACGACCGGCTTGCCCCGGAGGAACTGCTCCTGGACCTGGCTTCCCATGTCAGGCTGATCGATGCGGGCAAAATACCGGGAAACCACCCAATCCCCCAGGAAGAGATCAACCGTATTCTGATAGATGAAGCCCGGCAGGGCCGAAAAGTCGTCCGCCTTAAGGGGGGGGACCCCTTCCTCTTTGGCCGGGGTGGGGAAGAACTTTTGGCCCTGGCTGCGGCGGGTATCCCCTTTGAAGCGGTTCCGGGGATCAGTTCCGCCATCGCGGTCCCCGCCGCCGCGGGTATTCCCGTGACCCACCGGGGCATCAGTTCCAGCCTGCACATCCTCACCTGGCACACGCAAAACGGCGCTGTCCCCCCACCGGAAACGCTGGAGGCCATTAACCGGACCAAGGGCACCCTGGTGATCCTCATGGGGGGCTCGGCCTTGCGGGAAATCGGCGCCGCCCTGCTCCGCGCCGGCTTCGCCCCGGACACTCCCGCCGCGATAATCGCAGACGGCACAGGTAAGCGGCAACGGGTGCGGCGGCTTTGTTTGCAGGAGCTGATGGAAGTGGCGCCTGAAATGGTGCCTGGCACCACACCGGTACTGGTGGCGGTGGGGGCCGTATGCGCCCTGGCGGATACCCTGGGGGCAGAGCTTGCGCCGATACGGGCGGCTCTGTCCCCAGCGGGGTTGTCCCTTGCGGGACTTCGCATCGTGGTGACTCGGCCGGAACCGCAGAATGCCGAAACCTGCCAAAAGATCCGCGCCATGGGCGGCATAGCCATCCCCTTCCCCTGCATCAAAAGGGTCCCAGCGAAACTCCCCCCGGAAGCCTTTGAGGAAGCAGCCCAATACCAATGGCTGGTCTTTACCAGCGCCGCAGGGGTGGAAATTTTTTTTGAAGGCTATCTGCATTCCGGCGGGGATCTTCGCAAATTCGGAAGCTGCCGCTTTGCGGCGGTGGGCCCTGCCACGGCGGATGCCCTGGCCAAACAGGGTTTTATCGCCGATTATGTGCCGGAAGTTCACAATGGCCGCAGTCTGGGGCAGGGACTGGCGGAAAGAGTTAAGCCCCATGAAAAAGTTCTGCTGCTGCGCTCCCGTGAAGCCCACCCGGAAATGTCCCAAATCCTTACGGAACAGAATATTTCATTTAAGGAAATGGCGGTGTACGAAACCATACACACCGAAGGGAACGCTTATGCCCGCAAGCTCATCGAAGCAGGACTTTTCGATTTTGTATATTTTTCCAGCGGTCAGGGGGTCACCGGGTTTAAGGTCGCCTTCCCCGATCTCGACATGAGAGGCATCCAGGCCATCTGCTTTGGGGAATCCGCCGCAAGCCGGGCGCGGGAATTGGGTATGAAAGTAGAGATGACTGAAGACGCGGATCTGAGTTTCCCCCTGTCCGTCCTTTTGGACTAGATAACGTTTATATATCCCTGGGCTTCCGGCATATCCTTCCCCCGCGCTGTAATAGTCAGCGTACCGGGCAATGCGGTCCGTACCACCGCCTGGGAGCGGCCATAGTAGGTAGTAAAACTGCCGCTCAAATAACGTTCCTCTGTGCGGGGATTTGCGCTTCCAAAGGCCAAAAGTTCGCCTCCTTCAACAGTAACATCAAGTTTGGTATCGGCGTTGCTTTCTACAATGCCGTTCTCCCCGGTAAGGCTTATATCCACATAGACAAGCTCACCGCTCCTGGCGGTACTCTTTTCCGGCTGGATACGGACATGGATTTTTCCGGCTGTTGAAACCAGAGAGGACCGGGACAACTCTTTGCCCTTCGCGTCATAAACAATGGCGCTTAATGTACCCGGCGCGTAATGCGTCTTGAAAATCGCCTTGTAATTTTTAATTTTCTTTTTTGCTATTCTCCGGTTATTCAACAGTAATTCTACATGGTCGGCATCTGCATAGACTTCCACAACAGCTTTATTGCCTTCGCAGCCTTGCCATGCCCAACTAGCGATGGCGTTAGTACCGCGCCATACCATTTTTGAGGGCGTTATTCCGGGATGATTAACCGGCTGTACACCGATATAGGGCTGTTTCCGCAAGCCCCATACGGTTGCCGCATATTCGGCTTCTGCGCCGATGTTGCCCAAAATATCAATGGCCCCGGCTTCCGCCAAAAGCCAGGGATAGGGCTTATTGAAACCTTTGCCGTCATCACTGTAGGCCCATGCGCCGAGTCCTGCCTCACCAAGATAATCCCAGGCCGTCCACATGAAATCGCCTACAAGATAGGGATACTTTTTTACCATGGCCCAGTTTTTGGCGATGTCCTGGGGGAAGGTTTCAGAACCCATGACAATGCGGTTGGGGTGGGCCTTGCCTTCCAGCGGGTAACGGCCCGAAGCATAGTTGTACCCGGCTATATCCAATATGTCGAGGCAAGGGGATGTTACGATGTCGGCGGCTTTTGAATTGGCGTTTTTATTCATGCCGGTGCCAACCATGGAAGTAACAAAATTAAACAGGGTGCTGCTGCTTAACTGGTTTTTCTTTTTATCGTCCCCGGAGGCAAGACCGCCTTCTTTCTTGTAGACACTTTTGCCTTTGCTGGCTTTTGAAATCAGCCACAGATTAAGTCCGTTCGTAGGTCAAAAAGGCTTCTTTTCCGGCATTGTACCCTCTGATAAAAAAAAGGAGCCCTTCAGGGCTCCCCCGGTCGCCTTGGTTTATAACCTCCGCAACACGATCACTAAGGAAAATATAAGGGATTTGTCCATTGTTGTCAAGCTAACAGATAAAAAATGTTTTTTCCTCATTTTGCAGGTTTGTTCCATTTTTCTACCATAACAGGGGGCTTATTTTGTCCCTATGGGTAACGAAACACCGCTTCATTCTTTAATTCCTCTGGCCGACTTTAAGGCGGTTTTGGGCCTTGACGACCGGGAAGATGCTATGAGCCGCTACTGCCTTATCACGGCTACTTACACCATTGAGCAATACTGTATGAGGCGGCTTTTTCTTAAAAAACACTTTTGGTCATTGGGGTAGATTGCATCCGCTTGGTCAGTAGCGTTTTTGAGCGTAGCTGTTCTGACAATAAACCTTTTTCTGAATACATTGTTTTCCCTTCACGAAGCGGGAACGATAAACAGTTTTATTCCCTCTCCTGGGTATTTTGTTTTAACCGCCATTACCGCCTGTTCCGCATCCGGCACCGTCCAGTCCTCAAGGTAAGTGATGATAATGCAATTTTCTTCCGGCCATATTGGAGTCCCCAACCGGTAATTATCTTTCCCTTTGCCCTGTACTATCGGGATAATTGTATAAGAAAAATCCTCGATATTCGTTTCAAGCCCCTGGAGAATATCCTCCTGAACCGATCTGTTGGTGATGATTTCAATACGTTTCATACTGAAGCCTCCATGCCGGCCTGTGAGGTCTGTATTTCACTTTCTATCGCAGTATTGAGATTTTTAATTTTCTTCCCCCTATGCTCATTGATAAGCGAATACATTACCGGAATAAAGAAAAGCGTGATCACGGTTGATGAGGTAAGACCGCCAATGACGGTAAGGCCGATGGGCTGAATCATGGTTGACGATTCACCGGGGAAGAAAGACATGGGAATGAGGCCCAGAATGGTTGTCAAGGTAGTCATCAACACCGGGCGCAGCCGGGAAAAACCGGCATCAATAACGGCCTGCCGTACCGAAACTCCCCGGCCCACGAGGATATTTGTGTAGTCCACCAGAACGATGCCGTTATTCACCACAATGCCCGCCAGCATGACCACCCCTACCAGCGTAAACATACTCAAAGGCTGGCCGGTAATTAAATAAATACCAACAACGCCTATTGCCAAAAGCGGAATGGTGCAAAGATTTATGAGCGGATCTTTGAACGATTCATACTGACCCGCCATGACGCCGAAAACCAGCAGCACCGCCAAAGTAAAGATAAGGCCGTAGGTTTTTGTGGTGTCGGTAATTTCCCCCCATTGCCCTTCGTAGCTTATGGTTACTCCTTCGGGTGCAATGAAATTTGCGTCCAGAACTTCCCGGACTTTGTTTTCCACTTCGTCAGCCCGCAGAGATTCCGAGGCGAGATTGCCGGTAACGTGGATGATCCTTGACTGGTTTTCCCGGCTTATGCTCACCGGCCCTGCGCCTTTTTCCAAAGAGGCAAAATTGGCAAGAGGATACAGGATCCCGTTTGAAGATGAAACAAAAATACGTTCCAGATCGGGCAGTTTTGCGCGGTCCGCTTCGGTAAGCTTGATTATCACATCGTATTCATTTCCCGCATAGCGGAAGGTGGTAGCGGTTGTGCCGTTCATTGCGGCGGCGATTTCGGTAGCGATACTGTTGATGGAAAGCCCCATATTGTAAGCCCGTTCCCGGTCTATCACCACTTCCACTTGTGGCAGCCCTTCGGTCATGTCCACGGTTACTTCCGTAAGTTCGCTCACTTCTGCCTTGATCAAATCGGCAATTTCGTTGGCGGCGGAAAGGCCCGTGTCAATTTCATCCACCCGGAGGGCTATATCAATATCGCTGCCCCCCGACAACATCTGGCTCATACCTGCGCTAAAACTCATGGTTGCGTTGGGAAAATCCCGCGCATGGGCGAGCAGTTTACTGCGCACCGCAGCGCTTTTGTCTGAGGCGGGATTATCCAAATCAAGGCTTACCGCGATTGAACCCCGGTTGGTTCCCGCTCCGCCCATAGCGCTGCCGGAACTTCCCACGTCAACAATAATGCTTTTCGCTCCCTGTATCTCATCAATGGCGAATTCCTGTAATTGCAGCATCACCGCCCTGGTGGTGTCGTAGGTGGTTCCCTGGGGCAGCGTAACATTAAGCGTAACGGATTCCTCGTTCATCCCCGGCATCATCACGAGCCGCATTTTGGGAATGGCAAGGACCGTGCCGGTAAAAAGCGCGGCAATTAACACAACCACCGCAAGCCGGTGCGAGACTGCTATGGTAAGGAGGCGGGTATATCCCTTGTCAATACCTGAAAATATTTTTTCCGCAAAGGTGTCAATCTTTTTGAGCAGAGGGTTTTTGAGCGGTTTTTGTGTCCGTGTTTGCAGCGGGAAAAATTTCCCCGCCAATATGGGCACCAGGAATATTGCCACGAGGAGGCTTGAAGCAAGGGCAATGCCTACGGTGAAGATAAGGCCCTGAAGCATTTCTCCCTGCATACCAAGACGGCTTTTGAACAAAATGATAGGCACAAAAACGCAAAGGGTGGTAAGCGTGGAAGAAACAATGGAAGATAGCACTTCCTGACAGCCAAGCACGGCGGCGATTGAAGGTTTTGCCCCCCGCTCACGGTACTTGAAAATATTTTCCAGAATTACAATCGAGGAATCTACTATCATGCCGACACCAAGGATAAGCCCGGTCATGGTGATCATGTTGAGGGTAACCCCTGTTATGCTCATTACCAGCAGCGTTACCAGAATGGAAAAGGGAATTGATATGCCGATGATGATCGTACTTTTGATGTTCCGCAAAAAAATAAGCAATATTGCCATAGCCAAAGCCGCGCCTGAGAGCGCCGAACTGATAAGCTCGTTTATCATTCCCCTGATCTGAGTGGTATCGTCGGAAGTGATGACGAGGCTTATGTCGGCGGGCAGCGTTCTCCGTATTTCGTCCAGTTTCACTCTTACCCTATCCGCCACGGCGACTGAATTGGTCCCGCTTTGTTTGATGACACCGACATAGACTCCGCTTTCCCCGTTGATATAAACGGTGGAACTTTCCCTGGGGTAGCCCAGGCCCACCGTCCCCACATCCTGCAAGCGTATGTCCGCTCCGTTTCGTTTTGCTATCACCGTCTCCGCAATATCCTGAATCGAGGAATAGGTTCCGGTAGTGCGGATGCTGTAATTTTTTGAGCCTTCTTCAATGGAACCGGCGCCCAATTCTAAATTTTGAGAGGCAAGCGTGTTCCTGATTCCGGTGATGGTAAGGCCGTAGGCTTCAAGACGGTTTTGGGAAACTTCGATATTGACAATGCGTTCCCTGCCGCCCATGAGATTGGTAGAGGCTACTCCGTCAACCTGTTCCAGACTGTTCTGCACGAGGCTTTTCGCCAGGGAACGCAGTTCATCCTGATTCCGGTTTCCTGCCACGGCGATCCGCAAGATGGGCATTGAGTTGGGATCAAACTGAAAAATGGAGGGAGTGCCCGCATCGTCGGGCAATCGTCCCTTAACCTGATCCAGCCGATCCCGAATATCGTTCGTTTTTGCCTCAAGGTTTGCGCCGTAATTAAACTCCAGCATGATCATGCTGGAGCCTTCGCTTGAGGTGGATGTCATTTCCTTGAGGCCGGAAACATTGACGAGCTGCGCTTCCAGCGGCCGGGTTATGGTTTCTTCCACCGTTTCCGGCCCCGCGCCGCTGTAGGATGCTGACACTACCAGCATGGGCATACTCATTTCCGGGAACATATCAATCGCCACATCCGAAACCATGTACAGCCCCACGATGGCGATCAAACCGAAAACAATAATGCCCAAAACCGGGCGGGAAACAACTTTCTGCGCGATGCCCATTATTATATGCTCCTGCCGATTACTCTTACTTTTGCGCCGTCTGTGAGGAATTGCTGGCCCTGTATAACGACCGCCATTCCGGTATCAAGCCCTGTGCGTATTTCTGTTTCGCCATCCACGGTTGCCCCAGATGTTACTTCCCGAAAGCGCACCTGTTCCCCGCCTTCTTCCAGAGCGTACACGCCGTTAATGCCCCGCAGTTCGACCAGCGCCTCGGCCGGCACGGCAACGACACTCTCATATACACGGGTGTTGAGTTTTACCCGGGCAAACATTCCCGCGTTGATCCGGCTGTCCTGTTTGACGAGTTTAAGGAGGATTTTTTTTGTCCGGGAATTGGAATCCACTATGGGAGAAACCGTAGTAACAACTGCGGCGAAGGTTTCTCCGGGAAACGCCGCCAGGGTAATATCGGCTTTGAGCCCTTCCCTAAGCTGGCCCACTTCCCGTTCCGGTATATGTGTTTCAATTTCAAGGCCGTCAGAACCTGCGATGGTCGCAATCGTGCTTGCGGTAGAAACCGTGGAGCCGACGGTAAGGGGAGTACCGACGACCGTGCCGGAAGCTGGGGAAATGACCGGGCTTAATGAATATGACGAGCCGGGTTTTGAAGGATCGACATACCCAATCACTTCTCCTTTTTTCACCGTTGAACCCAGGGCGACCCGCACGGATGTCAGTTTGCCGCCCATATCGGGATTTACCGCTACCTGGTTTTCGTTGATGATATTGCCGTTCACTTCAATGTACGCCTGTAGGTCTCTGGTAACTGCTCCGGCGGTACGGATTGAAAAAACCGTATCCGTAGACGACGCCCTGGAACCGCTGCCCGGAGGACCTCCCGGACCGCCGGGTCCTGGCAGCCCGCCGGGGCCACCAGGACCGCCGGGTGCCTGACCTGTTCCGCCGTTATGCTCCGCAAACAGGGACGGCAAAAAAACAAACCCCGCTGCCACCAACAGGACCGCAAAAAAAATGACCACTTTTTGAGCTGTGCCTTTTTTCTCTTTCATTTTGATCTCCTTTAAAAATAGGCGCGTTAGCGCTGATGTAAGATCGGAAGTGTTACAACGTAACACGAAACTCCTTTACGTCTTTATAATTACAATCTATACTGCGCAAAATGGAAAAGCCATAAACAGGGGATAAAAAAATTATAACATTTTGTTATTTTGCTCCCCCCAAGCTCCCAAAAGGAATATTGAGGCTCTTTTCCAAATCAAGCATTGCCGCTAACAGGTTGTACTGTTCCTGCCGCAGCCGGTTTTCGGCTTCAGAAAGACTGTCGGCAGCGTTCCGTAACTGCTGCAAATCCGCCGATCCTTGCCGGTACGCTTGCGTCCACATGGCATAGGTTTCACGGGCAAGGTCCACGTTTAGGGAAATTGCTTGAATACTTTCGATGGATTGTTCCATTAGCCGCATATTTTGCCGAATTTGCGTATCCTGATTTCTGATAGCTTCGGTAATCTGGCTCCGGTACAGGGCAAGGCTGTCATCAACTGCGGCTATCTGGTTCTTTGTTTTTGAACCGGGGAGAAAATTGTCAAGCTGGATACTGACGCCTACCGAAAAGGAACCGGTACTGTCGGCCCAGGTATCGTTGGCATAAGCGGGGTTCCCGGTCCACGACAGACGCAGGCTGGGAATGTATGACTGATTCCACAGGGTTTTCCGCTGGGCCTCCAGCGCCTCCAGCGATTTCTTTAATGAGGAGATGCTCAAACTTTCCTGCCGGTCAGCAGCGATAAGTTCCGGCGGCGAGGGCAGTTCCAGCGATCCATTAAGCTGTATCGTTTCTTCCGGGTCTATACCAAGGACAAGGGCGAAATTTTCCAGGGCGTTGTTTAAAGCGGTTTCGGCGCTCCGCTTTGCCGGCCGTAAGTTTTCCAGGTCTACCCGTGCTGAAAGCTCGTCCAGCCGGGATGACTGGCCTACCCCTGCTTTGGCGGCGGCTTCCTCATGCCTCGCCTGGGCACTGGCTATGTTCCGATTTGCCAATTCCACATTGGATCCCAGCAGCACTATTTGATAAAAAGATTTCCGCACCTGTAGTTCAAGTTCCTGTTTTGCCGCTTCGTAAGAAAGCAGCCCCGCCTCGTAATCCGCTTTGGTTCTCCGTATCTCGGTAACGATAGCGGGGGAAAGGCTGAGGGAAGCAGAAAGGGAAACGCCGGGGGTCCATTCTTCTCTGGCCGGCGGCAGGTCTCCGGTAATGGATGTGCCCCGGCTGTAAGCCGCCCCGGCGCTTACCGAGGGGATAAGGCTGTTCCATGCCGTCCCCGCTTCACGCTTTTTCCCCCCGGTCTCAATTCTCGTCCGGTCCAGGCTGAGGTTCTGTTTCAGCGCGAGGGCTACCGCTTCATCCGCCGTCAGGACCGTTTCGGCCCCGATAGACTGAATGGCCGCAAGCATTACGGCGGCTATGATAAGTAATTTCGTTTTCATGGAATACAACATATTCTCTATTCGGAGTGAAAGCCATTAACAGGGGATAAAAAATTTATAACATTTTGTTATAATGCTGATTTTCGCTTGCCCTATCCGGCTTTCATACCATACACTTTGTAACGAGAGTAAGAAGTATGCAGGGAAAAATTTTAATTATAGAGGACGAGCGGGAACTGGCGGACATTGTTTTTCTGTATTTATCCAGAGACGGTTTTGAGCCCCGCATCGCCGAGAGCGCCGAAACAGGGCTTGCTGTTGCCGGGGAATGGAAGCCGGAACTGGTGATTTTGGATATTAATCTGCCCGGCATGGACGGTTTTGAATTCCTGCAGCAGTTCAGACGGACGAGCAGCACTCCGGTGTTGATTGTGTCGGCCCGGTCAAGCGACGAGGATCAGATAAATGGTTTGGGAAGCGGGGCGGACGAATATATTTCCAAGCCCTTTTCTCCCAAGGTGCTGGTGGCCAGAGTGAGGGCTGTCTTTCGTCGGGCGCGGAATTACGATGAAAAGGAAGCGGCAAATCTGTTCCGTTTCGGCCCCTTTGCGCTGGATTATGACGCCTGCCTCCTGAAAAAAGGGGACCAGCGGATACCCCTTTCCGCCAAGGAATTCGGCTGCCTTGCGTTTCTGACCAGGAATCCGGGAAAGCCGCTGGATGTGGAAACTATTTATGCGGGTGTCTGGAAAAATACCTACGGCGACCTTACTACCGTGGCGGTGTATGTCCAGCGGCTGCGGAAGAAGATCGAAGACGACCCGGTAAATCCGATCTATATAGAAACCGTGCACAGTATGGGATACCGTTTTAACAATCCGGAGCAAAAAAAAGCATGAAAATAAAAACGCAGTTTCACCTTTTGATAGCCGGTATTCTCATTGTCCCGCTGCTCTTCATCATAGGGGGGGCGATATATGTCCAAATCGCCCGGCAGCAGGAAAGTGCGGAAATAGCGGTTTATGAGGATATTGCCGCCATGCTGGATGAACAGATGGATTTTAATGACCGGGAAGCATTTTCCCATTTTATATACCGAATAAGCGAACTTGCGGATATTACGGTGTTTCGCAGTGATTTTCTCGTGCTTCATTCCACTATTCCCGATTTTACCGCAGGCGATTCCGTGCCATCCGAAAAAATATTCTCGCTTCTTCTGGAGGGAGATCCGCAATATGCCTACAGTTTTGAAGCCCCCGGCTGGCTGAACAATCACGGTTATATCCTTATCAGAAGGGGCGGGGAATTGCCCCAAGGCTTTCCGCCAGGGCCTTTGTTTCTTCCGGTAATTATAGTGTCCTCTCTTTTCCTGATGTTGATTATCTTTGCGATTGCCATGTCCCTATTTATCGCCCGTTCAATCACTAAATCGGTGCTGATCCTTGAGAACGCCACACGGCGTATAGCGGAAGGCGAATTGGACCTTGCGGTAGAGATTAAGGGGAACAATGAGATAACGTCCCTTACCAATTCGCTCAACCGAATGAGAAACGCCTTGAAGGAAGAAGAACTGCGGCGTTCACGTTTTATCATGGGAGTTACCCACGACCTCAAAACACCTTTGGCTTTAATCAAGGCGTACACCGAGGCAATAGAGGACGGCATCACCGAAGATCCCGCCACCCATACCAGCGCCACGGAAATAATTTCCGCAAAGGCGGATCAGCTTGAAAGTATGATAAACGATCTATTGGAATTTGTACGCATGGACACAGGGGAATGGCGGGGCAAATTACAGAAAGTAACTATTGCTGCTTTTCTGCGGAATACTGTAAAGGCGTTTTCCGCTGACGCCGAACTACTCCGTCATGAATTCAATCATGAAATCGCGCTGCCTGAAAATCTCTGTATCCCCATGGACGAAAGCCTTGCCCTCCGTGCGCTGGAAAATCTGGTGAACAACGCTATCCGTTATACGCCTGACGGTTCGGTCATCAGTCTTAAGGCCGGTATTGTTGGAAAGACTATGCTAACCTTAAAAGAAGAATCGAATATACACCGAAGGTTTATGCAAATAACGGTAAGCGATAACGGTCCGGGCATCGACAAAGCCGATCTGCCCCATATTTTTGAACTATTTTACCGGGGAACTTCTTCCCGCCGGGAACAGGGCATGGGCCTGGGGCTTGCGGTGGTAAAATGGGTTGTTGATTCCCACAACTGGACAATAGAGGCGCATTCGGAGCGGGAAGGAAAAACCGGAACTTGTTTCTGCATTACCGTTCCGTTGGAGGCATGAACACGCCATCCGGGGAATTTATAGAATATTTATAATTCATTTATTGTTTGTTTATTAAGGCATTGTTATATTAAATTATACAAGCCGTGTGGCTTGTAATCATAGTATCGGGTAAATGTTTATATCCTCAAAGGAGAGCAAAACAGTATGGAAATTACCATGGACGCGGCTATGAAAACGATACAAAAAGACGACGATGCGTTTTTTGAACTGCTAAAACCGATAATTGAGGGACCAAAAAAACATATGTCCTATTACAGTTCCGCCCTGAATGTGGTTGAAACAAAATTGAAGGTTCTCAATGATGAATTTTCGTTTGTCCATGAACGAAACCCCATTGACACTATTGAGAAACGGGTAAAGGACGCTGACAGTCTGCGAAAAAAACTGCGCCGTATGGGATTGGAGCCTCCCGGCAATACACAGACAGACCCGCGTCAAATAGAAAAATTTATTGAAGAACATATTCACGACATTGCCGGTATCCGTGTTATATGTCCGTTTATTGACGATGTATATATGCTTGCTGACTGCCTCACAAGACAAGACGATATTAAACTTTTGGAAAGGAAAGATTATATCGCAAGGCCGAAAGAAAGTGGCTACCGCAGTCTGCATTTAATCATTGAAACGCCGATATTTCTGCAAAACGAAAAAAGATATGTAAAAGTAGAAATACAGTTGCGGACTATCGCAATGGATTTTTGGGCGAATCTGGAGCATAGGCTTCAGTATAAAAAAAATATAGACCTCGAAACCGCAAAAAGAATATCGGCTGAATTGTTCGAATGCGCTGAAACCAGCGCAAGACTTGACTTAAAAATGCAAAGCATTCGGGATGGTATTGACCACAACTCGTTTGAAACAGAAAGGGAGAAAACAGCATGAAATATACAGGCACTCAACTTATGGAAACCGCCCCCGTGGGGCCTGCTATTATTCGCCTGGCGCTGCCGATGATGGCGGCAATGCTCGCCCAGGCGGTTTACAACATGACCGATATGTTCTTTATCGGCAAGACCGGGGACCCAAACATGGTGGCGGCGGTTTCTTTGGCGTTCCCCTTGTTTATGCTTTCGCAAGCATTAGGCAACGTATTTGCCACCGGCGGATCAAGTTACATTTCCCGAATGCTCGGATCGAAAAGGAACGATGAGGCCCGTATAACATCATCAGTGTCATTTTACTCTGCCCTTGGTATCGGGATTCTATTAACCGCTGCCCTCTTGATTTTCAAAACACCGGTGCTGCATCTTATCGGCGCAAGTGAAGGAACCTTCGCTTATACCAGCGATTATTTTTCGGTGGTAGTGCTTTTTATTCCGGTTGCGGCGGCGGGAGCGGTGTTGAGCGGGCAAATGCGCAGCGAGGGCGCAACTGATAAAGCGATGATGCTTCAACTTATCGGTATTGTGCTTAACATCATTCTTGATCCTATTTTTATCTTGGGGTATAAGATGGGAACAGCTGGAGCGGCATGGGCAACCGTTGCGGGACAAACCGCGTCATTTGTCTACGGGGTTTGCTACTTCCTCTCAAAAAAAACAATTCTGTCTATAAAACCTGTTGATTACAGGCCAAATAACACGATGCTGTTTCAAGTGTTATCTATCGGCATACCAGCGGGATTAAGCAATGTTATTATGAGCGTTTCCAACATACTGGGAAACCGTATTGCAGCAAGTTACGGTGATTTTGTCGTTGCGGGTATCGGTGTTCAGATGCGGATTGCCAGTTTGTATTTCATGCTGGTCTTCGCGCTTGTTCAGGGCTTTCAGCCTTTTGCCGGATTTAATTACGGCGCAAAAAATTATGACCGTCTCCGCCATGGATTCAAACTGACAATAATATACGCGACTATGCTTTGTATTGCGGGAAGCATTATTCTCCGTCTATTTGGTGATATGTTTATCAGGTTTTTTATCAATGACATAAAAACCATTGAAGCCGGAACAGCGATAATGCATACGTTTGTCTGGGGGCTGCCATTTATCGGATCGCAGATAACGCTAATGGTCTCGTTTCAGTCTTTTGGCAAATCGATTCAGGCAATGGTCATTTCTATGGGACGGCAACTTATGTTTTATGTTCCATTGCTTTACCTGCTAAATCATACCTTTGGTTTTAATGGTTTTATCTGGGCGCAGCCCGCCGCCGATATTCTGACAACGGGAATAGCGGTTTTATTAAGCCGCCCATTGTTCAAAATAATGCGGGGGGAGTGAATACAAACGGCAGATGGTGCATAATAGAAAAAATTTATATCTTTTTCCGTTATACCGGCAATACCGCCGCTTCCCGTCAATTAGCCGGAAACCCCATGCTCTTAATCAGTTCTATTTTTGGAAAAACGGCGTTATCCGGGTGGTTTTGGATTAGCCCTTCCAATGCGCGAAAGAACAGGGAGAAATAGCCGGTCTGCGTCAGGATTTCTATGGCGTGAGGTTCATCGGGTATGGCAAGGCCCTTTTCGTCCCGGAGTTTGCGTATCTGCTGTTCGTAGGTCAAAAAAGGTTTCTTTTCCGGCATTGTACCCTCTGATAAAAAAAAGGAGCCCTTCAGGGCCCCCCCGGTCGCTTTGGTTTATAACCTCCGCAACACGATCACTAAGGAAAATATAAGGGGTTTGCCCATTGTTGTCAAACACTCGCCCTGGACGGATGTCATATTCCCCGTGAATTTTCTCCCCCATCGTGTTAAACTTTCCCCGTGAAAAAACAAAAATCCTTTATCTACCGGTGTTCCGCCTGCGGTCATGAGGAGCCCAAGTGGCTGGGCCGCTGCCCCGAATGCGGGGAGTGGAATACCCTGATCGAAACCGCCGTCACCGGCCGGGGCGGACCGGGGCAGGGCGCAAGTCATGGCGGAGCGGGCGGCAACAGGTCCGGCAGCCTCCCCCAGTCCTTCCCCCTTTCGTCCATCGATCCGGAGGAGGGGAGCCGCATCAACAGCGGCATCCCGGAACTGGACCGGGTCCTGGGCGGGGGCATCATGAAAAGGTCCGCTATCCTGGTGGGGGGCGAGCCGGGGATCGGGAAGTCCACCCTGCTCCTGCAGGCCGCCGCCGCTGCGGAGACCAAAGGCCGCATCCTCTACATCTCCGGGGAAGAATCCGCCGGGCAGATACGGATGAGGGCTGATAGGCTGGGACTTCTGGAAAAGAGTGCCAAAGGCAGCGGCTCCCTGGGCGAAAGGATTGAAATTTGCTGCTCCGGGCGGCTTGAGGACATCAATGCCCTGTTGGAATCGGTAAAGCCCGTGCTCATAATGGTAGATTCCGCCCAGACCCTCTTCACCGCCGAGGCCGGAATGGTGCCTGGCACCGTTAATCAGATGAAGTACTGCTCCTTTGAGCTTATCTCCTGGGTCAAGGAGCATGATGCCGCCCTGTTTCTCGTGGCCCATGTGACCAAGGAAGGGATCATTTCTGGGCCCAAGACCCTGGAACACATGGTGGATACGGTACTGTACTTTGAGCAGAACGAGGGGGACAGCCGTTTCCTCCGGGCGGCGAAGAACCGCTTCGGTTCAGTGGACGAGATCGGGATTTTTACCATGGGTGAAAAGGGGCTTTCCGCGGTGGAGGACACGTCCCTGCTCTTTTTGGTCCGCCGGGAAGGGGATTTACCCGCCGGGGTGGCCACCGCCGCCGTGCTGGAGGGCTCCCGGACCCTGCTGGTGGAGATCCAGGCCCTCACCGTGCCCGCCAAGGGGGCCATGAGCCGGGTTTTTTCCGACCGGATCGACTCGGCGCGGGTTTCGCGGGTGGCGGCCGCCCTGGAAAAGCATTTGGGGCTGCGGCTTTCCGACCAGGACCTCTACGTGAACGTGGCGGGAGGCATCAGGATAAACGAAGTGGGGGTGGAACTGGCCCTGGGCTGCGCCATCTATTCCGCCCGGACCGGACTCCCCCTGCCCGCCGGGCTGGTTATTGCCGGGGAGCTTTCCCTTACCGGGGAAATCCGTCCGGTGCGCCGCCTTGCGGGGCGGATCAAAACCGCCAAAGGGCTGGGCTTTGAGCGGTTCATCGGTCCTGAAGAAGGGGCGGAAACGGTTAAAGACATTAAATCCGCCATAAAACTGATTTTCACCCAAAAATAGTGCAAATTTTTACTATTTCATTTGAAAATAACCGAAAATATACTTGACGCTTATTTTGAATTGGGATAATGTTTCTATGTATAGGATAATTTTTTGAGTATTTTGCGGTATGGCAATCCTCAAATGGATTTGCCCTGTTTAAAAAGCTTGCGGTTCTGCGCCTCTCTCCCCGAAATCCTGCGTTATCCTAGTCAAATTTTTTTTGCATCCTGTCTTCCCCAGAAGGGGAACGGAGTCGCCCATTTTTGTGGGCGTGAATAACGCGCGTACCCGGACGCATCAAATCAAAGGACCGGAAAGTTTTGGTTTGCGGCCACAGGCCGCCGGACCGAAGGCTCACGATCCCTTGATTAAGCCGGGTGAAAGGAATTTTTTCAATGGCCAAGAAACTGTATGTCGGGAATCTCTCTTACAACACCACCGAGGATGGTCTTCGCAATCTGTTCTCTGAATTCGGAGGCGTCGCATCTGCCAAGATCATCATGGACCGTGACACCGGCAATTCCAAAGGATTCGGATTTATCGAAATGAACACCGATGAAGAAGCAAGCGCCGCGATTGCGGGAACCAATGGCCGCGAATTTGACGGCCGTCAGCTCCGGGTAAACGAAGCGATGGATAAACCTCGCCGGGACCGCGGCGGCTCAGGCGGCGGATACGGTAACAACTGGTAAGATGTTGTTATAAGAAAGGAGCTGTATTGTTTTAGATAGAGGGCTGTTTCCGGTAAGCCGGGGACAGGCCCTTTTTTATTTTGTTCAGGCAAGTTTCCCACGGGAAAGCAATTCCCCCATCAGCGCGGTAAGGGTGTCCATGTTCATTTCCCCGGAGATATCCTCCAGGGTTTCCTTGATATCTTCCCAATCGTCCTGATCCAGATTCATCGTGTCATCGAATTCACCCAGCAGAAAGGCCGCGGTAAAGCCGATTTTTTGCAGGGGCGGTGGCGTGACCTTGCGCAGCCGGTCCAGGATGCTGCGGCAGAGATCCTCCGCGGCAGGGGCTCCGATTACCGGGGCGCAGAGGCTGACAAAATCCCGGACCAGGCGATCCTCGCCGGCGGCCAATGCCGCGGCGGAACCCCGTTCAAGTTTATCAAGCTGGGATAAAAAGTGATCAACCGGTCTCATTGCAATCCCCCATGGAACGTACAATTAATAGTATACCCGGCATTAAGCGAAAAGTTCCTGTCCGGAAGTATCTACCATGTTCAGCTGCGCAGAAAGCCCTTCCCTTCCGACCAGATCGATGAGCCGGGCTTCGGAGTAGCGGCGGGCCTCGTCACTGAAGGAACCCACGGTGATACAAACCCCCTTACCGGCTTTTTCATCCTTAAGGCGGGAAAGCAGGTCCCGAAGGGCCAGTTCCCCGATGGAGCCCTGGGACCTGATGAACCGGAACATGATGGTATCCGACCATTTTGGGGTGTCCACTTCGGCAACAATATCCGCCCATTCGTTGTTGCGGATTTCACTTTTGATGATATTGACCTTCGAACTGGGGTAATAACCCGCGAGTATCTTCCGGCAGAGGGCGGCAAATTCCGCGGAAGGGGCTAAAAGGTAAATTTGAAGGTTGCGGTTGGCGTTGAGTTCCCGGTATTTGTCGATCAGCATGGCCACATCTTTATAGCCCGGTGTTGTATCCCGGATCAGGGCGAGCAGGGCCATGGCCTTGCCGATGTTGTTCTGCTTGATATAGGCAAGGGCCAGGCGATAGCGCAAGTCCAGGAGGATATCGGATTTGATGCCCTGGTGTTTCAGGCCGATCTCAAACTCATGGACGGCGTTTTCGGTATTATGCTGAGCCAGGTAGACGGCTCCGGACAAAAGACAGGCCGCAGGACCCATGACCGGGTCTGTCCGCAGCTGCCTGAAAATCCGCAGGGCCTCATCACCCTGGCCCGCCTCGTAATAACATTCCCCCAGGGTGTAAAGGGATTCCCTGTCATCAGGGGCGATGTCTACGGCCTTACGGATAAAAGTCTGGGCCTCGGGGAATTTTTTCAGAGCGAACAGGGCCTGCCCCAGGTAACGGAGAGCCGGGGCGCTCTCCGGATTCTGCTGGCGGGCCTTTTGAAGGAATTGAATGGCCTTTTCGTAATTTTTCTTCTGAAATTCGAGATAACCCAGGTTGTAGTTAACCTCAAAATTGTTTTCCCGCAGCACCCAGGCTGCGGAAAAACCCTTATAGGCTTCATCGGCCAGGTTAAGCCTGAGCGCCGAAAGGCCGCAGCGCAAATTTACCTCAAATCCATCTATCTCGCTGTTGGACGGCGCCAGCTTGGCGAGGGTTTGATAGGATTTGAGGGCGTCCATCCAGGCCTCTTCCCCGAAATAGATATCCCCCATGCTTTTAAGGGCACGGATGTCATGGGGATTCACATTCAGCCGCCGCGCCGCGTCCCTGATGATTGTATCCCGGCCCCTGGTCTTTTTTTTCCGGTCCGGACCCTCACTTTCACCGGGAATGCCCTCACTGTCCGTGGTTTTCCCGCGTTTTGCGCGGCCCTGTGCCATCATAAATATGATGACGATGACAACAAGGCCGGACGCCGCCAGCAGAAAAACACTCATGCAGGGTAGTTCAGGTTTTCCTTGCCGGGACTGCGGACAATTTTGGCGTAACCACGGGATTCCCATTTTGCCATGTTCAGGTTTTGCTCAGACCAGTTGCCGCATTCTGCCGGGTCTGCGCCGGGGATATCGCCCTGGAAGGCTTCGATCCAGTCCAGGAGTTCCCGGAGTACCGGGAGGATGTCTTCCGGGGTTCGATCCCCTTCGACAATCAGATAAAAGCCGGTGCGGCAGCCCATGGGCCCGAAGTACACGATCCTGGGCCCCCACTCCTTGTGGGAACGGAGGAAGGTGGCCCCCAGGTGCTCGATGGTGTGGAGCGCCGGGTTATCAATGACCGGCTCCTTGTTCGGCTCCTTGAAGCGGAGATCAAAGGTGGTGAGCACCGCGGCACCGAAACGGTCCTTGCGGGAAACATAGACCCCGGGCTTTAAGCGCAGATGGTCAACCTGAAAACTTGCAATCTTTTCCATAATAAACTCCTTTTTGGTGTCAGGCACCTTTTTGACTGATTTTTATTATCCGGCGGACAATCTCCGCTGAATGTTTTGAAGCGATGGGCAGAAATTCGTCATGGGTCATGGGGGATTCCGCGCCGGCGATGTCCGAGACCGCCCGGATGATCAGGGAGGGGACGCCGAAGAGGGCGCAGGCGTGGGCAATGGCGGCCCCCTCCATTTCGACCGCCCGTATCTCCGGGAAGGTTTTGCGGACCGCGGCGATTTTTTCCGGGACGTGCATAAAGGTATCGCCTGAACCGATGATCCCCCGGACATGGTTAAAATCCGCGGGGAGTATCTTTTCCGCCTTGAGCTGGTTTATCGCCGTTTCCGCCCGCTTCATCAGTTCTTCGCTTACGGGAAACACCGCGCTCTGGCCGGGGATCTGGCCGGGAGCGTAGTTAAAGGCGGTCACGTCCACATCGTGGTAGACCAGGCCGCTGGAAACAATGGCGTCCCCGAATTTCAGGGTGGGATCGATACCCCCGGCGGACCCGGTATTCAAAACCAATTCCGGCTTGAAGTGATCGATAAGCAGGGCGCAGCCCACGGCGGCGTTCACCTTGCCGATGCCGCAGAGGAGCAGCACAACCCGCTGCCCCTCCAGCTTCCCGGAATAAAATTCAAAGTTCCCGATTTTAGTGATTTCCGCATCCTGCAGCGTTGATCTGAGAAGGCTGAGCTCCGCCTCCATGGCGCCGATAATTCCAATCACACTACGCTCCTTTTTCCAGGGGTAACTTCCCTGGGTGTTCCGGGCGTTCGGCTTTAGAGACACCCCAAATGGTGCAACAGTTCCGGCCCTTTTCCTTGGAAAGGTACATGGCTTCGTCGGCGCGGCGGATGATTTCCTCCGCGTCAACCCCGCTCTCCTTATCAAAGGTATACAGACCCAGGCTGATGGTGACCTGTGGCAGGGATGGTTCCCAGGGAACCTGCATCTCCGCCACATTGATCCGCAGCCGTTCCGCCACATCCCAGGCAACGTCCCGGTCCCCTTCGGGGAGCAGCACGGTAAATTCCTCCCCGCCGAAACGGGACGGGACATCCTCAAGCCTGACCGCCTGCTTGATGGTCAGGGCCAGACATTCCAGCACCTTATCCCCGGCCAAATGCCCGTAATTATCATTGAAATTTTTGAATTTATCTACATCCATGACAATCACCGAGGAAGCGTAATTTCCCCGCTGGGTCCGGGCCACCTCTTCGTTTAAACGGCTCAGAAAAAACCCATGGTTAAAAAGCCCGGTCTTTCCGTCCCGCAGGGAATGTTCGTAGTGGAGGTTGTTCTTAATCGCCTGGGACACAAAGGCCATAAGCTGATCGAGAAAAAGCAGCTCCTCCGGAGTATACTCTGCGGCATCTTTCTTGCGGCCCACCAAAATAACGCCGTAGAGGCCGAAGGGTCCCAGGATCGGAATGATGATCTCCGGTTTAATCTCCGCAAAGGGCTTAAGGGCCCCGTCATTTTTCAGTTCATAAGAGAAAAGCTCAAAGTTGATCGGCTGGGGGTATTGCTGAAAAAACGCCTCAAAGGCTTTGATATCGTGGACCTTGAGGCCAAGGTCCACGGTCTTGTAGTCCCGGTAGCCCCTGATGGTAATTTCATCCCGGTTTGGAATCGGTTTCCAGAGAAAGGCAATAAACGAAGGCATAAAATGGTCGGAAATTTGCCGGACCGTGGCATCCATAATGTCGTCGATGGTGGTACGGTTAAAAATATCCAGCGCGCCGCTCAGCAGGTCTTTATACCTGTTGATTTCCGCTTTCAGCTCTTGAATGTCGCCCATCCTCCCTTCATCAGACTACAGAATAGTGATCGCTGATATCCTTACGCCAATCAGCCCGGTTTTCCTTGTTTTCCCATTCGACTATCTTTTTTATTTTGAAATTCCTGGTGTCCTGGGAATTGGGGAACTGAACCACCCCGAAGCGGCCGCCCCCGATATAGGTTAGGGCGTCCCCCGGTTCCAGGATTTCCCCTTTTGCAAGCCGGGCAATCACGCAGTCAAAATGAACGGGCTCGCCGGAATTTTTATCCGTAAGGGCCGCAGACATATCCTCGATAGGTTTACCGCAGTAGGGGCAATCAGGGGAAGCAATGGGAGCGGTGGATAATTGGGGAGGAACCCATTTTGGCCGGTCAAGCCAGACCCTGGCCGGTTTTTCATAGAGCCGCAGCTCATCGGAGATCTTTTTACTGCCCTTTTGGGAATTATTTTGGACGCCTTGCCCGCCATTCTGACCCTTCTCATTATCCCGTTCCCGGCGTTTGAAGGGCCTCCGCCGGTTATTTCCGCCCTTTCCGCTGCCGCTCATGGTAGGATCCTCCTTGGGGTGTATCGAGAAGTTCATTACTTAGTATCAGGGCTATCCGCTGAATCGCTCCGTTAAGATAATCTTCGTTGTTTATCTTTTTACGCAGCCGTTCCAGCTTTACGGAACCCATCTGAGCTTCTCCTCTTATCATACACACTCCGTGAAGGCTGATACAAGGTGCCGGACCGAGGCGCCGGGACTCACAAAAACCACATCAAAACGAATTGTCATCTCACTATATTTTCGATTAATGGCAAGAAAATACTTAGCGGTTTCTATGATGCGGCGCTGTTTTTTTTCGTTTACCCCGTATTGAAGATCCTCGATCCCGTAGGCGGACCATGCCTTCACTTCAACAAATACGATTGCCTCCCCGTCCTCTGCGATGATATCAACTTCGCCTTTTGGGGAATGAAAATTGACGGCGATGATCTTCATGCCCTCTTTTTCAAGAGCTCTGGCAGCCAGTTTTTCCCCATCCCTGCCCTTGCGGGCATTTTCTGATTTAGGCATTTTTTTGGGCAATTTCTTCCGGTTCAATGGCCCGGACGATAAAGAGCTTCTTTTCACTGAGCAGATGGACAAGCGCCCCTTCTCCCTGCCTGAAAACCACGCCGGATTCGGAGACCAGTATGCGGACGGCGGGCCGCAGGGGGGCGTCCTTCTGGACCTCCATCACCCGGGCCCAGGCGCCGTTGCTGAGGAGTATGACGGAACCAATGGGGTAGATCCCCATGGTCTGGATAAAAGCCTTTATTACCGTAGGATCAAAACGGCGGCCGTTGTCGGAGAGGAGGTTTTTCATGGCCTGGTAGCCCGCCAGGGGTCCCCGGTAGGATTTTTTGCTGACCATGGCCTCAAAAGCATCCGCCACAGATATGATCCGCGCCCCTATGTCGATGTCCGCGCCGGAAAGCCGCCGGGGATAGCCCCTGCCGTCCCAGCTTTCGTGGTGCTGAAGGGCGATGGGGCCCTCATCACCGGGATAGAGCAGTTCTTTGGATATGATCGTATAGGAATAGACCGGATGGGCCTTCACCTGCTGGAGTTCCTCTTTGGAGAGCCCCCCCTGTTTGTCAAGGATTTCTTTGGGCAGCCTGAGCATTCCCGCATCGTGGAGCAGCGCCCCGGTGATGATCGGCAGGATCCGGGGCCGGGAAAGCCTGAGCTCCTGGGCGGTAAGGGCCGCCAGTATGGCGGAGTTGACCGAACTTTTTGCCAGTTCATGGCCCTGAACCTCCCCGCCCAGGATGTAACCGATACTGCTGTCCCGCTCCTCCTGAACCGCCTTGAGTACCCCGGCGCCGATTACATCGATATCGGCAATATCCACCTGGTTTCTTGCGGCAATATCGGTAAAAATCACATCCAATTTTTCAATAAGATTCGTATAATTGCGGTAGGCTCCGGTATGTTCCTGGACTTCCGTAAGGGAGAGGGCATTTTTCTTCGTCGGGAGTGTGGAATCGGGAATCGCTGCCATGGCTTATCCTTTCTTTTCCTTTGAGAGAACGAAGGCCAGAATTTTGGCCGCCGCTTCCCAGCACCAAACCGGTATGATGTCCCCGGTCTTAAGCCCAGTATCAAGAAGCGCCGCCAGGGCGGGATCTTCCACGACTTCAATTCCCGCCTCACGGGCAAGGGCGATAATCCGCTCCGCATCCCGATCCCGTCCCGCGGCAAGCAGCCGTGGCGCCGGATCTTCGCTCTTGTAAGCGATGGCTGAAGCAATCTTTCTATCTCTAATATTATACCTCCTCGTTTACAGATAGCAAGGCTTCAGCCCTGCTATCCGGGGCAAACAGGGGGAATTCCTCATCATTTCGCAGCTGTACCTGTTCCGATTCCACCCCCAAAAGATCGGCCAGCTCTTTTTCCATACGCCGCAGCAGACCGCCCTCAGAAGGGGAACCCCCCGGCCAAAAGCTGCCGGTAATCTGCAGCCTGCCATTGGGAGGCTTGTCTGCGATAAAAAGCCAGCGCCGGTTTTCACTCACTGCATCCAGGGCCATCCGTTCCGCGCCCCCTTCTTGTGTCAGCAATATCCGCAGGGTCACCGCAAAAGAGCGGCCCTGATCCTCAAAAGAAAAGGGAAAGACCATCCACCGCTGCCCGTTTTTGCCGGGCAGCCGGTTCATCAGTTTAACCAGGGGGTTTTGGTCCTCTGCCTGGAGGATTTTATTCCGCAGGGATTCTGCATCCTCAGGATTTTTGTCCCGCTTCCGGTCTTTATCCGGGCGGCCCTCCCCCCGGCCGTCACCGGCAGAGCGCCCCTGGTCGGGATCAAGGGTCAGGGACTGTGACAGGGACCGGGTATAGTCCGCCAAACCATCCCGGCTCAGCTCCACCCCCTTGTCCGCGGCGGCAGCGGCGGCCAGGGACAACGCTTCCCTTACCTGCAAAGTCCGAAAAGCGCTTTGGGGGGATCGGGCTTCAGCCGCCGGGGCCTGTCCCTTGCCGGGAGAATGCGTGGGGACGGCGTTCCCAGCCTCTGTACCCAAACTTTGGCGGCGGATTTTGGCTAAAAGAGCCGGATTCAGGGGGAGGGAAAAATACCGGACAAAGGCGATGATCGAAGCAGAAAGTTTATCCTGGGGAAGACCCATTCTGAGTAATAAAGAAGATAGAGGGGTTTGGTTCAGGGAACCGGTTTTAACATCAGCCTCAGATACTCTAACTTCACGGACTCCTGCAGAGTCCGATCCCCCGGCAGATTTTGTCTGTCCGGGGAGCCGGACTTCAGAGGAGTCTACAGAGCCGGATGTTCCGGAACTTTTCGGAGCGGGAAAATCAGAGGCGTTTATCCGCGAAGTAGTCATACGGAATAAAGCCCCCTCTCAGTGTTAATTCTGGACGGCTGCGTGATCCTCGGAATCTTTTTTGGCAGTAATAAGTTCCTTGATCTTGGCGCTCTTACCGATTTTCTCCCGGATATAGTACAGCTTGGCCCGGCGGACACGGCCGGGGCGGGTCACTTCAACCTTGGCGATCCGGGGGGAATGAATGGGGAATACCCGTTCAACTCCAACGCCGTAGGAATTCTTCCGCACCGTAAAGGTTTTGCCCACACGGGAATTTTTCATCGCGATAACCAGGCCTTCGTAGATCTGGATACGTTCGGTTTTGCCTTCAACAATCTTGAAATGCACCTTTACGGTGTCCCCAACCTTAAAATCGTCAACTTCGCCCTTCATCTGGGCTTCTTCAATGGCTCTGATTTCATTCATTTTTCCGCAACTCCTCTATAATCTTACAAGTTTCAGTATCAAAAAGTCCTGTTTCCTCACCCCGGCGGATCAAGTCCGGCCGCATGGCAAGGGTTTTTTCGATCCGCTTCCGCAGACGCCAGCGCCGTATGTTCTCGTGGTGCCCGGAAAGCAAAATATCAGGAACCCTATATATATCATAAACTTCAGGGCGTGTATACTGGGGGTACTCCAAAAGCCCCCCGGAAAAACTTTCCTCGTCCAGGGACGCCGGGGTGATCACCTGATCCACCAGCCGGTAAGTGGCGTCGATGAGCGCCAGGGCCGCAACTTCCCCGGAAGAAAGCACATAGTCCCCCACGGAAATCTCATCATCCACATAAAGATCGATGATCCGCTGGTCGATCCCCTCGTAGCGGCCGCAGAGCAGGACAAGTTCCTCACATCCGGCAAGCTCCTTTGCCAGGGCCTGGTTAAAGGGCCGTCCCGAGGGGCTTAAATAAATGACCCGCTTCTTTTTTGCCCCGGCGGCTTCCAGCGCCCGGCCCAAGGGTTCGGCGAGCATGAGCATCCCCGGACCGCCGCCGTAGGGGGCGTCGTCGCAGGTGTTATGCTTATCCTGGGCATAATCCCGGATGTTTATGGCCCGATACTCCACAATGCCCCGGCTTACCGCCTTTGCCATGATGGATGTGGCGAAAAAAGCATCGGTAATTTCCGGAAAAAGGGTCAAAACCGTGTATTTCATTCCAGAATCCATTGGTTAAGGAGCGCTATTTTGCGGGTTTCAAGGTTTACTTCCCCAAAAAACTCATCCCGAAAGGGAACCAACCGGGTTTCACCTGAAATAAGCTTGATTTCCGCCAGATTTCCGCCGCCCCCTTCGAGGATGTCGGTGATATGACCCAGAATTTCGGGCTTTTCGTCATCAAGAGCCCCTTCGGGGGCGGCAGATGGGTCTAAAACCACCTCAAGGCCACGGAGGTCTTCAATATAGTATTCACCTTTTTTGAGGGGACTGGCCTGTTCCCGGCCGACGATAAGTTCCGCGCCGCCTAA
The DNA here is from genome assembly GCA_026002025.1 of Spirochaetia bacterium. The sequence goes on along the minus strand of BOAU01000007.1, from coordinate 1,014 downwards.
GGCCTTGGCGTCTTCCGGGGTATCGATGCCTTTGAATTTCAGCGCCACCGAAGGAAAACTGGGGGCGCTTTCTTCGATTTCCCAGACCCGTTCCGCGCTGCCCTGACGGAGGATCACCGATTTAAGCTGTAACAGATGATCGATTTCCCCGGACAGGGACTTGACTTTGACGAAACCCTTGAGGCCGAAGGGAGAACCCACAAGGCCCACCACAAATTTTTCTGTCATGACATCAAGCGCATGATTTTAGCGGAGGATGGCGGGGCCGAAGGGTTCAGTCGAGAATTTCCAAGACCGTATGCTTGCCGGTCTTGGCAGTGGCGGCCTGCAAGACGGTCCTGATAGCCTTGGCAATACGGCCGTGTTTGCCGATCACCTTGCCGATATCGTCGGCGGCTACCCGGAGTTCCAGAATAGTGGATTTTTCACCCTCCACAACACTAACCTGTACCGCAGAGGGGTCATCCACCAGGGATTTTACAATGTATTCAACCAGATCTTTTTCCATTTAAATACCCTTTTCCCCATTACCAGTCAAAAAACCGGGTTTACAGGGAAATATTCTTCTTGTTCAGAATTTTGCGGACCGTATCACTGACAATCGCGCCGTTCTGCAGCCATGCTTTTACCTTATCCTCGGACAGCTGGATCTGCTTGTCCTCGGCCTCGATGGGATGGTAATACCCCAGTTCTTCGATGGTCTTCCCGTCACGGGGCGCCCGTTTGTCTAACACCACGATGCGGTAGTAGGGGCGTTTCTTGGTTCCAAATTTCTTGAGCCTTATGGTGGCGCTCATGTATCCTCCTCGAAACTACGTTAGATGTTCCTAACGATAAGTGAACTTGAATCATACAAAAAATGAAAAGTTTAGTCTAGTGGGCGCAGCGCCTCATGAAAAATGTACCCCAAACAAAGGTTTGCCTCATTTAGAAAATGTACCTCAAATAAACGGGCTATTCTGTAAGGTGCGAGCTTACGGAGGCCAAAATGGGGTTAAAAATGAGCGAGAAGAA
>BOAU01000006.1 GCA_026002025.1 Spirochaetia bacterium | reverse complement strand
AATACCAGAAATGCCATAATAACAAAATTAATGGTATCGAAAACATAATCGCCGGGTGATTTTTTTTGCAACATATTTGTCATCTCCCTTCAACCTGATGATGGCCAATGAAAAGCTGCCGGACGTTATTTTCCACGGGTTGATGAAGGACGCGGCGCGGTACATGGACGAGGGCACCATCTATGACCTTACCCCCTATATCAAGGAATGGGCCCCCAATTACTACGCCTGGCTGCAGACCAATCCTGAGTATGACCGGACTTTCAAGACCGACTCCGGCAAATATTACGGTTTCGGCTTCTTCCGTGAAGCCGGGGGCTGGAACGACACCTACCTGGGGCCGGTGGTCCGCAAGGACTGGCTTGATGCCAACGGGCTTCCCCTGCCGGCGACGATTGCCGATTGGGACAAGACCCTGCGGGTCTTCAAGGATAAGTACGGCGCGACCCTAAGTTTTGCCCGGAGCCGGGTTGCCGATTACGGCAGCGGAATCGCAGGGGCCTTTGGCGCCTATACCATGCTTACCTTCAGGCTTTATGTAGACAACAACGGCAAGATTCAAAATGCCACTTCCCAGCAGGAATTTAAGAACTATGTGACCAAGCTCAATGAATGGTGGAGGGCCGGCCTTCTGGATCAGGACTTTATGACCGTGGATGATACCATTGCCCGGACCAATGCCCTGAACGGCAAGATGGGTATTTCCGTTACCTCCATGGGACAGGTTTCCAACTGGGGTAATGATGCCCAAAAAGCCAACAACGGCGCACAGTGGATCGGCTTGCAGTATCCCAAGGGCAACGATGGTACCATGTCCATGGTGCCCGGCGGCTACGGTATCGGCAGCAATGCTGCGGTAATCACCACCAGTTGTCCCCCGGAAAAACTGGAACTGGTGATGCGCGCCCTGGACTATGCCTATTCCAAGGAAGGCAACCTCTACTGGAACTTCGGCAAGCAGGGTGTATCCTGGGATTATGATGCAAACGGCAAACCCGCCTATCTGCCCCTGGTCGCCAATGATCCCGACGGCCTCAATAACGCCATTGACAAGTTCGGCGGTTCCACCTGGAGCGGCAACTGTATCCAGGCCACCCAGCTTCTGTACATGAAGAACACCCAGGCGGCCATTGACGCCAATGATCTGTGGTTCTATCCCAATGAGGCGGTATCCGCCAAGTGGACCCTGCCCAACGGGATCACCCTGACCCCCGAAGAAAGCAACCGGGCCGGTGAACTGCAAAATACCATCTCTACCTACTCGAATGAAATGGCGATTAAGTTTATTACCGGAGCGGAACCGCTTTCCAACTTTGACGCCTTTGCCGCCCGGATGGAGCAGATGGGCCTGCCTGAGCTGCTCAAGATCAACCAGGCCGGTTACGACCGTTACCGCGCCCGCTAACAGTTTTTAAGATTTACCCCGCCGTGCGGACGGCGGGGATTTTTAATATGTGGGGGGATCATGAACAGTAAAAAGACAGAGGTGTGGCGCGAGCCTTTGAAGGTAGTCCTGGCCCGGGATTTTGCCCTGAACAAGTATAAATATCTGTTAATCATACCCGTATTGGTATATTTTGCACTTTTCGCCTACAAGCCCATGTACGGCCTGATAATCGCCTTTAAGGATTACCGCCCCAATTTGGGGTTTTCCCGCAGCCCCTGGGTTGGGTTCAAGCATTTTATCGCCTTTTTCAATGATGTATATTTTTTCCGTCTTATACGGAACACCCTTTCCATCAGTCTGCTTAGCATTGTGTTCGGTTTCCCGGCTCCTATTCTGCTGGCCCTGATGCTGAACGAAATAAAAAACGCCTTCTTCAAGAAAACCGTACAGACCATAACCTACATGCCCTATTTTATTTCGCTGGTGGTGGTCAGTTCCCTTATCCGTACCTATACTGCCAGTAACGGCCTCTTTGCCCAGCTCGCGGTATTCCTCGGCGGAGAAGGGCAAAACTATCTTATGCACACAAAGTATTTCTACCCGATATACGTCATCTCCGATATATGGCAGGGGATCGGGTGGAATTCAATTATATACCTTGCGGCCCTTTCCGGCATTGATCAGGAGCAGTACGAGGCCGCCACCATCGATGGTGCGGGGCGTATGCGGAAAATATTCAGCATAACCTTACCCAATCTGCTGCCGGTCATCATGGTGCTGTTTATTCTGCGCATGGGCGGCATCCTGAACGTGGGTTTTGAAAAGATCATCCTGCTTTACAATGAAGGTATTTATGAAGTGGCGGATGTGATTTCAACCTATGTGTACCGCCGGGGTATTATACAGGCGGCCTTCAGTTACGCCTCCGCGGTGGGGCTGTTTAATTCCCTGGTCAATGTGGTTTTCCTGGTTACGGCTAATCAGCTCAGCAAGAAATTTACCGATTCCGGTCTGTTTTAAGGGAGATGACAAATATGTTGCAAAAAAAATCACCCGGCGATTATGTTTTCGATACCATTAATTTTGTTATTATGGCATTTCTGGTATTTGTTACCCTGTATCCCATGTATTATGTACTGGTAGCATCGGTATCGGATAATATCGCCTTATTGGCTTCGCCCGGCTTTTTGTGGTATCCCAGGGGATTCAACCTTGGGGCCTTCCGGCTTGCCTTTTCCCACCCCCTGCTAATCAGCGGTTACAAAAATATCCTTATCGTGATGGTAGTATCCCTAACGCTGAATATCTTCCTGACACTTTTTGCCGCCTTTTTCCTGGCGTCAAAGAACGTGTACTTCAAAAAGCCGGTGCTGTTTCTCATTCTGTTTACCATGTTCTTTAGCGGCGGTATGATACCGAATTACCTTAACATCCGCAGCCTCCACCTCTACAACACCCTTTGGGCGCTCATCCTGCCGGGGGCTATCAGCGTATACAACACGATTATTTACCGCACCGCAATTGAGGCCATACCGGACAGCCTGTCAGAATCCGCCCGTATTGACGGGGCCAACGACATCACGGTCCTGTTCCGCATTATACTTCCTCTGGTAAAGCCGACCACCGTAGTATTACTGTTGTACTACGGGATCGGGCACTGGAACAGCTGGTTCCCCGCTTCCATTTATTTGCAGGATAACTACAAGCTGCCCATTCAGAATGTACTGCGGGCCATCCTAATCGCAAACTCAAACATCCTCAATTCGGCAGCCACGGAAAACGATAAGATCGACCAGTTCGCGGAAACCATCAAATACGCCGCCATCGTTATCACCACGGTGCCGGTGCTCTGCATTTACCCCTTCCTGCAGCGTTACTTTGTTAAAGGGGTGATGATCGGCGCGGTCAAGGGCTGAGCATGAACGCAATAAATGAAGCGGACAAAAAATGGGCCGAGGATGTTCGGGACAAAATACGGATCAAGATGGCGGCCCAATGTGACCGGGTGGGGTTAAAAGTCCCCTATATTGCGGTAAATGGCCGCTACGCCGACAAGATGGCGGACAGCATTTACTGGTGGACCAACGGTTTCTGGCCGGGAATTCTCTGGCTCATGTTTCGTGATACAAAAGATAAAAAGTACAGTGATACTGCGATTGCTGTTGAAGAACGGCTCGACGCTGCCCTTGCCGGTTATGAGGGACTGCACCATGACGTAGGTTTTATGTGGACCCTCTCAAGCGTGCTGGATTTTAAGCTCACCGGCAACGACTTTTCCCGTGTGCGGGCCCTCCATGCGGCGAATCTTTTGGCCGGACGTTACAATCCCCGGGGGCATTTTATCCGCTCATGGAATATGGATCGTACCGGGTGGATCATTATTGACTGCATGATGAATCTGCCCCTGCTCTACTGGGCCAGCGAACAAAGCGGGGACCCCCGGTTCCGCTTTATCGCCATTGAACATGCGGATACGGCCCTAAAGCATCTGGTACGGGAAGACGGTTCCTGTAATCATATCGCTGTTCTTGATCCTGAAAACGGCGCTCTTTTGGAAACCCCCGGTGGACAGGGATACGCAAGCGGTTCTTCCTGGACGCGGGGCCAGGCATGGGCCTTATACGGTTTTGCATTGAGTTACCGCCATACCGGGGAAACCCGTTACCTTGAGGCCTCAAAAAAGATCGCCCATTATTTCAGTGCGGCCCTGAGCCGTTACGGGTATATTCCTCCGGCGGATTTCCGCGCCCCCGATACACCGAAAATAACCGACACCTCCGCAGGGACCATCGCCGCCTGCGGCCTTCTTGCCCTTTCGGTTCTGGTGAAGGGTGAGGAAAAGAGCCTCTATTTTGATACGGCTCTGCGGATATTAAGGGCAATAGAAAAGGATTACTGTGATTGGGATCTTGGAAAGGATTCCATCGTACAGGGGGGAGCAGTCCGATATCACGGGCAGGAAGATGAGCTCAATGTAAACCTGATCTATGGGGATTATTATTTTGTCGAAGCGGTGCATCAGCTTTTAGACTCTGAACTGCGGGTGTGGTAATCATCATGAATAAATTCCGAAAATGGTTCGGCGAGAAACGGGGCAGATTGGCGGCGGAGGCTTTTCAGCAAAAGGGATGGCAGTCCTATTATGCCGAAACCCCTGAGGACGCAAAAAAGCTTTTGTTTGATACCTGTCTGCCCAAGGGTGTGTCCGTGGGGCTTGGGGGGAGCGAAACCTTAAGCGCCATGGAGGTCCTTCCGGTTCTGCGGAACGGTGAATATAAACTATACGACCGGTATAATTGCCCGGATCATTTTGAAGTCTGCCGGGACAGTCTTATGGCCGATTATTTTATCACCGGCGCCAATGCCTTAACCATGCAGGGCGAGATGGTTAACCTGGACTGCTCAGGCAGCCGGGTTGCAGCCATGGCCTACGGTCCCCGGCACATCATTGTGGCGGCGGGGGTGAATAAAATCACCGATACCCTGGAAGAGGCCATTGCGCGGGCAAAGTCCATTGCGCCCATGAACTGTAAACGGAACGGCCACAAGACCCCCTGTGCCGAAACGGGGATATGCACGGACTGCAACATCCCCGACCGGATGTGCAATCAGCTGCTGATAACTCTGAACGCAAAAAAGTTTGTTGGAAAATATACGATCATCCTTATAAACGAAGAGCTTGGATTTTAAGAAGCGGCCCGCTCTGCGGTTTCCCTGAGGAAGGCCATGGTTTCCCGGGCCTTCGCAGGAATACTGTTTTCCAAAAGGATATCAATGCCGGGTTTCCTGCTCTGGATTATTTTGAGCAGCGCCGGGTAATCAAGGTCCCCGGTTCCGGTAACAAGATCCCCCAGTTTCTTGCCCCCCTCAATGCGGAAGTCCTTGGCGTGAATTGCAGCGATATCATCCCCAAAGGCGTCAAAGGCCCGTGAGAAAAAGTGTTCCTGTGTTTCCGAGAGTCCCGCCGAGGGGATCAGATTTACCGGATCATAGATGACCTTGAGCGCGGGGGAGGGGATACGGCGTAGGAGCTGCGCCATCTTTTCTATGCTGGAAACGGTATGCTGATCCGCCACCGGTTCTATTGCCACAATGGATCCGCATTTTTCAGCAACAGCGACGAGCCGTTCTACGGAGGCACATAGAAGATCAAAGGTTTCGCTTTTCTCCGTATCGGGATGCCAAGAGCAGTCCGCATTGCAAGAGCCCGTTTCGGTGCCCACCAGGGCGCAGCCGAAATCACGGGCAAAGCGCAGATGTTCTTCAAAACTGCGGAGCATTTTTTCACGTTCATCAGGATCCGGATGCACGGGGTTAATGTAACAGCCCAGAACCGCAACCGAAATATTACGGGCTTCCAGGATGCGCCGTATCCGCCGTGCATAGCCGGGGCTGAGTGCTCCGGGGCGGGGGGCATCGGACAATGCCTTTGGCAGGGCAAGCTGAATGGACGCGGGGTTAAAAGCGGCCAGGGTATCCGCAAGCTGTTCCACCGGAACCTGTTTCCCGTAGTCGTGAGCGCGAAGGCCGATCTGAATCAATTGATGCCGTCCTTTTTCAATCCTTCAAAAACCTGCCGGCAAATTTTCTTGTCATCCTCTGTGAGGGGCGAGAAGGGGCGGCGGCTGTTTCCGTAGGGAATGCCCTGAAGGCCGATGATGTATTTGATGCAGGAAATCAATTTTCCTGTTCCGTAAAGTGCTGCAATTGCGGCGTTCGCTTTTTTCTGAATTGCCTGGGCTTCGCTCAGTTTGTTCTGTAAAAAGAGGCGCTGCATATCGATAAAATATTTTCCCATGATATTGAAGTTGCTGCCGATGGCCCCGTCTGCCCCCATGCTGAAACCGGCCAGGGCCACTTCATCAAAGCCGTTGTACACCACCATGTTGGGATCATTGGTTTTCATCTGCTCCATGGCGAATAGATCCAGGCTGGTAAATTTGATCCCCGCCACACCGGGACGGCTCCGCAGGGACGCCATCATGGCCGGGGTAATGGTGACCCCGCAGAAGGAAGGGATATTGTATACGATAACCGGCTTTCCCGATGCATCGGCCAGATCGTGGAAATAAGCAAGGATTTCATCATTACTGAAATGATGATAAAAGGGCGGCACCGATGACACCGCATCGACGCCCAGGGATGCTGCGTGTTTGGCCAGGCCGATGCTCAGGTCCGTGCCGATGGCACCGCAGTGGCAGATGAGGGAGCCCTTGCCGTCATTGGCTTCCGCCACCGTTTCCAGCGCTTCCCGGCGTTCAACGCCTTCCATCAGAAAAGCCTCGCCGGTGCTGCCGCAGACAAAAAATCCGTTGATCCCATTGGCCAGCAGTTTTTTTACCAGCGCCCTTAGGGCCGGCTTATCGATTTTTCCCGATTCATCAAAGGGGGTTACCAGGGCCGCTAAAATTCCGCCCTTAAGTTTATCATTCATAGAACGGCCTATTCGTAGGCCAGCCAGCGGTCAACCACCTGCTGGCGGTATTCCGGGGACAGGGACTTAAAGAAGGCGCTGTACCCGGTTACCCGGACAACCAAGTCGGGATAACGGTCAGGATTTGCGTGGGCCTCCAGAATCTTCTCCTTGGAGATGACATTGATGTTGATCAAGGTGCCGCCCATGCGGTTATGCGAGCGGATCAGGGCCTTGATGTTCTGAATGCCCCCGGCCTCTTTCGCCAGCTTTGCGTCGATATCAAGCTGCAGGGGGGTGGAGTTTCCCCACCCGCTTTGTACCGCCGCAACGGCGTTTGCCTTTGCGGTGGGGGCCGTCCCGCCGCCGGGCAGGAAGCCCGGATCAGGATCGGCGCTGTGGGAAATTTCCGTCCCGCTGAACCGGCCATTGGGGGTGGCGCCAAGGTTTTTACCGTGGGCGTACACCTCCCCATGGGAAAAGATACCCGGCAGCACGACGAATCCCAGTTTGGTCGGGGTATCCCGCATCAGGCGGGTATAGAGCTCCGCAAGCCAGACCGCGTATTTGTCCGCCGCCGTATCCCCCGCGCCGAATTGGGGCACGCTTTTCAGCATCAGCCGGATATCCTCCGCGTCTTTATAGTTTTCCTTGAGGACCTTTTGCAGTTGTTCCCAAGTCAGGCGCTGTTCCTTGACCACCCGCTGTTCTATGGCGGCAAGGGAATTGGCCGCAGTGGCCAGGGCGGTGGCATCGCAGGCAAAGTTGTAAATATCCACCCCCCCGTGGGACATATCAATGCCCCGTTCAATGGGGCCGTGGGCGACGAGGTTTAAGACGACCTCCGGGCGGTTATTCCATTTGTACTCATAATGCCAGTCTACCCCATCTTTTATAAGCTGAACCGCTTCCCCAAGCCGCTTTTCATAATAGGTAAGGAGCCGTTCCATGCCGCACTCGCCCCCTTCTGCGAGCATATCGTCCAGGGCCATGAGGATGGGCTGGGCCAGACACACACGGGTAACATCCTGCAGGGCGTATTCGATCCCCGGCAGGGCGGTCCAGTTGCAGCCGACCTTGGCGCGCATACGGGCGATGCTCCGGGGATGTCCGTTACGGATGTACCCCGTGTCCAGCCCCTCCGCCAGGGAGTAACAGACGCCGGTCCCATCCTGAAAGAGGTATTCTACCGCCTTGGTAAAGAGCTCATCATTGCTGTTCTCGTGTACCCGCAGGGCCAGATTATTGGGGATATTAAGCAGATGCTGGCCCTCAAGGATCAGAAAGGAGAAGTGGGTGGCAACATCATTGCCGCTGGCGGGGTCCTGACCGCCTATCATGTGATAATGGGGATCGTTAAAAAACAGGGACGCAAAAAACCAGACCACTTCGTCGTCGCCGGTAATGGCGCCGCTCTGTATGTCCCGTTCGTAATAGGCCTGCAACAGGGTATCGATCTCCTGCCCCGCCCCGCCGTTAAAGTACATACGATCAACGTCCTGCCAGTGGACGATCCACTGCAGCGCTTCCCGCAGGGTACGGGGCGCTCCGTTTATCAGGTATTCGTTCATTTCCGCGAGTACGGTGTAATGGGCCTTCAAGGCAGGATCGGCGGTTGCCGCGCTGTCCCGCTTTAAGGCCTCCACATGCCGGGCAATGTAACGCTGAACCGCTTCCACCACCCGCGCCTCTCCCTCATAAAATTCCGCGCCCTGGGGGTGGTTCAGTTTCTGATAATGGCGTATCTTCTCCAGCAGCCCGCCCCAGCCAAGTTCCAGGCCGATCCGTAAATCCGGCGCGGAATGGTTCATGGCATATAAGCCGCGGGAGATAATATTATATTGGGGGAATAATTTCTCATGTTCCTCCTGACGGTTTTCAGGCCGCCATGTGGGGCTGAAACCCTTGGCGGTGCCTATCCAGGACCCGGCAAAGGCGCAGGCGGGATGGTAAAACACCGGGTGGGCGTCCAGGAAATTGGCAAAGGTCCTGGTGGTCGCTTCCATCCCCACAACCAGATTGCAGGACGGGTCCGCTACGGGCTTAAAAGTATCCGCCAGGTCCAGGGGTATCCACCCGTGATCATCGGTATTATAAGAGCCGCCGGTACGGCGCAGTTTTTCATCATTAAACTCCAGTTTGAGCTTGTGGAGCGCCTTAATCTTTTCCTGATAATTCACCATAGTGTACTCCTTTGTCAATATTGAACACGGGAACAAAACGGGACGCGATTTTTTCGTACGCTGTAATCTTCTCCGGTGACGGTGTATAGAACTGTTCCGTATAAGCCTCGTTTAATGCATCGTACTTTGCCTTTCCTAATCCATGATAGGGTATAATCTGGTAATAGACAATGTTGCCGATCTCCGCGAGCATCTTCGTAATCTGTTCAATCTCTGCTTCGTTGTCATTGACCGAACCGACGCAGGGGGTCCTCACCGCAAGCACGCCCTTAAAGCGTTCGCCCAGGGATTTCAGATTTTTGAATATCTGTTCCCGGTTTCCCCGGATGTATTTTGTATAGATATCCGGGGAAAAACCTTTGATATCGTACATGATCATATCAAGATGGGGCAAAAGGGCTTCCAGTTTTTCAAAGGGATAATTCCCGGCGGTTTGGATCGCCGTATGGATACCCTTCTGCTTGCAGGCGGAAAGAATGGCCGCGGAAAAATCGCTCTGCAGCGCCGGTTCGCCGCCGGACAGGGTTACGCCGCCCCCGGACTCTTCAAAGTACACCCGATCCTTTAACAGGGTTTCCATGATTTCACCGGAGGAAACTTTTTTACCTTTTAAGACGAGAGCGTTGGAAAAACATTCAGCGGCGCAGCGTCCGCAGCCTGAACATTTTGTCCGATCGATATGGTGGGCCTCTCCCCGCATGGTGTGGAGCCTTTCGGGACAGATGGTAAAACATTTCCCGCAGCCTATGCAGCGGGAGGGATAGAATTCGATCTGGGGCTTAACCGAAAGGGACTCAGGATTATGGCACCAGGCGCAGGTGCAGCCCTTTAGAAAGACCGTAGAGCGTATGCCCGGCCCATCGTGGACCGCGAAACGCTGTATATCAAAAATGATCCCCTCGCAGTCCATAACTCGCCCTTAATACGCGCCGAACTTCTTGACCGCCGCCACAATGGCCCTGGTCATGTTACGCTCCTATGAAACAGTATACTATATTTACCCTTTAATGCCCACCGATGAAATACCCTGCACAATTTACCCCGACAAACGTATGAAAGAATTGATCTTTACAACCCGGTAGAACTACAGCATACTGTCAACAAGCTATGAATATCTCTGAACAGCTTGATAATTTAGCGGCCCGCCGCGTTCTTATCCTTGACGGAGGCATGGGGAGTCTGATCCAGTCCTGGCGTTCACCGGAAGGGCGGCCCCTGGAAGAAGCGGACTACCGGGGCAGCCGGTTTGCGAACCACCCCCTTTCCCTTAAAGGCTGCGCCGACATCCTCTGCCTTACCCGGCCGGATATAATCTCCTCCATCCACGAAGCTTACCTTGAAGCCGGAGCGGACATTATAGAAACGTGCAGCCTCAATTCCACGGTGGTTTCCCTGGAAAATTTCGGCCTGGGAGACAAGGCATATGAAATCAGCGCCGCAGCCGCCGCCCTTGCCCGGAAAGCCGCGGACAAATTCAGCGCTCCTGGCAAACCCCGCTTTGTGGCCGGCAGCATAGGCCCCACGGCCAAAAGCGCTTCCATTACCAACGACATGGATAAGCCCTTAAACCGGGCCGTCTCCCGGGAAGAACTTGAAGCCGCCTATTACGACAATGCCCGGGGGCTTTTGGACGGCGGCGCAGATATTATTCTGGTAGAAACCGTTTTTGACGCCCTTAACGCTAAAGCCGCCCAGTCCGCCGTAAACCGTCTTAACGAAGAACGCCATATATGCGTCCCGCTCATCATTTCCGCAACCGTATCCCAAGGCGGTTTTCTCCTGACGGGCCAGGATTTAAAAGCTTTCTGTACTGCCCTCCTCCCCGCCGGACTCTGGGCCCTAGGACTCAACTGTTCTTTCGGCGCGGACCGGCTCAAACCCTATCTGACGGAACTTGCGGCCTTTGCCCCCTGTCCGGTCATCGCCTACCCCAACGCCGGTCTCCCCGACCGGGAAGGCCGTTATTCCGACAGCCCGGAAATCATGGCAAACCACATTGAAAGCTGGCTCGCGGATGGCCTGGTCAATATCGTAGGCGGCTGCTGCGGTTCCACCCCCGCGCACATCGTTGCCATTGCCGGAAAAGCGGTAAACCATACACCGCGAAAAATCCCGCCCGCGCCAAAAGGAAAAAATTTTCTTTCCGGAACCAAAGTTCTGGAATGGAACGGCAGCCTTTCCGCCCTGAAAACTGTTGGCGGTTCGGAAGAAAAATTCCTCCGGGCTGTAAAAAAGGGCGATTACGAAGACGCTATTGATGCCGCCCGTGAAGAAGCCGAAGAGGGGGCGGATATACTCCTCCTCCGCATCGACACGGCCCCCAATCCCAAAGAAGCCGTCAAAAGCCTCATTTTCCTGGCAAACTGTTTCCCGGATATGGCCAAACTGCCCGTCTGCATTGAAAGCACAGATCCTGAAACCATTGAAGCCGGACTTTCCTGCCTTCAGGGAAGGGGGGCCTTTATATATACCGGAAACAAAAAAGAGGAAGAGGAGGCGCTCAAACGCCTGGTCAAAAAATATGGGGCGTGGTACTTCTATTAATCCCTTGCTTTAACTAACAGATCGGCATAGCTCATGATGGTTTCTTGTAAATGCATACCGTCCTTATGGGCTTTGTCCAGCCATGCGGTTTCATCGCCCTCTCCCTTAAAAGACGGCTCCATGAGTATGGGGAACTCATAGGGGGAACGGGCGAGTACTTTGGCAAAACCTTCCCAGTTAAAGGTTCCTTCAAAGGGCAGCAGGTGTTCATCTCCGCCCCCCTGATTATCATGGCTATGGATCATAAAAAGCCGGTCAGTGTAACGCTCCGCAAGTTCCAGGCAGTTATTTTTACAGGTGAAGTTTGCGTGTCCCGTATCAAAACAGAGGCCCATATAATCGCGGTCATAGCGTTCAAAGAGGGTGTCAAATTCATAGCGCAAATATTCGGGGGGACTGTTCAGGTTTTCCACGCAGATGCGTATACAACGGGTCTTGCAGTAATACTCCAATTCGTCGAAGGACTTACATGCCTGACGGTAGAATTGCTCCCGGTAGTTTTTGTCCGCTGCGAAAACTTCCCAGGGCTGGGAGAAATGGAGGACAATGGCTCCGGCGTCCAGGATTTGAGCCAGGTCTACCCGGTTCTTGATAAGTTCAACCCCCGCAAGGCGGTTGTATTCGTTCATGGAATGATAGTTTTTGGTGTCCTGCACAAAAAGATCGCGGGGATCGGCCGGATCAAAGGGCTTCCGGCCTATGCCGTCGGTGGCGTGGATTCCCTTTACTTTGAGGCCGAACTCACCGCACCATTCCCGGATCTGGAGCATTTCATGGGTTGAGTAGATGTAGTCGCCGGTCCATTCATGGCACCAGTGAATATGGCTGAAACCGGCGCGGGCAATATTTGAGAGGGCGCGCCTGATGTCTTCGGTACTTTTATTCGACCCATGGTAATCGGTGGTCATTGCCAACATGTTATGCTCCTTCAAAAATAGTAATATCCTTCGCGCTGCCCAAAAATGAGAACAAGGCCGTAGAAGTTCTGTCATCCCAATCGACCCGCAGATCCACCGCCTTACCGCCTGAGTCCACGCCGCGAACGGCGCTGACGGGCTGCTTAAAGTATACGCGGATATGGGCATGAACGTCAGCAGGTATGCCCGAGACATCGGTAACCGTTTATTGATAAATATGTATAAAAAAGTATACACTTAATAAAATATAAAAAATTTGCTAAAAAATATTGACAATACGATATTATATCGTATCATATATCATATGAAGGTAACGGCAATACTGGCGGATGATTTGGTAAATAATGTTAGGGAATATACCCACGGCTCAACGGTCACCGAGGCAATAACTATTGCTTTAAAGGATTGGGTTGATATTTATCATATTAAAGAACTTAATCAAAAAATTTCAACAGAACCTATTATCATAAATTCTGGAAATAAAATTCGCGAAATAAATAGGAAATCATGATACTTAACCGGAGGTTCCCCTCTTGATAATACTTGATACATCAGTATGGATTGAGTTTTTAAGAAAAAATGTAAAATATTTTGATCCCATTTCTCAAATGCTGACCAAAATGGATATATTGGCAGTAGAAGTTGTTTTTGGAGAATTATTACAGGGGGTTAAAAACAAAAGAGAGGAGGAAATTATTTTAGATTACTGGAAACATTTGCCAAAAATAGATAACGATACGGAAATAATAATATCAGCTGGAATATATTCCTATAAAAATAAATTAATAGATAAAGGAGTTGGATTAATAGATTCAATAATAATAATGCATGGAATAAAAACTGATTCAAAAATATGGACATTGGATACAAATTTTTTTAAAGCAATTCCGCCTGAATTAATATATACCGCCAAAATATGAAGTACGGCCACTTCGCATAACATACGCTATGTGCAATTTGCCCTAAGACTATTGGAAAATTTAAGACTTTTATGCCCTTGACATACTTGAAAAAATATGTAATGATTAAAAAATGGATAGGGAAAAGCCGCCAAAAATAGCCATAGTAAATACTCCGTTGCTGGATAGGTTGAAAGAAGAGATGGATATGAGTCTGAAAGGGGGTATTTATCACATTACTCAAATAAAATTATGTTATAATTCAAATCGTATTGAGGGTAGTAAATTATCTGAAGATCAGACGAGGTATATATATGAAACAAATACGGTTGATTCTGAAAAAGGAAAAGTATTAAATGTTGACGATATTGTTGAAACAATTAACCATTTTTCCTGTTTTAGATACTTATTGAAAACAGCAAAAGAATCTTTAAATGAATTTATTATAAAAGAGTACCATAGAATATTAAAGACAGGAACATACGATTCCCAAAAAGATTGGTTTAACGTAGGGGAGTATAAAAAACTTGAAAATATGGTTGGTGGTATAGAAACTACTTTACCGGAAAAAGTATCAGAGAAGATGCATGTTCTTCTTGAGAATTACCGGCAAAACAGCATTCATACGATTAATGATATTATAACATTTCATTGCAATTTTGAAAAGATACATCCTTTTCAGGATGGAAATGGAAGGGTAGGCAGGCTAATAATGTTTAAAGAGTGTCTGAAGAATAATGTTATACCATTCATTATTGATGAAGAACATAAACTATATTATTACCGAGGTTTAAAAGAATATAAAAAAACACCGGGATATTTAATGGATACTTGTTTATCAGCACAAGATGCATATAAAGAATATTTAAATTATTATAAAATATCATTTGCAGAAAACGGCAGTATTGAGAATTGAATTATAGTAGAACCTGAATAAATGGAGTACGGGCAAACTGCACATAACATACGGTTTGCGGTTCGGGGCTAAAGCCCCTCCGGGTTCCGTTCGCCTAGGTCAGTCGCTTCAGACTAAAGTCTGCCGCTCCTTTCCACGGCTCACTCCACCCACATTTTGCCAGCCCTGGTCTTTGCTTCGCAAAGCCCTTATTCGGGCTGGCAAAACGTCGCAAACCTTTCACGCTATACGCCGTTATGCCGTACCACTGGCTCTCGGACTATGATCTTTTTGTTTATAATTATTTATACGATATATTTTAAAAATTATTTTGCCCCCCATTAACAATGCGCCCCCGCCAAGGACCTCCCTCGCGCAAGCGAGTTCTTGGGGGCGTTGATTGTATCAGGTTCCCAATTTTTAGGTCAGCTTAAAAATGGTGACAAGTACCCTATTCCGCATAAGGCGTCAAAGGAGTGGGAGTGCCATCCCGTGTTTCACGGGTTGTGTGAACAGAATCAATATATGGAACATTGGTGTTGTCTTGTCCAGAAACCAATGTCAATCCTGCGGCTGTAATTGCATTGTTAACGAGAATATTAACCAAGACCGGATTACCGATATCCGTAACATCACCGCTCCCAAAATCCAAAAGAACTCTTTCCGACAATGTCACAGGAACAATGGCACCGGTAATCGAATCTTTGACCGTCCATTCTGATGGCACAATTTCGGTATAAACGTCGGTTCCGTCTGTGTATTTGTCACCCTTTAGTGCACGCGTCACCGCGGCAACACCGGTCACAAATTTCACATCCTTATAAACATCAGCCGTCAAGTCACTTGGCGCATTGTAAACTATTACAATTTTTGCACCACCCAAAGTTCCACGCGAAATCATTGATTGTGGAATTGCAATATTCACGCCTGTCGCACTGGTTAACGAGAACGTATCATTGGCATCAACAGCGCCAAATGCGCCACTCAAATCTTTAATACCAGCATGATTCGAGACATCAGACAATGACGCAATATTTATTTCATGATTCACAACTGCATCATATTTAGTAATTGTTCCAATCGTAATCGAACCATTTACGGCAACGGTTACCGCAATGGTTGAGGTATGGCCTGAAGCGTCTGAAACCGTAATAACCGCCGTTCCCGCGCTCTCCGAGGTAATTTTGATTTTCCCGGAATTAATTACCGCCGTTGCTACGGTGGGTGCACTACTGGCAGGTGTACCTGTTCCAATGAGACCGAGTGTGGCTACATCATTTGCGGTAGATTCATTGGTACTCGCCGTAAAATCATCGCCGCCACCGCCGTTATCATTATCACATCCTAAAAAGACCAATCCGAATGTCAATACCATACCGAGCATTGCCGCTACAAAAAACTTGTTTTGCTTCATTTTGAAGCCTCCTATGCGGTCTATTCCCTGCCGTCAGTTTTTATGTTTACCGCTCAAGCGGGTAACACCTTTGTTAGCGTTCTGCGGGAACATTTGAACACGCTTACGGCACTTTTGTTTAAAAATGAGAAAAATCGATAAAAAAAAGGGAATTTAGGAGTTATGTTTAGTAGATTTTTTTGGCACTTGTTTGTATTATATGAGCCGTAGGGCGGTTTCTGGCTTTTGGGCTGCCGTTATCTGCAACATGAAAATATTCTACCAGAAACTGAAATATTATGCAAGCGTTTTTTCAAAAAAAGTGAAAAAAAGGGCGAATTTTCCCCTGCCGGCGCACATTGCGCCGGGGGGCGGCCTCTAGCCGCCCCCAAACGGTAACGGTAACATTAGGAAAGAATAACGTTCCCGGGCCAAGGATGGCACGGTGCGACAACAAATTTTGGGGCAAAATTATTTGCTTTTACAAGAAATGCATATTTGCACTGGTTTTGTTACTGCGCTTCTTTATCGTTTAGGCATAATGGCGTATAACTACGTTATGCGAATACTACCCAACGTTTTTTTAAAGACATTGACAAAAGGACAAAAGACATTATAATAATACAAATGGGGGAAATAGTGCATGATATAAAAGAAATTAATGAAAGGGCAATTAAGGGGATAAAATTGAAAATCGCCATTGTTATGTTATTTTGTATTATTGGTATAAATACGGCATGGGCAGAAAACGACAAAGGGTTTCAAAAACAAACCGATTTGTCATTAATTACTTCAACAGCCGGGGAAATGCAGTTTGGATTTGAACAGAGAATTATTTTCCCTTTTTTACAGGGAACAAACGCCTTGACCGCTGACAATAATATTACGCTAAAATTTGGCGCTGAGGTTACGCCAATATCAATCAATGTATTGGCTGATACTATTTGGACACCCGTTGCTTTTTTTGTTTTTTCCCTGGGTTCACAGATAGGCAGCGGCTGGAATTATGATATGTTTGGCACTCGTATGAATGGTATGGGCTTGTATCGCCATGTGGAGCAGGGAGACCCGCAGGAGTTTGCCGATGGTTCCGGCTTCGACGGCGCTGTGTGGGACGTTCATTTGGGCGCGACTCTTCAATTTGATCTCGCGGCTATTTTCCCGGGCAATTGGCACCATGTGGTTATGAAATTTGATAATGTCGTAAAGTATCAAAATTACACCAAAGCGCGGGGAACTGAACAGTGGTATTTCAGGGCCGATGACGGTATAAACCAAAATACTTTTGGCTATTATTTTTCAGGATTTTTGGGTTATCAGATGCCGCTTTTTCTGGATATGGTTGGATTTCAATTTGAATCGTCCCTTCCTTTCTATAACCCGCAATCAGGTGAATCCCTTGCCAATAGAAAACCGGAAATGTTCTGGTCTCTTGTTACAGAATTCGAGATTGGCAAGAGTTTTAACATTATGGCGGTCACCCAGTTAAGCAATCGCCTTAAACATCCGGTTACAACGGATTATGATCGGCAATGGAAGTTTAACCGTGTCCTTGTTATTGGCACATGGCACCTGGGGAGCGCTTTATAGCGATTATTATGGCTTCTCCTGAAAAAGATCGGCAGACAGGCATTAATTCAAACGTAAATAAATATAATGGGGAAAGAGGGAAATGGAAAGGAATGAAATGGTTTTTCTATATTTATTATCCATTACATTTAGCAATATTAGCAATATTAGGAATAAAATGATATAACATCTTCCATTCCTCTCCTTTTTATAAACTCCGTAAGAGCCAAATTTACAGTCTCATCCTCTGTCTCTAACCCCCCCCACATGGAAGGCCCTTTCCAATAATGTTCCATTTATAGCCCAATTTGTATTCATAATATAATATGGTACGAAACCCTGCCGCCCCGTACCATCGCCTTCAACTTCTTTACAACCTTATCTCCACACTTGCAAACTCCCCAAGCGCGGGCACAGTAATACTAATGGCATCATTCTCCTGGGTCACCTTGATCCCTTCGCCCCAGAGTACTTTTGATGACCTAAGCAAACGGCCCCGCAAAGGTATCCGCAGTTCCACCGGCACGGAAACTACTTCCTTTATCGGCCGCTGGGATGTTCCGGTGGTGTTCACCAATGCCGCGATAAGGTGATTTTCATCATTTTGATCCGCTATCACGTTCACATGAACACTGCGGGGTGCGTTGGCCTTAATCAGGTAATCGCCGCTGGTCGCATAATCCAATGCGTTCTTGTAAATCTCGGTGTAATCTTCGTGGCCGTTGGTAAAAGCCAATGCCTCAATGCTGTTGGCAAAGTAGACCACACGGCCCTTGCCGAAGGCGCCGGAAATGATGGTAGGATAATTGGTTTTCATTTCGGGAATCCAGGCGTATTCAGGCGGCTGGTTGGGAATGGTGGGGATGTGGGTGGCGGCGATCTGATAATTTTCGTTAACCGCTTTTACCAGAAGTGTTGTGCCGCCATTGATCAGCAGATCCGTGTCGCCGACGTTTTTAAGGATGGGGCTGTTCCTGTCGCGGATAAGCTGGTAGGTGTCGTTGGCGGTGTCCAGGGTGACGCCGGTGTATGAAACGCCGAAGATGTCCGCAAGGCCGAAGTCCTTACGCGGATTTCCCTTCTCGTCAAAGAGACTGGTATTCTTGGATGCGATAAGGCCGCCGCCGTCTTTCACATACTGGCGGATGATGTCGAGATCATGATCGCTGATATACGCCGCATTGGGGAGGAGCAGCGCCTTGATTCCCTTGAGCCGCTGGGCTGAAAGCTCGGCATCGGGGATAAAGCTGTACTGGATGTGGTGTTCCAGCAGCACCCGTTCGATGCCCCGGATGTACACGCCGAAATCATCCTGCCGCTCATCGCCTTTAATCAGGCGGTCCTTGGTGGCAAGTGAATAGTAGATCGCAACATCCGCCGCAGGAATTGTGTCGGAGATGATAGCGGAGTTGTCCGCGAGATAGGTGTAGATATCCTTTTCGTTGTAGGCGCCCCGGCGGTCGTGGGTGGCGGCGGGGTGCTGGCCGTTGAAGTAGCAGTTCCAAATGCCGCCGCCAACACCGGCTATCTCCCACATCCAGAGCCGGGTTTCCAGGTCCGGGTCTGCGGTGTAGCGCCAGCGGGTGCCGTTATTGCCGGTGACAATCACGGGCTGCTTCTTTGGATCAAGGGCGCGGGAAAAACGGATCGTGGTGGCGGCGTTGTTGATGATGTCATAAGTCCGCGTCTGCGTTGCGTCGTGCAGGGAATTGAGGAATACGCAGCTTACGATAAAGTCGAAACTCTTTTTCGCGTTGCCGTGATCGATGCCGGTGTTCCGGCTGAAACCGTGGTTGTACAGATCGAAAATTTCCGCGCAGAAGGCCTTTTCCTCGCCGTGTTTTTTTACCACCTTGCGCAGCCGTTCAAGGTGAAGGTCCGCGTGTTTTGCCTTCCAGGTCCGGTACTCCGCAAAAGCGGGGGTATCCAGGGCCGGATCATTGGGGCCCTTGGGCAGCCGTGGAATTTCCTTTCCCGTTTCTTCACGGTAGATGTCCCGGCAGCGTTTGCAGTAACAGGGACTGTTGTCGAAGCCCACGGAATTTTCCCAGATGCCGTCGATGTCGTAATGGCTCAGGAGGTAATCAATAAAAGCTTCCGCGTAATCGCCGGTATAGGGTGAATTGTAGCAGGGCCGGGCCAGTTTTGCGTTTCCCGATGTGCCCTCCTTCACATTGCCATCCTGATCCAGGGCGAACCAGTCCGGGTGGAGATTGTAGCGCCGCTTTTCCACGCCGCGAAAATCCACCCGGGTGATCACATGCATCCCCGCCCTGTGGATCTCTTCACAGAGTTTTGGCAGGATTTCATCCTTCATAAATTGATTGTGGTTTGCCATCTCCAGGGGATTCTTGAAAAAGTCGATAACTCCCCCGGCGTTGACCACCAGCACGTTGCTGTTGCTTTTTTTCATATAAGCCACAACTCCGGCGGCATCGTAATCCTTAATATCGATCTCCCGCAGAACGGTTTGCAAAAAACGCAAATTCTCCTGATACCAAAACTTTGCCATGATTGCCCCCTTAAAAATTATGCCATTATATCATATGCTCAACAGAGGGGGAATATAATGGAATACGTTGAATTTGGCAAAACAGGGAGAAAGGTGAGCCGCCTGGGTTTCGGCGGGGCTGTGGCGGGTTTAAAGAACTATCTTCATGCCTACGATCCTGACGCCGACGAGGCCAAGCAGGGAATCTACAGGGCCCTGGAAACCGCCCTTGATTTGGGGGTTACCTATTTTGATACCGCGCCGGGTTACGGCGAAGGCCGCTCGGAAACCATGTTCGGGGAAGTGCTGGGCAAAGTTGACCCGAAAAAAATCTTCCTTGCCACCAAGTGCGGCCCCACCGATTATGATGGGGTGATCCGTTCTGTTGAGGAAAGCCTCAAGCGGCTCAAGCGGGATTATGTGGACCTTATCCAGATCCACGGGAACAGCTATTCCCACGAAGACGCAGAAAAACTCATGGGCCCCCGCAGCATGGTGGAGGGTATGGAAAAACTCAAAAAAGACGGGCTCGTCAAATTTATCGGCTTTACCAGCGAGGACAACAGCGAAGGGCTCTATCAGATGATCCGCTCAGGCCGCTTCGATGAAGTGCAGATGTGCTACAATTTTATTTTTCAGCATCCCTACGAACCGAGCCGCCCCTTCGGCAGTTTATATGAAGCGGAAAAGTACAAACTCGGTACCGCTACCATGCGGGCCCCCACATCGGGAACTTTTCAGCGCTGGATGAAGATGATCCGCCCGGAGGACAACTTCGATTATACCCGCGCGCTGATTCAGTTTGTGTTTTCCAATCCCCTGGTGGACGTGGTACTGGTGGGAATGCGGAGCGCAGAGCGGGTGAGGCAGAATGTGGAAATTGCCAATGATCTTGCGGGACGTATTGATATCAACGCGGTTCACACCCGCTATACCTAAATCACAATAAGATTGTCGTGCCCCGGCACGACAATGTCAAAACTTTCCCTGATATTGTCGATGGTTTCCGCGGCCTTTTTTTTCAGTTCATCACTGGGGGAAAATTCCGTGATCCGGTCCTTAAAGTGTTCGCGGGTCATCACCGCATCGGCGGCGAAGAGGATCTTTTTTCCTTCGGAAACAAAGGCAATGCCGTGGAGAATTGCGGTATGCCCCGGCAGATGCAGGGCGTACACGCCGGGGAGAAATTCCCCGGACACTTCTTCAATGCGTTCCCAGGGGATTGTCGGGGAAAGATTGTCACCGGTTTCCCGGTTCACCGCCCCTTCATTGGCCTTGCCGATTGGGGCCTTGTTGCCCTTTGCGGTAAGCCATTGTGCATCGGGAAAATATTTCAAACCGTTCCAGTGATCAAAATGTTCGTGGGTGGAAAAGCAGTGGGTGATTGCTTCGGGATACAGTCCGCTGTGGCGGTTCAGATCGTAGTAATACTCTTTATCGCTGTGCCTTATCGTGGGGTCCACAATAAGACAGTAATCTTTGCCGTCCGCCTGCCTGCCCCGGATAAGCACGGAACTGCAAGTCGAAGGGGCGCCCCGTGGGGGCTTGTCGCCTGATTCGCCAAAATACCGGTTGGCAAACAAATGCCCGAATACCAGGGCATCCCAGCGGACTTCCCCGCCTTTTATCACAGGAAATATGTTCACGGTATTATTTAACCAGCCACTTAACCGCGTTGCGGATAAGTTTGCTCATATTGGGATTGGTTGCCGCTTCCAGGGTGTGGCCGGGGATCAGGACCACGGTACGGCCCTTGCCGATCTCCTGGTACCACCCGGCAAGGATACCGGTGTTTCCTTCGGAACCGGCGATCATGATGGGATTAATGTCCTTAACGTTAATCTCGCAGTGATAGTGTTCGTCAGGGACGGTAAAGGGTTCTACCCCCTCAACAATGGGATGAATTCCCTTGATGGGCGCAAAGGTGACCGGGAGCTGTTTGGGGTGCTGCAGGAAGGTCCCCCCCACAAGTTTACGGTAGAGGGGGCCCGCATCGGAGAGCACCGTGCCGCAGTGGATAAAAAGCGCGGCCCCGCCTTCGTTGACAAAATCCCAGAGCAGTTTTTCCCGCTCACCTGTGATCCATTTCAACTTTGATCCGTCGGGCAGTTCCTGGTTCTCGCCCTTTTGGGACACAAAGACGCTTACCTCGTCCTTGAGTTTTGTCCAGGGAATTTCCTCAGGATTCAAGACCGCGGTGAAGCCCTCCTTCCCAAGGGCGGCCTCCATGCCGGGAACGATCACATCCCGCCTGTGCCATTTGTCTTCCATGAGCATATAGATTTTTTTCATTTTTGGCCCCCTGATCAAATTACCATGGTTTTTATACATGGTCAATGTTATTATCAACATATTGATTGACAAAGCTCTTTAATGGAACAATAGTTGATCTAGGAGTCTTGCCCGTGCAGTTGCAGCGTCCGTCATTCATCCAGGAACAGCGGCTCAAAATGAGTCCCCAGCTTTATCAGTCGATTAAGCTGATGGAGATGCCCATTGCGGATCTGCGGGAAAAGATCGAGGAAGAGCTTGAACGGAACCCCGCCCTGGAACTGGTTGAGGATCATACCATGGTTTCCCTGGACGAGGCGGCTGCCCCCCGGAAGAAGCAAGAAGAGGAGGACTACTTTGAGGCCAGCTCCGATTCGGGCTTTGTGCACAGGGGCGGGGGAGAAGAATCGGCTGATGAGCACCGCCGCTTTATTGAGGGGGCCCTTTCCCGGCCCGAAACCCTCCAGGATCATTTACTCTGGCAGCTCCAGCTTGAACCCATTGACGAAGAACTCAAGGTTATCTGTGAAACCCTGATCCAAAACCTTGATGCCGACGGCTTCCACAAGGAACCGGTGGACCTGCTTTTTAAGAAAGAGCCGGCGCCGCCCATTCCCCCTGCGCGGCTTGCCGAGGCAATGGAGCTTGTCCAATCCCTGGAGCCCCAGGGGACCTGTACTTCAGACTACCGGGAATCGCTGCGGGTACAGATCGGCCTTATGCCTGACATTCCCGAGGGCATTGAGGAAATCCTCGATTACCTGGAACCCCTTGAACGGGGAAAATTTGCGGAGACCGCGAAAAAACTTTCCCGTACCGAGGATGAGGTCCGTGTTTTTTTTGAGCGGATCAGGGAACTCTCCCCCTTTCCCGGCAGGCAGTTTGCCTCCGACGAAACCCGCTACGTGATCCCCGATGTGCAGGTGATCCGCAAGGAAGGGGAATTCGTTATCATCATTAATGACGAGGAAATTCCCGTGCTTGGGATCAATTCCTTCTTCACGAAGCTTGCGTCCCCCGCAGGGGTCAAGGCGGCCCTGCCGGAGGTTGAAAAACCCGCCCGGGATTTTGTCAGGGAAAACATCAGGGAGGCCCGCTGGTTTATCCAGTCGGTGAAGCACCGGAACGATACCCTAAAGCGGGTGTCCGAGGCGGTGGTGAGGTCCCAGCGGGCGTTCTTTGACAACGGCCCCAAATACTTGGCCCCTCTTACGCTGCGGGAAATTGCGGAACAGCTGGATGTCCACGAAACCACGGTTTCCCGCACCGCTAACGGCAAGTATATGCAGACCGAATGGGGCATCTTTGAAATCCGCCATTTTTTTACCAATTCCATCAGCATCGCCGGTTCCGAGCGATCCAAATATTCCAAGGAGGGGGTCAAGGAGATCATCCGGGAGATCATTTCCGTTGAACAGCAGAACCTTTCGGATCAGAAGATCGTGGAGCTTTTGGCGCAGCGGGGTATTCCCCTTGCCCGCCGGACTGTGGCAAAATACCGGGGTGAACTTGATTTGGGTTCTTCGTATGCCCGTTAGGGTATATTCAAATTTATCTATTGATTACAGGAGGCCGGCATGAATATTGATATCAAGGCAGTTCATTTTACCATGGGGGATGACGCGAGGTCGTATCTGGACGGGAAGATCGCCCGCATTCACAATGCGGAGAACATGATCGTTGATCTGCTCATCACCATTACCAAGGATAAGGATTTCTCCGCGGAGGCAACGGTGAATTTCCGCTGGGGTGTTTCCATTCATGTGCAGGAACACGAATTTGACCTGACCCCCGCCATCGACAAACTGATGGACCGGCTGGACGCAAAGATCACCAAGGAAAAAGAAAAGATTAAGGAAAAAAGGTAGGGCCTTAAAACCCGCAGTTTTACTCTAAACTTGACCCACAAATCGGCGTATAGTAACCTAAGGATTACGGATTTTTAACCGCAAAGGCGACAAAGGCGCGCAAAGGAAAAAAAGTGGTAACTCAGGAACAAGAGAATCTGGCTAAGAAAGTACTGAATTGTGCCTACAAAGTCCATTCATTCCTGGGTCCAGGTCTGCTGGAGAGCGCTTATCAAGCTTGTTTACGATATGAACTCACCCAACAAGGTTTTTTTGTAGAATGTGAAAAATCGTTACCCCTTATATATAGAGGGATGACCATTGAGTGCGGATATCGTATTGACATGGTCGTTGAACATAACCAAATAATCATCGAGAACAAAGCAGTAAAAGAGCTCACCGATATCCATTTGGCCCAAATACTCACGTATATGCGGCTTTCAGATATTTCCCTCGGTTTTTTGTTCAATTTCAATACCCAACATCTGAAAAATGGGATAAAGCGGGTGATTCTCCAGGGAGGCGCCTCTTCTTCTCCTAAGAATATTTAACCGCAAAGATACTATGATTTAAATTATCGGGGTTAAGTGGTACTCTGGTCCGACGGGGCTAGGGAGCCGTGTGAACCTTCGGTTCACTTAGCAGGTTGATTGGTGCCGTGAGGAAGGCGGGGGAACCCGACGAACCTCGACGCAAAGATTAATTCAAACCGGCCACCGTAAAGAAAAACGCGGCTGCCCGTATAACGGACAGACCGCGAATAGGAGTACGGTGAAACCACACCCGATAATAGCTCCCGGCCCTTATTTTAATAGTAAGGAGCGGAGAAATGGAAGAGACAAAACGGCGGTATGTGGGTATCGACCTGGGGAAACGGACCTGGGTGATGATGATGGTGAGGCGGACGGGGAAGCTGGTGAAGAACGAGCAGGGAGAAGAAGAGCCGGAAGAAAAGGTAGGGAAATATCAGGGGAGGACGAGCGCCGAGGGCCGTGCGAAGCTGTACCAGAAGCTGAAGAGTGGGGACAAAGTGGCGCTGGAAGCGGGGAATCTGGCATTTATTATGGCGAAGGAGTTGGAAAAGACCGTGGGGTGCGAGATACGGGTATTGAACCCGTCTCATTTGCCCATTATCTACGCAACGGACAAAAGACCGATCCGGAGGACGCGTTGAAACTGGCGCATTTACTGACGGATCGGCCGGACAGTCGGCTGCCGATAGTACCGGTGCCCAGCGATGAGGAGATGGCGCGAAGGAAAGTACTGTCCAGTTATGCGCGGGAACAGCGGGTCCGGAATCAGGGGATAAACCGGCTGCATGCGCTGTTCGTGCACCAGGGAATAACGACGGTGGTCCGCAAAGACCTGGCGACCAGCGAAAACCGGGAGGCGGTGATAGCGCAGCTGACGGGGCTTGAACGGGAAGAAGCGGAACACTTGGCTGCGTGTCTTTCGCTGAATGAGGAACGAATCGCGGTACTGGAGCGACGGATGGCGGCGCAGGCCGCGGGGGACAAACAGATAGAGCGGTTGCAGACGGTGCCGGGGGTAGGGCCGAAAGTGTCATTCGCTTTTTCCGCCTATATACAAGCAGAACGTTTTTCCAATGTGGCTCAGGTGGGTAATTATCTGGGGTTAGTACCCCGGGTGAGCATGTCGGGAACGATAGTAAGATACGGACGGATAACGAAGCGGGGGAACGGGTATCTGCGGGCGCTTTTAGTACAAGCGGCCTGGGCGGTAACGTGGTCACGGAACGGGGGAGCCTTACGGGAGCGGTATGAATATATGACGGAGGTCAAAGGCATAGGGAAAAAGAAGGCAATTGTGGCGATAGCCCGGAGGCTGGCGGTGGTCATGTATACGCTATTGAAAAATGGAACGGATTATGAGGTGCGGCATTTGGAAATCAAGAAACGGCCTGAAAAAACGGGAGTATTAGCCCAAGAGGCATTGAGTGCGTAATCGGGCTGGGAGCGGTCTGGGGAAGCGGTAACAAAAAATTATCGAATTCCCTTGACAAGAAACATAGGAGGCGCCGAAGGCGACTAAGGAAGGAAGAAAAGAAAGTAGTAACCCTTCTTCCCCTTAGTCGCCTTCGGCGCCTTTGCGGTTTTTCTTCTTCTTTTTTGATCTGTGGGTCAAGTTTAGAATTTTGCTGCGGGCTTTTTTAAAAGGAGTTACGGTGAAGGGCAAACCCCAATTTGTGCACGGCCTTGAATTGAACAGAGGCTTTTATTTTGATGTTGTTAAACCCTTGCTGGAAAAGGCATATCCGAAACTGGACTATTCAGCATCCTTAATCGGATACGGCTCTGATGTTATGGGTTTTGACACGGAAATATCCATGGATCATAACTGGGGTCCCCGCGGCCAGATCTTTGTCGATGATAAAAGCTTAATACCGGAAATAAAAAACTGTTTAAGCCTTGAACTGCCCTTTCTTTATAAAAGCTTCTCCGTTAATTTTACCGATCCAGGGTATGACAAGACGCAAAGCATGGAATTGACAGAAAGGAAACCACTCAATCATTTGATAGAAGTGACAAGCTTTGAGGATTATCTTGCTTCATACTTAAAGACAGATAGGATCAATAATTTTACCAATGCCGAATGGCTTAAGTTTTCCGATCAAAAATTAATTGAAATAAGCGCGGGGGAAGTATTTCATGACGGTTTAAATAAATTGAACAATACAAGGAAAGAATTGAGTTTTTATCCGATGGATGTCTGCAAGTTAAGGATGGCGGTTCTGTGGTTTTATATTTCAAACAAGGAGGCGTTTATAGGCAGAAGCGGCGCATTGGATGATATTATCGGATTGAAGATCATGGCGGGCCGCATTGTAAATTATCTCATAAAGATATGCTTTTATCTGGAGGGAAAATATATTGCATACAGCAAATGGTTTGGAACTTCGTTTAAAAAACTGAAATCCTTTAATGAAATAGGCCCCCTTGTAAAGGATGTTTTACTGGAAAATGATCCCAGACTCATAGAGGAAAAATTATGCAGGCTGTATATTGCGGTAATAAAAAAACATAATGAAACAAAGGGACTGCCCCGTCTTAATAATGCGATCAGGAATTATTTCGGAAGGCCCTATAAGGTAATATTCGCGGAAAATATAATCGAAGCATTAAAAAACAGCATTGATGATCCGGAAGTAAAAAAAACGGATATCAGAAAATACGGGTTGGACATAATAATCGATGAATAAATCAGGCAGGTAAATTTGTATGCCTGAGCCGGTTCCAAAATCAAGGATTTAACCACGGACCACACTGACCTCACGGACAAAAGAAAAGAAATCAAAGCAAAAGTCCGTCTTGTCTGTGTGGTCAGTGGTTAAAAATTCTTGTACCGCCCTAACTCCAAAGTCGGTTATTGGAAATATCGTAATCCCAGGCGCTGGTTTCTTCCCACTGGCCGGGGATGAGCGGATGGATGTGTTCGGCGATGACTTCCTCGTTGAGTTCGTCGATGCCCAGGCCCGGCTTGTCCGGCACGGCGATGTAGCCGTGATCCACAATCGGCTTGGGCAGGCCCTTTACGAGGTCATCCCACCAGGGCACGTCGGCGGAGTGGTTTTCCAGGACCAGGAAATTTTCCGTGGCCGCTATCGAATGGACACAGGCCATTGCGGCGATGGGGGTTTCCGCCATGTGGACCGCCATGGCGACACCGTAGTCCTGAGCCAGATCTCCGATCTTCTTGTTTTCGAGAATACCCCCTGAGGTGAGCAGGTCCGGGTGGATCACGCTGACCGCCCCCGCTTCCAGGAGGGGCCTGAATCCTTCTTTCAGGTAGATGTCCTCTCCGGTGCCCAGGGGTGTGGTGGTGGCGTTGCGGAGCCGCACCCACTGGTCTGTCGCTTGCCAGGGGATCATGTCCTCGGCCCAGGCGATGTTGTACTTTTCGATCCGCCGGGCAAGTTTGATGCAGTCCTCCACACCCAGGTGGCCGAAGTGATCAATGGCCAGGGGAATGTCCCAGCCGACCTCATCCCGCACCTGTTTGACGTATTCTTCAAGCACATCAAGGCCCTTTTCGGTAATGTGAATTCCCGTAAAGGGATGGGCGATGTTCTGAATATCGTAGGCTTTGCCGCGCGGTTCGTAGAACGAGGGGTCGAAACTTTTGTGGCTCCGCAGCCATGCGCCGTATTCCCGGCCCCGGCTTCTGAATTCTTCAAGGAAGCCCAGGGGGGCGGTAAGGGTTCCGGGCACATCAAAGAGAAGGCCAATCCCCAGATCCATTTTGGCGAAGGTATAGCCCCGGGCCATCCGTTCCTTCAGGGCCTTGCCCATATCCTTGCCGGTATGTTTGCCTTCAACATCAGTGTCGCAGTAGCAGCGTATTTTGTCACGGAACTTGCCGCCCAGCATCTGGTAAACCGGAACGCCGTAGGCCTTCCCCGCCAAATCCCAGAGGGCGATCTCCACCGCGCAGACCCCGCCGGCCTGGCGGCTATGGAAGCCGAACTGTTTTATCTTGCGGAAAATTTTGTCGATGGCGCAGGGATTCTCCCCGATGAGGAGATTCTTGAGCATCAGGGCGTAGGTCTTGCTGGCCCCGTCCCGGACTTCGCCGTAGCCCACCAGGCCCTGGTTCGTGTAAACCTTCATCATGGTACAGTGCATGGGCGCCCCCGCGATGTCGGTGAAGCGCAGGTCCGTTATTCTGAGGTCCGATGGTTTTGAACCGCTTTTGACATAGTTAAGCAGTTCATCATATTCTGATTTTTGAAACTTGGCTGATTCGCTCATGGTTATTCTCCTTAAGATATTGTATAATGATTGGGGCCGGTTGAGAAGTCCTGTTTACAAGGAGGGGAGATGAAACTGAAGGATAAGGTGGTCCTGATCACCGAAGGTGCTTCCCGCGCAGGGGCCGGAATCGCCGCCCGGCTTGCGGAGGAAGGGGCCCATGTCGCGGTGAACATATTTCCTGCGGATGATGCGGCGCACCCCGCGGAATTGACGCCCTCAGTTCTGACGCCGTCAATTTTGACGCCGTCAATTTTGACGCTTCACGCGGACCCGGCCTCGAAGGCGCAGATTGACGCCGCTGTGCAGGAGGTTCTGCAAAAATACGGCAGGATTGATGTTCTGGTTTTCAACAACAACGAGGTGATCCCCGCAAACCTTGAAGACTGCGATGACGAAACCTACGACCGCATTATGGCGATCAACATGAAAAGCGCATACCTTTATGTAGTTGCCGCGGGCGCTTCAATGAAAAAAGCGAAGTCGGGCAATTTTGTTTTTGTCAGTTCCATCCACGATGAAAAACCCTTCGGGGCGTCCTTTGCCTACAGCATGGCCAAGGGCTGCCTCAAAAATCTTGCCCGTGAAATGGTCCTTGACATGGGGGATGCGGGTGTGCGGACCAATGTTATTGAGATGGGACCCATTGAAGGTGAGGAACAGTATTTCTACAGCGATCTTTCTCCATTGTATGAGCATACCCAGGCGCATGTCCGCCTTCCCCGGCTGGGGAATATCAATGATATTGCAGAAGCGGTTCTGTATTTTGCAAGTGATGATTCGGGTTTTGCCAACGGCGCGGAACTCAGGCTGGACGGCGGATTTACGCTGACCTATTTTGCCCGGACAAAAAGACTGGACCGTGCAACCGGCCAGGAAATAAGGAGGGCTTAATATGGGACTTGCAGGAAGGGTAGCAATAGTAACCGGTTCCGCAACCGGGATCGGGCAGGGCATTTCCGTGGCGCTGGCCCAGGCCGGGGCGAAGGTGGCGGGGACCTTTAACCGGGATCCCCCGGATGAAACCGCGCGGCAGCTTAAGGAAGCGGCCGCCGGGAGTATCGATGGCGGCGGCGAATTTTTCCCCGTTAAAACCGATATGCGTAACCGTGATGATATACGGAATCTTTTTGCGAAGGCTATTGAGCATTACGGCAAAATAGATATTCTGGTGAACAATGCCGCGGTGCAGTTAAACAAACAGCTTTTTGAATATTCAGAGGCTGAATACGATCTGCTCATGACAGTAAATGTGAAGGGTTACTGGCGGGCCATTCAGGAAGTAATGCCTTACATGAAGAAAGCCGGCTACGGCAGGATCATCAACGTGGCTTCGATCCACGACAAGCGGCCCACCGGTTTCGACGCCATCTACGGAACCGCCAAAGGCGGCCTCAAGATGCTTACACGGGAAGCGGCGCTGGCTCTGGGCCGCTACGGCATCACCGTGAACACCCTCAGTCCCGGCGCGGTCATGGTTCCCCCCAGTGCCGCCAAGCAGCCGATGCACCGCCCCCCGGACCCGGATGCCCTGGGGTATTACAACTATCCCCCGGGAGGCTTTCTTTCCGGCCGCATAGGCCAGCCCTTCGACATAGGCTATATTGCCGTCTTTCTTGCGGATGAACGGAGCGCCTTTATGACCGGCTCGGACATCCGCTCAGACGGTGGTGTGCAGATGTACTAGCCGCTACTGCAGCGTCAGACCGCGGACCAGCGGTCCGAACGGTCTGCGCGTATAGCGTATGTTAAACGAAGTTTTTTTTGTCCTCTTCCGCCATGGATGGCGGACTATTCGAATAATGTTTTTAATAATATTCTTATTTTTTAAATATGCAAATTATATTTTATTAATATTACTGCATATAATATAAAATAAAACCCGGTCTATTATTAAACCGGGCCGAAGTGTTAACTGGTGACAGGCGCTTAATGCGTTACCCAACTATAGCGCAAACCCTGTAACTAATTCCCAATACTTTGATTAATATCATTTCGCAAAGTTTCTATAGCCCTGGTATCAAAACCACTTACCCAGTTGCCTCCCTTTGAATACTCTGCCTCTGCTTTGAGTATTAACTGAGTTCGGCTAGGATTAAAATTACAAAGAATACGTACCCGGTACGCTTCAAGGGTTTGTCCTTTATCGTTCCAGGTAAAACTCCAGCGTGTACGTATAAACCCAACTTCTGGTTGTATCATTTCCGTATCAAAGCCGTGCCTGTTAAGAATAAAGGCAACTTCACGAAAAGCCCGATCAAAGTCTAAGCCATCACGAAGTAAAATAGTGGTATCACCAGCACTACCTTGTTGGAAACTTTTTGGAGCTCTACTGAATAAGCTTGCGCACCCAACAACCGTCATTCCGAATGCCAGTACCATTACCAGCATTCCTCCCAAAAAAACATTCTTCCTCATCTCGCTCTACCTTTACGTTTAAAGTCCGCATGACTTTTGTATTTTTCCGGCAGGCAACACCCGCCATCTTCCCCATTTTGGTAAAATGACTGCCAAATTGGAAGTATTTATATATTAAATCCCTAATAGAAAGTTGTCAATACCCCCCTGAACCCTAAAATGAAGTAAATTTTGGGTATGGTTGGAGGTTATGACAAGTCTTAGAGCTTTATTGGCCGCCAATATGAAGGAACAGAGGCATATCCGTGGCTTATCACAGGCCAAATTGGCCGAAAAGGTGAATACGTCCACCCATTATATAGGCATGATAGAGATGGAGCGGAAATTCCCCTCCCCGGAAATGCTGGAACGGATAGCCGCCGCCTTGGAGGTAGATTCCCCGGAGCTATTTTCAATGAAGGCTTTCCCGCTGGAATATATAAAAAAATATCAGGAATTGGTCTTAGCCGATGTTGAAACGGCTCTTAACGGCCGGATCAAAGAGTTAGAGCAGAATTTGGGGAATGTTCTAACCTGATCGTGAATATTCCGGCCTACGAGTCCGACAAAAGCGATCCCCCTTCGTGGTGCTTGACAATCTGTAGGTTATAACCTATTATCAAACTATGAAGGTCCGCAAGACAAGCAAGTACAAAAAATGGATAAAAAAGCTCAACGATCCCCGCGCACGGGTCCGAATTTTCGCCCGCATAGCGCGGCTTGAAGAAGGCAACCGGGGGGATTGGAAGCCTGCGGGTGGAAATAACGTGTTTGAAATGCGTATCGACTACGGCCCCGGCTATCGTGTGTACTGCAAAGATACCGGGAAGGAAATCATCATCTTGCTCTGCGGCGGGGATAAACTCACCCAGGAGGAAGATATTAAAACGGCGCAAAAAATCGCCCTTGAACCCCTTGAAGAGGAGGAGGATTAAAATGGAAAAAATAACGGTAAGTGATTGGCATTTATCCGAAGAGCTTGAAACCAAAGAGGATGTAATCGCCATGTTTGAAGTTGCCCTTGAAGAAAACGATACAAAATTTTTCTTAAAAATAATGGGTGAAATTGCCCGTTCAAAAGGCATGGCCCAGCTTGCCAGTGAGTTAAAACTTAATCGCGAAGGGCTGTATGATTCCCTTTCTCCAAAAGGAAACCCTTCTTTTTCAACGGTTGTTAAAGTGCTTAATAATTTGGGTTTTCAGTTAAGCATCCAACAAAAAGCCTCCTAACATAGTTATTTACCCTGTTTTTTATTAAAAAAGGCAAATATTTCTTGGCGCCATGGAGGGCACTCCCCCCGTCTTGGGACAAAAAAAATTTCGTTTAACATACGGTTTGCGGTTCGGGGCTAAAGCCCCTCCGGGTTCCGTTCGCCTAGGTCAGTCGCTTCAGACTTAAAGTCTGCCGCTCCTTCCCACGGCTCACTCCACCCACATTTTTTGAGGTATGCCTGCTTGACAATAAAAAATGTATCATATATTGTCAGGAGATGATGATACTTAATACTATAAATATTTCAAATGAACAAATTCTCGAAATAAATAATCTTGTCAATTTATGTGAAAAATATGATAATACTAAAACGTGTATTCAAATGGATCATTTCTTAAATCATTTTAAGGATTTAAAAAGTTGGATACTCTATTATAACAAAGAAGAACTTATTGGCATAGTATCAATTTTTGCGCCAATGATTAATGAGGCGGAAATTTCCATTTGTATAAACCCGAAATATAGAAAAAAAGGAATAGCAAAGGAATTAATGGAAACAGCCCATAAAAATTTAGAAGAATTTAATATCGGCACTATTTTATATGTTTGCGATAGAAATTCAAAAAATGGAATGGAAATAATAAAAAACAAAGGATTTACGATACATCACACAGAATATACAATGAAATATATAAAACAACCTCAAGAAAATAATAATCAAAGAATAATAATAAAAATGGCCAATGAAAGCGATATGGAAATAATGATAAATATTCTTTTAGATGCCTTTGGTGGTAATTATGAAGAAACAAAAGGTTTTATAGCATCAAGTATAAAATCAGAATCAAGAAAAGGGTATATAGGGATAAAGGATAATAAAAATATTGGTATTGCCTTTGTAGGATATGATAAAGATATTTCCATAAATACGGTTGGAATAATAAAAGAAGAACAGAACAAGGGGTATGGAAAAGAATTGATAAAATCAATAATAAATCAACTTGATTATAATAATAGGGATATCATTATTGATGTGGATAGTAATAATATAAATGCGTATAAATTGTATAAAAACGTAGGGTTCAAAGAAATAATGACCATTGATTATTATCAAGGGCAGATATAAAAAGGATGCACTTATGGACAAAATTAAGTATGTCGCATTATTAAGGGGGATAAATGTTGGAGGGAATAATATTATAAAAATGGATGAATTGAAAAAAATATTTGAAAAAATTGGATTTTCCGATGTAAAAACATATATTCAAACAGGAAATGTTATTTTTAATGATACTGAAAAAGATAAATCAAAATTAAGGGAAAAGATAGAAGGAAAATTATTTAAGGAAACAAAAAATAAAATTAATATTGTTATATTAACACTTTCTGAAATAAATGAAATAATAATAAGAAAGCCTGAAAAATTCGGTGAAAATGATGAAGAATATAAGTATGATGTAATATTTTTAATAGAACCGTTAAAGACAGAAGATGCGGTAAAAGAATTTAATCCAAGGGAAAGTGTTGACAAAATATATGCGGGAAAAAATGTATTATACCATTCTATATTAAAAAAAGAAAGGACAAAAAGTCATATTACAAAAATAATTGAATCAAAAATTTATTCAGAAATATCAATAAGAAATTGGAATACTACAAAAAAATTATATGAAATAATGAATGAGGAATGAATAAAATAATGGAGTCTCAACTGCGCCTAACGTGAAAGCTATACGACGCTACTGCGGCGTCAGACCTTTGGTCTGCGCGCATAGCGTATGTTATGTGTCAGACCTTCGGTCTGCGTTGGACCGTATCTTTTTTAATGATTTAATTCTTCTAATGATCATTACTAAACTAATACTTATGATTGCAATAAATACAAATATCATTATTGCAATGCTTCTCTGCATTTTGGTTAATTCACCATCAAATTCCAATATTATTGTCAAAACAATACCACTTATACAATAAAAAAGAGGTACAAATATTCCGGGATTAATTTTTTGTCGAATGTTTTTTATATTAAATAGTCCAATAAATATTAAACCTATAAACAATGCACCGAGTATTAATAAAACTCCTGGCGAGTCATCAAATTCTTCTTTATATATAATAATAAAAGATCCTATTATTCCTAATATACCAAATAATAACGGTACGATAATTCCAGGTTTTATTTTATTATTGATTTTTTGAACATTATGAATACCATAATAAATAGAACCAAAACATAATATTATAGCAATTAATGGCAAACCTGGAATGTCGTCAAATATACGGCTAAATACAAGAAATGCTCCAATA
This sequence comes from Spirochaetia bacterium, assembly GCA_026002025.1. Next base: position 7,003 of record BOAU01000006.1, on the reverse strand, counting down.
ATTATTCCTATGATAATAGGTAATATAATATTCAATTTAAGATATTTTTTACAGTCCATTGTTATTCTCCTTACATATTATTATATGATATTTTTTATTATTGTCAAACAAATTTCAAAAAAATTGCGCCTAGCATCTTGAGAAAAAAGGATAAATCCTGTATGTTTATCTTAGTTGATCCTGTTATGGAGGTACTGTAATGGACAGACGTGAATTTTTAAAGAAATCGGCCGCTCTGGGCTTTGGCGCGGGGCTGTTTTTTATGCCCAAGGGCTTACGGGGCGCTGTTGAGCTTGCCGCCCAGGAAAACAGGTATCCCGACCTGATAGCCCTCAAGGGCGGGACGCCCCGGACCATGTTCGAGCGGGGGATGCGGGAAATCGGCGGCATGGGGCGCTTTGTCAAAAGCGGGCAGACCGTGGTGATAAAGCCCAATATGTCCTTTGACCTTGCGCCGGAATACGGGGCAAACACCTCCCCTGAACTGGTGGCGGCGGTGGTCAAGCAGTGCAAGGACGCCGGGGCGCGGCGGGTCCTTATCATCGACCATTCCATTGCCCATTGGGAGCGGACCAGCAAAAACAGCGGCATCCTTGAAGCGGCGAAAAACGCCGGCGCGGTCTATGCCCAGGCCGAGCGGGAAGGCTACTACCAAAAAGTCCCGGTCAACGGGGGTAAGCGGCTGAAGGAAGTAGGGGTACACGAAGCCCTCCTGGAAGCGGACGTATTCATCAACGTGCCGGTGCTGAAACACCACGGCGGCGCGGGGGTTTCGGGCTCAATAAAAAACCTCATGGGCTGCGTCTGGGATAGACGGGTCTATCATTCAAACGGGCTCCAGACCTGTATCGCCGACTTTCTCTACGTCAAAAAGCCGACCCTCAACATTGTTGACGCCTACCGTGTCATCACCAGAAACGGCCCCGGCGGCGGGAACCTTGCGGATGTGAACCAGATGGGATCGATGATCATATCTCCGGACATTGTGGCTGCGGACTCCGCTGCCTTTGCCCTGGTAGGCCGAAGCCAGGGGCAGGTCGAGTATGTACGCATCGCCTCGGAAGCGGGCCTGGGGCAGATGGATCTCTCCAAACTGAACATCTCCCGCCTGACCGTGTAATGCCGCAGAAGTCACGGGGCCCTAAAGCCCTCGCCATCATCCGTTTCCTCATCGCCCTTGCTGTGCTCGCTCTTTTTGTCTACGCCTACCTTTCGCACCGCCTCGACTCCAAGGGCATACTGGCCCTCCTGGTCAAGGGGCAGTTTTCCGCCACACTTTACGGGGTTGGTATTGCGGGCATTGTCCTCGTCATTCTCGTGCTCACCCTGATTTTCGGCAGACTCTATTGCAGCGTCCTCTGTCCTTTGGGAACCGTGCAGGAACTTTTTTGGCGGATGGGAAAACTATTAAGGGAAAAACTATCGAGGGGGAAGCCTTCCGCTGCCCCCCGCGTCTTCCGCAGGGGCTATGCGGCTCCGCCTAAGGTGCGGTATGTGATCCCTTTGCTTGTTGCTGCGGGGGTGGTTTTTTCCTTTGCCCCGCTCATGGTGCTCTTTGACCCCATCTCTACCTTCGGGCGGGGAATGGGCGCACTGCGGAGCCTGCTCTCGGGCGGCGCGGCGGTCTGGATGCTCGAACTCGCCGTTCCGCTGATGCTCATCGTGATTGTAGCCTTGTTGCGCGGCAGGGCTTTTTGCAGCTGGTGTCCGGTGGGCGTGACCTTGGGCCTGTTTTCGTCAGCCGCGCCCCTGGGCATGAAGGTTTCCGCTACCTGCGTCTCCTGCGGACTCTGCGAAAAGAAATGCCCCGCAGGCTGCATTGATTCAAAAGCAAAGCGCATAGACAGCGAGCGCTGCGTGCTGTGTTTTTCCTGCACTGCGGTTTGTCCCACGGGGAGCGCGGCCTATGGGGTGCGGGGCAGGGCAACGGTTTCAGGGGAAGCGCGGCGGATCTTTTTGAAAGGCGCGGGAAAGGCTTCGCTCGTATGCGGCGCAGCATACCTTTTAGGACCGAGTCTCAAACTGTTTTCCCGGCCCGTGAACGTGGCCATTGCAAATCTGAGCGAAGGTGAAACGCTCCCCATACTGCCGCCGGGGGCAAAAAATCTGATTCATTTCACTTCCCGCTGTATAGTGTGTCATGCCTGTGTCGCGGCCTGCCCTGCCAACATAATCACGGCGAAGGATGACCCGCACCCTCATCTTGATTACTATGGAGCAGCAACCGCCGCCTGTCAGTTCAACTGCATCGAATGTGGACGGGTCTGTCCCACCAAGGCCATTACCCGCCTCAGCGTGGACGAAAAACACCGGACAAGGATAGCCCTGTCCACCCTCTACTTTGAGCGCTGCGTGGTCAAGACCAGGCATGAATCCTGCGGCGCCTGTGCGGAGGTCTGTCCCACCGGGGCGCTCACCATGGTCGCCTACAGCGAGTCGGGCATTCCCTTTCTCACCCGGCCCATATATGATGAAAAGTACTGCATCGGCTGCGGCGCCTGCCTCGCGGCCTGCCCCGCCGAGCCCCGGGCCTTTACCCTCGCGGCGGTGAGGGAACAGAGCCTGACGGTTGGATCCCGTCCGTTGGAGGAAGCCGGGGATGAACTGCGGGTGGAGAGTTCCGACGATTTTCCGTTTTAGCGTTTAATTGTTTTAATGAGGAGGTTAATATGCATTTAGGAGCAGGAGAGATAGCGCTGCTGATTGTGCTGGCCCTGGTGCTGTTCGGCGCAAAACGACTGCCCCAGGTGGGCAGGGCCGCCGGGGAAGCGATACGGGAATTCAAGGCTGCGTTCAGCGGTGTGGGCAAACTGAAGGACGATGTTGTTGAGATGGACGGCGTCCGCACAAGCGATGCCGAAAAAAAGGCCGATGGCGAAGAAAAAGGAAGTTAAGCTTAAATCCGGAATTGAGCACAAACCGAAGGCTGGTGAAAAAGCGGATAGCGCTGACAACGGCGCTGTCTTGAGCGAATGGACTGAGCACCTTGAGGAACTTCGCCGCAGAATCATCGCTATACTGGCGGTATTCACCGTGGTAACCGTCCCCGCCTTTGTTTTTTCCGATTATCTGGCGGCTTTTCTTATGGCGCCGGCCGCGGGCCTGGAGGTTGCGCTCTACACCTTCGATCCTGCCGAAAAATTTCTGGCCTATCTCAACCTTGCGGTGTGGACGGGCGCGGTCGTCTCAACGCCCTTCTGTCTTTTGCAAATCGGCCTTTTTATTTGGCCCGCCCTAAAGGGGAAAGAGCGCCGGTGGACAACGACGGCGCTTGTGGTTGTGCCGGTGCTTTTTATTGCCGGCTCTGCCGCGGCTTACCGCTTCCTTTCGCCAACAGTTCTGCGCTTTTTTCTGGGCTTCGGCTCCGGTGACGGCATCCAGCCGCTCTGGGGTTTCAGGGAATACTTAGGTCTGCTCTTCGCCTTGATGCTTGCCGCAGGCCTTCTTTTGCAGACACCGCTCCTGCTGCTGGCCGCATTCGCCCTGGGTATTGTGACGCCGAAAACAGTGGCCCGCTTCCGGCCCCACATCATCTTCCTGATCTTTTTGGCCGCCGCCCTCTGCACCCCGCCGGATGTCATTTCCCAGATAGCCCTCGGCGTACCCCTGTATTTACTTTTTGAGCTGACCCTATTTATTGGGCGTTTTTTCACAAAGCTGTACAGCGTTACTTTATAAAGGGAGTTATGATAGGATCACTTAAATGCTAAAGAATAGGAGTAAATATGTCTGCAATAAAAGTTAACTGCGATCTTCATGTTCACACGAATATATCCAGCTGCGGAGACCCTGAATCAACAGCGGCGCTCTGCCTTGGGGCGGCAAAAAAACAGGGCCTTAAATCGGTCGGTTTTGCCAATCACTGCTGGGCTTCCCATCTGCCCGGGGCCAGCGATTGGTACAAGGTCCAGGATGTGGATCATGTGCTTAAAATAAAAGATGAGCTTTCGTCCTGTCCAAAGGACGTAAGGGCCTATGTGGGCTGTGAGACCGAATATATCGGGAACGGCATTGCGGGGATGGATAAAGAAACGGCAAAACTCTTTGAGTTTGTCCTGATTCCCGCCAATCATTTCCACATGGCAGGTTTCACGGTTCCCCAGGATCTGGGTTCCGGGGGCCCTGCGGCGGTGCGGGAACTACTCTACCGGCGGTTTTTGGAAGTAACAGACCTCGGTTTTGGGACCGGGATTGTGCATCCCTTTACCCCCCTGGGATTTATCGATTGGGAAGAAGAAATAATGGCCGGTTTTACCCCATCTCAATTTGAAACCTGTTTTAAGGCCGCCGCTTCAGCCGGGCTGGGTATAGAGATTCACCACGATGCCATTGAATGTAAAAAGGCCCTTGGAGAATCGGGATTTTCAAACCTGTATATAAACATGATAAGTTCGGCAAGGGAGGCGGGCTGTAAATTCTTTTTTGCAAGCGATGCCCATCACCCTTCCAGGATGACCGGATACGACCGTCTTGGGGCTTTGGCGGACCTTTGCGGTGTCACCCAGGACATGATCGTGGGGTTCTGAATTTTCAAGATTTGACAAGCATTTGATAGTGTTTGCTTAAATCCCCCACACCTAAAAACTCAAAAAATCTCACCAATGCGTCTCCGGCTTTATACTTTATATGTTTTTGCGCCATCGGTAGACTTGAATGTTTGGATTTCTTCTACATATTGTCATTGGAGCCGTTTTTCAACAATATAGTACCATAATGAGATTGAAATTCCCCCTGTGTTTGCTGCCATGTCTTTTTGCGCTTCTTCTGACCGGGTGCGGGCTGAAAACTACGGAACCCGAGGCAAGTCCCGATCCGCGCACGGGGCCTAACCTGATTATTTTTTTCGCGGAGAATCGCGCTGCCCGGCGGACGGCGCAGGCCATCGCCCAAACAACCGGGGGTGATTTGTTTGATATTAGCGGCAAAGAGCCGCTGCCGAATCTGCTTGACTATGACACTTTTTTTGTCGGAGGCTCCCTCAAAGAAGGACAGATACCGGCGCCCCTGGTGGATTTTCTTGCCCGGACAGATTTCATCGACGGCAGGGTTATCCCCTTCTGGACAAGCCGGGAGGAGGCCGGGGATTTGAACGGTGAATTTGAAACTCTCATCCAGGGCGGGCGGTTCCTTTGTGGCGGGGGTTTCCATTTTAACAGATGGTGGGTAAAGACCAAAGAAATCAAGGGGATGGCCGCGGCCTGGGCAGCTGCTCCCCTGGCGGAACTGGAGCTTCGCCGGGCCGCCGGGGGGGACCTGGCGGAGGATATGGTAAAACTCTTTTCAGCGGCCTATCCTGAACGGATAGGCCCTGCGCTTTTCGAGGACGGCGAGTGGACCTTTGAAATGGACGGGAAACGCTGGCACTACGCCCAGAGCAGGTTCCTCCCCCAGGAGGATGCGGACAGGCCGGAAGATTTCCGTCCCCTGTACCTGTACCGCTATGCCCTCGAAAGCCGGGATGATCCAAACCCCTGGCAGCCCCTGGCGGATCAGGTTCTTTCCCGGCGCTTTTCTTCTTATCTTAACCGGGGCCGTCTGTCATCCAGCCCCGGTGCCCTCCGTTCTCCTTTTTACGAAGACCTCTGGCAGGCCCGCAGCAGGGAGGAAGCTTATTCGCAGCAGCAGCGGATCATTTTTTTAGGATGGTCCGTGCCGGTGCACCGGAACATAGCCGTTCCGCTTAAAAAGGCGGAAGCGCGTATTTTGGCGCTGGCGGAAACAAACCCGGAAATACAGGGCTGGATCAAAAATCTGGACAGCATAAGCAGCTGGAATTGGCGGAACATTGCGGGCAGTCAAAACCGCAGCTTTCATGCTTATGGGGTGGCAATAGATCTGCTGATGAAGGCCCAGCCGGGCATGGAAACCTACTGGCAGTGGACCGCCGCCAAGGGGATTGACTGGCGTTCCCTGCCCTCAGAAAAGCGGCAGGACCCGCCCTCCGCCGTGATCCGTATCTTTGAGGAACAGGGTTTTATCTGGGGAGGCAGGTGGGCCTGGTACGATACCATGCACTTTGAATACCACCCGGAACTTCTGATTTTTGGAACAGGCAGAAAACCATGAACAAACAAAACCTTATTTCAAATCTTCCATTAGTTCCCCGTCTTTTTCGATTACCGTTTCCCTGCCATCGGCGTCTGTTGCAACAATGGTGGGATTTTGCACCAGGCCGTCCAGGTGGATAAGGGCCGGGGCGTCGCCGTCGTAGTTAAGGCCAACGGCGAAGTGGCAGGTGTGGAAGGCCTTCTCGTCCTCCAGCATGCTGCCGGTGATCCGGGCCGCCGGGTTCAGGCCGATGCCGAGTTCCCCGATGCCCCGGGCGTTCCGGGCGTAGATCGCGCCGGAGCCTGCGGGAAGTTTACCGTCTTTTTCAAATTCACGGGCGTTTTTTTCCGCGGTCTCCACGGTGTGCAGTAATGCTGCGGCTTCCTCTCCGCCCTTAATTTCTTTGACAAAACCTTTGTCCAAAACACAGTGAATCGGTTTTTTTATTACGATGTCCCGGTCATGGAGACTGATGGAGCCGTCAAAGGCGATGATGCCCTGGGCAGTTCCGTTTTCGGGGCTGATAAAGGTTTCGCCCGCGGGGAGGTTGCCCCCGGCCCCGCCTTTGGAAAAGTCGCCGTCATCGGAATAGGCCTTGCGGCCCTGCAGGCCGATGCGGACATCGGTCCCGCCGGGGGAGCTGACACGCACCGACACTGCCTCATCAAGCACGTTCTTGATGATATAACAGCGCCGTTTCAATTCCTCATAGTCGATGGGCACGGTACGGATAAAGGACTCCACCGTGGTGGAAGGGGACCAGAAGGACCGGCAGGTTTTTTCGCCGTACATCTGCAAATGGAAAATGTGATCGTATTTTGCGCCCCCGTATTCGTAGGGGGCGGCAAAGCCTTGCATATCCTTGCCCAGTTTTTCCGCGCTCATTGAAATGAATACCGCGGGCCGCGCGGAAAAGGCGGCGATCACCGCGGGCTCCGCAAAATCAAGCTGGGTT
>BOAU01000005.1 GCA_026002025.1 Spirochaetia bacterium | reverse complement strand
AGCGCCGTTTTATCAGTCTTTTCATTGGATGACATAGCTACCTCCGTTTATTGTTATTTATCTACCTTGAGTTCAGGCAGGGCATAAAAATCTTCAGGAATGGCGGTCATGTAGATATTGCAATAACCCGCAGCGGTACTGTTATACACCACGTGCTTCCCGTCCCTGGTAATGCTGGGATGAGGATGATGAGCGCCCCAGTCAAAACTGCCGTCATGCATGGTGATGATCCGGGGACCGTCAAAACTTTTCCCGTTGTATTTGTACCCCTTGATCGATTTGCCCGTATCGCTGACCACAAAGTCAAAACCTATGGAATGAACGTGATCCGGTCCGGGCACCCTGACGGCGGGGGCCTCAACTTCGCCGGTCCCGTCATAGAGGGCGAAACCGAAAAAGGAATCGCTGTTGTCCCCGGCGGGCCGGTGTACCTGATAGCCCACATGAATGCCGTCGGCAAACCAGTATTCGTGTCCGACCATCTCCTTTTCAACACGGCGCTCCCGGAATTTCAGGGCCTTGCCCGTATCCAAATCAAGCACCCATATACGGTGATCCACCAGTCCCCAGGGACCTTCATGGCAGAAGGTCAAGAGGTTTCCCCTCGTCAAAGAAGGATTGATGTGCCCAACCCAGCACTTTTCCTGCCATACCTCATCCGCCGTATTATCCTGAACATTAATACGGACGATACGGCAGTCGGGTTTTGCGGCGAAGATCTCCTCAAAGCCGATATAACCGGCGGTTAGATTCGCCTTGACGGAGGCGGAAAGATCCTCGGTTAATCCGGCGACCACATATTTCCCGTCCCCGGTGGGGCGCGCGCCGCCAAAGTTAAAACCCCTGGGGACAATATAGAGCGGACGGGTTTCAAGGGTGTCCAGGTTAATCGCGTACACACAGCCCCTGTAATGATAATAGGTTTCATTGAGTACATGATTAACGTGCATGGGACAGGCGATATTCGGCCCTCCCGCAGGCATATCGGTTAGGCGGCTAAGCTCCCCGCTTTCAATTTCGATACTGTAAAGATTACGCACATTATCCCGGTCAGAAACAAAAAGCATCCGCCGGTCATTGTCATACCACCCGTCATCGGTAAAATAGGGATGTTCACTATGCCCCTTGTAACCGGTCAACTGATACACGGTAACACCGCTTATACGGTCCTGAAAACTTTTACGCTCCGGCGGATACACAGAATACGGTTTCATACAACACCCCTTTTAAATTGAATAATAACAGGATAAGTATGGGGCATCTTATTCCGGTTGTCAACCAATACTATTTTCAGTAACGCTTGTTAAGCATATCAGATATGACGCAGCAGGTCTTCGTAGGTATCCCGCCGAGTTTCGATTGGACCCTTTCTGATAAAGAGGTAACGGTAATCCTCAAATCACATTTGTCAAACAAAACCCGCAATCAAGCTATACCTATGTAGGTGCATCATATAATCAGTATAAGGCTTTAGATAACCGCATATTGTTTGTTTTAGATACGCCAGAAAAACTGACTGCAATAAAAGAAACATATATAAAATCTGTAAAAACTGCAATGATACAAATTGTGAAAAATGTTGTAAAACATAAAGGAACGCTGAGAGTGCCTGTCACCGTTCTGCAATCCCTAATATACTGTACAGATCAAGCCTCATGCTGATAGTCTTGCGGTGTTTGCCGGACAGCTCAGCGTTAGGAACGAAACCGTTTTTTGATAAAACACCAAAACACCCTCATCATGCTCTACATCAGCGTCAACGGTGAGGAACCGCGCCGCACAGTAGGGGTTGATAATATTGGCGGCAATCTCTTGGGCAAGATAGACCATATAGGTGCCAATACCCCGGTACTTTTGCTGCGCCCCCTCGGCAACCGCCAGCTTGCCAATCTTCATGGCCGGAATCGTTTTGAACGGATAGTCAAGCCTATGCAGTTCCTTTTCAGCCGTGGAAAGTTTAACTGCATCGGCGATAAGCGACATATAAGCGGTTATCCCGTGGCTCTCCCTCTCCCGCAGGAGCCATGTCTGGGCCACATGATCAGTCTGGGCACGGAGCGCGTCCTCCCGCAAATAATCGGTATACTCACCAATGCGGCACTCGAAAACCCCCACCGGCGCACCGGCGGCAAGCCGCTCCAGGGCAAAATAGACTTCACCGTTGCCCTTGGTTATGACGACCGGGGGATTCACTTCTTGTCCTCCTCCAGCGGCTCCAATGGCCGCATTATCGCCATGAGGTGTTTCCTTCCTTCCTCATGCCGTGCCAGAACATCAGGGGGGATGGGTTTGCGAATCTGCGCGATTACTTCCCGAATGATCTTGATGTCTTTAATTTCCGTCGGTTGGACAGGTTTCCATTTGCTTCCCATAAATACTCCTAAACCGGCAGCTTGCTGCCACGTCAATCGGAAGCGGTACGACGTACCGCAGACATCCATTACCAATATACAACAAAGGTGGGGGGGTTGAAAGCAGCACCAGGGAAAAATAGGTACCGCAGGGGTGCCTGTCACCGTTCTGCAGGATTGGATAATCCGGGGCCGCAGTTTTCCGCCCTCTGGAAAACTTACCAGTTAATCAAATCGTTCCGCGATCCCGCTCCGGTTTTGTCGTAGATGCGGCTGAGGTAGTTTTCCACGGTACGCAGTGTCAGCGTAAGGTGCCTGGCAATTTTGGCGTTATCGTAATGTTTCTGCACCATCTCCAGAATTTCCCGTTCGCACCGGGTGAACATAGCCCTGCGTACCCAGATGCATGGCGGACTATATGCGGAAGGGGTCTTCAAAAACCGAATACACCAAAACTGCGGGTATCTTTCCGTCCTGTTCTTTTATTGTGCCGATAAACTCAAGCCCGTCATCATCCCCCAGTTCTATGTCCAGAATGATAAGGTCCGCGCGGTTTCTGAATTTTCCAGCAAAAGCCGCGCCTCCGCCAGGGCAGCCGCCTCCCCAGCGTATCATCACATGGTCATCAACCAATACGATTGTCTGCATGGTTGCAGGATATATGATTCATAAAAATTTGTCGTGAGTATTTACGCACAAAAATTCAACATGGGCCTTACCTTGATATCATCCCGCCCAAAAAATTGTCCACAAATTCCATGGGCTTGATTTCCCTATTCAGAATTTGACAGATGCCGGTTGATATGGGCATTTTAAGTTTATGTTTTTCCGCAAGAATCTTGACATATTTTGAGGCAACGGCCCCTTCGGGGAGATAGCCGATTTCGCTGATCCGGGCAAGCAGATCCTCCAGACTGGTGAAGGGACGCAGGATATCCTTTTCGATGATCTCCCGGCCAAAGCGGCGGTTCCGGCCGAAGACGGAGCGGCAGGTTACGTCCAGGTCCCCCACCCCGGAGATCGAGGTGAAGGTTTCCGGGTGGGTGGCGCCCATGGCCATGCCCAGGGTCTGGATTTCGTTGAGCCCCGCAGCGAGGAGCAGGGATTCGGTGCCGTCACCAAAGACATCTTCCGCACCCGCAGGGGGCCGGGTTTTGAGGGCATCCAGAATACCGAAGGCAATGGCGATGACGTTCTTTGCCGCCGCCGCTACCTGGACGCCCCGGACATCAAAGGACGAAAAAACAAAGAGCCGCTTGCTTTTCAGGAGGTCCCGGAAGCGGATGGAATTCTTGGCATTCTCGCTGGCGGCGATGAGGCCGGTGATCTTCCCCCGGGACACTTCCTCGGCATGGCTGGGGCCGGCGATGTAGACCAGGGACTGGCGGTAAAAGCCCGGCAGATAATCCTCCAGGGTTTCCAGAATCAGCCGGGGGCTGCCCCCTTTGGCATCGGAAAGGAAACCCTTGGTGATCACCGCAATGGCAGTTTCCCCTTCCCGGATTGAAGAAACGTTGAGGATCTGCTTCACCGTATCCAGCAAATAGAGGGACGGGGCCGCAAGGATAATAAACTCCCGGTCCGATACGGCTTCAACAATGTCCGCGGAGGCGTGGATGCCTGCGGGCAAAGTGACGCCGGGAAGATAACGGGGATTTTCGTGGGTCTCATTGATCACCGCCGCTGCAGATGACTCGTGGGCCCAGAGCGCCACCTCGTTGCCCTTGTCGGCTATCACCTTGGCGACCGCGGTCCCCCAGGCCCCCGCCCCCAGGACGGCGATTTTTGCGCCCATTTAGTGCGCTGCCGCCAGCTTCTCTAATTCATCCACCCGCCCGGCAATCACCGCAAGGCCGTCCTGCCAGAATTCTTCCCCTTCGATGTTGAACCCTGCCTTGCGGGCCACTTCCTCTGCGGAGGCCTGCCCGGTGGCCCGGAGGATTTCCCGGTACGAGGCCGCAAAGCCATTCCCCTCTTTCTGCGCACGGGAATACAGTCCCAGGGCGAAAAGCTGGCCAAAGGCGTAGGGATAATTGTAAAAGGCCAGGCCGGCGCGGTAATAGTGGCTCTTGACGGCCCACATGTAGGGGTGGAGCTGCGTCCCGTCCAGGCCGTCCCCGTAAGTCTGCCGCTGGGCGTCCAGCATAAGATCGCAAAGTTCATCCGGGGAAAATTCCGCCTCTGCGCGCCGTTTAAACAAGGCCCTTTCAAAATAGAAGCGGGAAAGGATGTCCACGATTACCTGACAGCTGTCCTTGAGGTTTTCTTCGATCAGGGAGAGCCGTTCGTTTTCCGGGGTCTGTTTGAGGGCCCCCTCATAGACAATGGTCTCGGCGAAGATGCTCGCCGTTTCCGCCAGGGTCATGGGGTAGCCGGAAAGGGCGCGGGGCAGGTCCTTGATGAGCTCGTGGTGCCAGGCATGGCCCAGTTCATGGGCCACGGTGCTGACACTGTCGAAGCTGCCGTCAAAGTTGCAGAGGATACGGGATTCCCCGGTAAGGGGGAAGTCGGTGCAGTAGGCCCCGCCCACCTTGCCTTCCCGGCCCTCGGCGTCTATCCAACCCAGGCTGAAGGCATGCCGGGCAAAGGTCCCCATGCCAGGGTCGAACCCGTCGAACCGTTCCGGGATAAAGGCGGAGGCGTCCGCCCAGGTCCAGACTTTGTGGCTGCCGACCTTGTCCGCACTCGTAGCCGTGGCCGCGCTTACCGGCGCAAAAAGGTCGTAAAAAGCGCAGGTGGGGATGCCCAGCAGCCGGGCCTTTATTTTAAGGTAACGCCGGTACAGGGGCAAGGCGCTTTCCAGTGCGGCGATCAGGGTTTCCAGGGTTTTGACCCCCATCCGGGACTGGAACGCCGATTTCCGCAGGGCCATCGCTTCTGGTGCCAGGCTGCCGTTTGGTGTCAGAAGCCCTTTTCCGGAGCCACTCCCGGCTGCGCTGCCTTTTCCGGTCGAGGTCTTGCCCCAGCCCCGGCGGGTGTCCAGGGTGATGGCCGTGCCCTTCACCCCGTTGAGGGAGGCCGCCATGGGGATCTCCACATTTTTCCAAGCGGAAAGCTCCGCCGCATAGGCCCGCTGCCGGAGTCCTCGGTCGAGGCTGCGGGCCAGGTCCCGCAGGGCGATAACGGTTTTTCGCTCCCCCGGCTTGCCAGTTTCGTCTTCCAGAACCGCCGCTGCGGTGGAGGACACCGCCTCCTGGAGCCGGGACCAGGCGTCTCCCCCGGAACGGAGGAGGTCATTGGCCAGGTCCTCTTCTTCACTGGTCATCTGGAAGGCGGCCTTTTCCAGGGATTCCCGAAGGAAAAACTGATAGGGTTTAAGGTCCGCATTATCCGCCGCCAGTTTCAGGACAAGGCCCCGCCGCTCCGCAAGGCGGCTGCGGAAGAGCACCGCCGCCTTCCCCAGGGGCAGAGCCGCCGCGTCGATGGCGTTGATCTCCGCAAGAGCCCGGCTGTTCCGGGTATCGGTGGTGTAGACCGCCTCCGCGTAGGCGCTGAGGTTTTCCGAAATATTCCCCGCCTCATCCGAGGCGGCAATAAGGGTCTTGAGCGCCGGGGCAAGTCCGGCCGCATCCGCGGGGAGGGGCTTTTCCAGCAGGGCAAGAAAAGCGGCAAGCCGTTCCCTTAACAGGGTCAGATCCCCCTTATATTCGGTGGAATCGAAGGAAGGGTAAATCGTGCCGAGCTTCCACCGGGGCGCTGTATCTTTAATATCATTCATAATAACATCATCATAATCCGAAAATCGACATTGACACAATCCGCCCTTTTCGTCATTCTTTTCCGAATGAAGATATTTTTGGTCACCCGCGGTTCCCAGGGGGACATTTACCCCTACCTTATTTTGGCAGATACCCTCATCAAGGCGGGACATGAGATAAGCATCAGCCTGCCCCAGGTTTTTGAAGAACAGGCAAAGGCATTCAAGCTGAATTATGTGCTGCAAACCTACGATGATATCAACAGTTTGCTGGAAAACAGCAAAAATAACCGGGACCTTTTGGGCTGGATGCGGCGGGTAACGGATCAGCAGTTTAAGGAATTCATCCCCATTCTCGAAAAGAACGATCTTCTCATCACATCCAATACTGAATTTGCCGCCCCCCATATTGCCGAATACTGCAAAAAGCCGATTATACGCACCGCCTTCGGCCCCTTTCTGCCGAGCCGTAAAATACCGCCCCCGGTAATGCCCTGGCCCAGGCCAAATCCCATTATCCGGCCCCCGGCGCTCTGGGCCATGCTGAATCTGGGGGTCAATGTCCTCACCGTGGGGATCATCAACCGGAACCGGAAGGAACTGGGGCTGCCCCCTTTTCGCGATCAGGGCGAATACGCACCCTCCCATGCGGAAAATTTTATGATGTACAGCCCCTCCCTGGGCAGCGTTGATCCGGACTGGAAATACCCCTGGCATATCGGCGGCTATCTGTTTAACGATGCCCTTCCCTATGATGAAAAGGCGTTCCAGGACCTCCGGAAATTCATCAAAAAGGATGATAAGCCGGTTCTGTTTTTTACCCTGGGAAGCTGCCGGACAAAGAAACGGGAGCAAATTTGCTCATGGCTCCTGGAAATCAGCCGTGGGCACGGCTACAAATTCGTGGTTGGTTCCGGCTTTTCCCACATGGGCAAGAGCCTTGCGGGACAGGAAGACGTCTACATTCTGGACAGCTTTATCCCCCACCACATCGTGTTCCCCCTCTTTGACGGGATCGTCCACCATGGCGGAGCGGGCACTACCCACAGCGCCGCCCGCGCAGGTAAGCCCCAGATGGTACTGCCCATCTTCATCGATCAGCATTACTGGGGCAACCAGGTCTACAACCTGAAAATCGGCCCTGACTTTATCGGCGCCACCCATGTGAAAAAAGCCCTGCTGGAAAAGCGGGTAGTCGATTTGATGGGCAACCCCCTCTACAAAACCAATGCCGCCTCTATGGCAGAAAAGGTCAATGCCGAAAACGGCATCCAAGCGCTTTGCGAATTTGTAAAAAGATACGGAAAATAGAATTGACCTGTCAGGTCAACGATTACCGGGCCTGTACCCGCGCCAGCCCCGTGTTGGCCTCTGAATAGTTGGGGTTGAGCCGGAGCGCCCGCTGGTAGGCTTCGACGGCGGGGGCATTATCCCCGGCGGCTTCCCGGACCGTGGCGAGCCGATACCACCAGAGGGCCGTATTGGGGTCAAGCCGTACCGCAGTGGTGTAGGCAATGTCGGCGTGGCGGTTCCGGCCTGTCAGGCGGTAAATTTCCCCGATGAAAAAATAGGCCACACCGCTCCGTTCCCCCTGGGGCAGGGCGTTGGTATAACGCTGCATATAGGTCAATGAGCGGTTATAGTCGCCAAGGTAGAAATAAGCTTCCCCCATGGTTTCCATGACGCGGTAGTCATCGGTATAAACCCTGAGCCCCCGCTCCCCCCAGCTGATGACATCCCGGTATTTTTGCTGCCGCTGCATGGCCCAGGTGATTGCCGCATAGGTGTCCCGGTTGGCAACGTTCCGGGCGGCCTCATCCTGGCACATCCGGATCGCCTCATTGTAATAGATATTCGCCTCGGCCGTGCGGCCATTGGCTTCCAGATTCCGACCGGTACGGTAGGTTTCTACCGCCGTTGGCTGCGCAGTCCCGCCGGGGGCCTGGGCAAAGGCCGGCAAGCTGAGAAAAACGATGAGAAAGAGATAACATACCGCAAGGTTTGTTTTCATATACACTTCTATAATGCCGTGGAGAGGAAAAATTTACAAGAAGCTATACCTGCCAATCAGCAATTCTCATTTTAACCACGAACCACACCAACCCCACGAACAATAGAGGGAAATTGGGTAGTCTGGGTTCGTGAGGTTCGTGGTTATTCTTGATTTGGTTAATCCAAAATGAGAATTGCTGCCTGCCAATCAGGCCAAAAGCCCATTGATGGCGGCGGCGGCCCTTCTCCCCTCACCCATGGCGAGGATCACCGTGGCGGCCCCCAGAACGATGTCCCCCCCGGCGTAGACCTTGTCCAGCGAAGTTTTCTGCTCATTATTTACGATGATCCGGCCCCGCTTGTCCGCGGCAAGGTTCGCCGTGGTTTTGGTGATCAACGGGTTGGATTCGTTCCCCAGGGCGACGATTACCGTATCGCAGTCGTAGACATACTCCGATCCGGGAATGGCCACGGGACTCCGGCGGCCAGAGGCATCGGGCTCCCCAAGTTCAAACTTCTGCAGTTCCATACCAATCACCCGGCCCTTGTCGTCCCCGAGGATTTTGTTGGGATTCCGCAAAAAGTCGAAGATGATCCCTTCTTCCATGGCGTGTTCCACCTCTTCCGCACGGGCGGGCATCTCCTCACGGGTGCGGCGGTAGATCACGTGGACCTGTTCCGCCCCCAGCCGCAGGGCCATCCGGGCGGCGTCCATTGCCACGTTGCCCCCGCCGATAACCGCCGCGATCTTCGACCGGTACATCGGAGTGGCGGACTTTGCGGTGTCGTAGGCCTTCATCAGATTGGCCCTGGTCAAATACTCGTTGGCGCTGGATACCCCCACCAAGTTTTCGCCGGGGATGCCGAGGAATTTGGGGAGCCCGGCACCCACACCGATGAACACCGCGTCAAAATGGTCCTCCTCAAGGAGTTCCTTTATCGTCCGGGTACGGCCCGCGAGAAAATTCGTTTCCAGCTTGACCCCCATTTTGGCAAGGCCGTCCACTTCCGCCTGGACAATGGCCTTGGGGAGCCGGAATTCGGGGATGCCGTAGATCATCACTCCGCCGGGCTTGTGGAAGGCTTCGAAGATGCTCACCGCGTGACCCGCCCGCGCCGCATCGGCGGCCACCGTGAGCCCCGCAGGGCCTGAACCGATGACGGCGACCTTCTTCCCGGTTGCGCTTTTCACCGCCGGGGTGGTCACCTTGTTGTTTTCCCGCTCCCAGTCCGCCAGAAACCGTTCCAGCCGACCAATGGCAACCGCTTTGTCCACACTTTTAAGACTCTTTCCCAGGGTACATTCCTGTTGGCACTGCTTTTCCTGGGGACAGACCCGGCCGCAGACCGCGGGGAGCAAATTCGTTTCCTTGATGATATCAACAGCGGCCTTAAAGTCGCCCTTCTGGACTTCCGCGATAAACCGGGGGATGGGAACCCCCACGGGGCAGCCATTGACGCAGGGTTCGTTCTTGCAGCTCAGGCACCGTTCCGCCTCCAGCCGGGCCTGGCTTTCGCCGTAACCCAGGGCCACTTCGTTCATATTTTTACCACGGGCCTTCGCTTCCTGTGTGGGCATCTCCTGCGGAGGGATCACCATCCGGTCCCTGGGGCCTATTTTTTCACCAGCCTTTTCCCGCTCCAGCAATGGCTTGAGGAGGGATTGGGCTTCATCATTAAGTTCGATCTTTGTCTTAATGTTAGTCATATTAATTCCTTTAATTCGTGAAAATCCGTGTAATTCGTGGACTTTCCTGAAATTTTTTCCTACCTGGCCGCCGGTACAACATGGGGCTCAAGACCCAGGCCGATGTGGCATTCGTGATGGTCCTGATCTTCCTGTTCCTTAAAGGCCCTCATCCGGATCATCATGTTTTCAAAATCAACCTTGTGGCCGTCGAACTCGGGGCCGTCCACGCAGACAAACTTTGTCTCGCCCCCGACCGTGACCCGGCAGCCGCCGCACATTCCCGTGCCGTCAATCATGATCGTATTAAGTGACACCATGATCGGCACATCGAATTCTTTTGTGGTGGCGGTGCAGAATTTCATCATAATGGGCGGGCCGATGGCGATGGACATGTCCGGCCTGGGATTGGCGGCGCAGTATTCCTTGAGAGGCTCGGTGACCAGGGCCTTTCTGCCGTAGGAACCATCGTCGGTGACCACCGTCAGCTCATCGGCGTACTGCCGCATCCGGTCCTCGAATATGATCAGCTCCCTGTTCCGGGCGCCGATGATCACCTTAACGTTATTTCCCGCGGCCTTCATTGCCTGCACAATGGGAAACAGGGGCGCCACCCCGATGCCGCCCCCTACGCAGACCACGGTCCCGAACTTTTCGATATGGGTGGGATTCCCCAGGGGGCCCAAAATGTTTTCCACGTATTCGCCCGGTTTCTTGACCGCCAGCTTGTGGGTGCTTGCCCCCACGGTCTGAAAAACTATGGTCACGGTCCCCGCCGCAGGGTCCGCATCGGCAATGGTGAGGGGCACCCGCTCCCCCCAGTCGGTATCAATCTGCACAATCAAAAACTGGCCCGCCTTCCGCGCGCGGGCAATCAGGAGCGCTTCCACAGTCATTTCATACACGTCCGCGGACAACTGTTTTTTCGAGATGATCTTATTCACTTATTCCTCCAGAGGGGAACCTTCGGCACTTCGTGCCTCGGTGTAGGTTCCCGTCTCATGCTGTTAATGTATATTATTTTATCCATGTAAGGCAATTACCGCAGCGGTTCAAAACGGGTATACTCAGGCAATGAAGAAGAACGCCTGGACCGCCTTTGTTGTGGCGCGGGATCATTACCGAAAAATGATTGAGGACCTTTGCCGGGAACTACCCAGGCTGGGATCGCTTCAGCAAAGGCTGGTGAACAGCCGGGAAGGCCCCGTCTACGCCGTGGAGACACCCATTGTGTACAACGGCGCACTGGATGATGTTCAGCCCGCGGATAATATTAAGCTGATCCTGGTGGCGGATAACCCCGGCCGCCGCGAACAGGCCGCGGAAAACCGCCGCTACCTCGTGGGGCCGTCGGGCAAAATCGCGGAAAAGTTTTTCCGGGAGACCCCGGTCTTAAATATCGACTTCAGGCGCAATGTGATCATCCTGAACAAGACCCCCATCCACACTCCCCGTACCGCCGAGCTTGCCGAACTCCGCCGCCTGGGCGGCGCCGCACTGATTACGGCGCTTGAAGAATCACAGCGGGCCATGGCGGCATTACTGTTAGAATTTCACTGCGCCCTGAGCCCGGTCCCGGTGTGGATCACCGGCTATTCGGAAATGAAAAAGGGCGGCATCTTTGAAGCCTACACCAATACTGTACGGAATTTATACGTCGGTGAAAAAAAACTGAAAAAAACAGTATTGCTGTTCAGACATTTTTCCATGAATCAGTTTACGATTGATTTACACAAACAGACTTTACCGGAAGAGGCCGTACCGGAGACGCTTGAGCGGATCGGGGCGGCCTATAGGGAAAGGGTGTTGGGGAAATAACAATGGATATTAATTGCTTATTATTTAACGGATTTGAAACACTTGATCTCTTTGGGCCCGTTGAGGTATTCAGCAAAGTTGAGGAATACAACCTTAAATATTATTCAACAGACGGCGAAAATATTGTCAATGCGCAAAATATGCAAATAATAACTGAAAATATAAGTAGTATGGATGCATCAGGCATCTTACTTGTTCCCGGAGGAAAAGGGACAAGGACATTAATAAACGATGGCGGATTTATTAATACTTTGAAAACCATAGCAGAGAAATCAACCTGGTGCCTTACGGTATGTACCGGCTCCGCCTTGCTGGCAAAAACGGGATTATTGGATAATTGCAATGCAACATCAAATAAATTAGCCTTTAAGTGGGTTGAAAGTACCAGAGAAAAAGTCCATTGGAAATATAACGCCCGATGGGTTGTGGACAAAAAATATTATACTTCTTCGGGAATCTCGGCCGGGATCGATATGGCCCTTGGATTTATTTCAGACCGTTTTGATAAAGCGCGGGCAGATAACATCGCAAAAATCATGGAATACAAATGGAATTCCGATAAAGACGATGATGTTTTTTCATCCCATTCCCGTTGCAGCCTTCGCCAGCCGTAATGGGATAAAATATACATCCCCTTCTTTTTTCAGAATGTTTTTCGTAATAACGATACCGTTTTTTGCATCGTATTTTTTCATAAAATCATGGAGCCCGTCCAGGTCTTTATCCTCAATCTTATTGCGGTACTTTACCTCAACCGGGAGCAGGTGGGTTTTCTTGTCAATAATAATATCCACTTCGGTTTGCTTGTCCCGCCAAAAATAAAGGCCGAAGAGTTTATCCTCGCAATAGGCGCGGGCCATCTGGACACAGGCGCTTTCCGCAAGAAAACCTTCGTCCTGCGAGTCGGGGGTATCATTGCGGATAATGGCGTTCCGTATGCCGTTGTCGGAGACATAGATCTTTTTGTTTTTCCTCACCACTTTGACCGCGTTGGGGGAATAGTTTTCCAGTACGGTGACCAGATGGGCCTGGGACAAATAATTTATATAGGTAGACGCAGTGGTAGTGTCTATACCGATGGTCCCGCCCAATCCCGCATAGGCAAATTCGCCGCCGGAATTCGCGGCGATAAGGTATAAGAGCCTTTCCAGAATCAGCGGATTGGTGACCCGGTAGAAAGTCACGATGTCCCGGTATAGGCCCTTGTCGATAATGTCTTCAGTAAGAATTTTCTGCCAGTAGAGGATATTATCGGTCTTGAAGAATTCCGGGTATCCGCCGTTCAGCAAAAATGATTTTACCCCTTCATTCAATGCCAGTTCCAAAAAAGACAGCTCCGCTTTTTTTGTTTCCAGGTGATGATAAAAGATCGCGGGATCATCAAAGAGGGAACAGGCGGGCATCACTTCGGCATAACGATCATAATCAAAAGTTTTTTTGAACAGGCCGTAAAAACGCAGAAACTGATCGAAACAGAAGGGCAGCACATTGATGTCGGTGATCCGCCCCAGCAGGGACTCTCGCGTCCCCAGAAACATCTGAATTGACGAGGAGCCGCTGATGATAAATTTTACATTGGGGTTGAGATCGTAAATGGACTTAACATGGGTTTGCCAGTCCTTCAAAAAATGGATCTCGTCAATAAAGATGTAGATACGGGTATTCATCTCGATGATGGGCTTGTGGAGCTTCCCGTCAATATAGGTGTCCACAATGCTGCTTATGGTCTCCGTATCTCCCGCGAACAGGGGGGAATCGCCGTTGAACAGCACAATATGGGCAGGATCGGTCCCGGCCTTGAGGAGCTGGTCGATAATCTGGTAGATGAGGGTGGATTTTCCCGTCCGCCGGGGGCCGACGATGGACAGAACCCGCCGGGCCTCCATGGCGGCAAAGATCCGCTTAAGCTCATCCCGGACCACATTTTCCATGAATGCGGCGTTGACTTTTCCCGTATCCCACCAGTGATTCATGGTGGTAAGCATATCCAGACTACTCATAATACCATGATATTATATTTATTGGATTGAGTCAATATATTTTCATCATAATATGGGATAAAATCATCATATTTTAGATATTATGTTGAATTTATTCAATATAATGACAAAAACCGCTTCCCACTATTCCTCACTGGTCAGATTCTTCACCCACCGTTCCTTCTTATAGAAATACCGGACTATGAAATATTTGAGGATGTCGGTGGATTTGAGGATGGCGAACATAGGCACCGGGCCAAGGCTGGTGCAGAAGGCCAGGATAAAGGCGCCGGGGACGAAGATAAGGGTGTTTACCGAAACATCGGTGTACATGCCGGCGGCGGCGTCGCCCCCGGAACGGGTGATGGCAAATTGGGAGTTGAGCAGCGCCCAGAGGGGAAAATAGATCAGGATAATTGAAACCATTCCCAGACAGATACTCCGGGCCTGGGCGGTAAGGTTTGAGAATACCAGGGGGACAAGGAGGTTCACTATACCGAACCCAAGTACGGCGACGATGCAGCCCAGGACAACCGCCCCGGACTTGATCCACCCTGCCCGCTGTTTCGCCTCTTCAAGTCGGCCTGCCCCGAGGGCTCCGCCGATTAATACCGCGGTTGCCGTCCAGATGCCCCCGAAGAGGATCATGAATAAATTCGCCATGGTCCAGCCTGCGGCCATGCCGGCCACCACCTCCGCGCCGCCCCGGCTGTTGTACAGGGCGACCATGATGGTCTCGGAGCTGACCCAGGAAAGTTCCGAAAGGAACATCATCGCCGATTTTGCGAGGATTTTGCGGACCAGGGCCGCCTTGATTTTAAACAGGGTTCTGAACTTTGCGAAGAAGGGCGCTTTTTCGGCTTCCGCGGTATAGACATAGACCAGAAAGGCCGCAGCCTCGAAAATCCGGGCGATAATGGTGGCGATGGCCGCCCCTGCAATCTCAAGCCGGGGAGCCCCCAGGTTCCCGTAGATCAGAATCCAGTTTCCCAAAGTATTTACCAGGGTGGCCCCTGCGGAAATAAACAGGGGGATCTTGGGCCGGCCGATTTCCCGGAAGGAACTGCCGATGGCGAAAGAAAAGGCCAGGGGCAGCAAGGTGAAGGACGAAAGCCGCAAATACCCTGAGCCGATGGAGATGATTTCTTCCCCGGCGGCATTCCCCTGGATCATCATCCCCAGCATCTGTTTCGGGATGGTCCAGCAGAGGATAAAATAGACCGCCGACACCGCCGTGCCGAAGATCACCTTGAAGCGGTAGGCGTGGCGCATCCCCTCAACATCGCCTGCGCCCCGGAACTGGGCGATGTAAATGCCCCCGGCCCCGCAAACCGCGTTGATGATAACGATATAGATGAAGTTGAGCTGGTTGGACACGTTCACCGCGGCCATGCTGATGTCCCCAAGACCTGCAACCATGAAGTTATCGATCAGGGAGACCATGCTCATGATTAGCTGCTGAAGCATCACCGGCAGGGCGATACTCAGGGCTTCACGGTAAAAACTTAAGGGACCCAAACGCTTAAAAATATTAACGATCAAAATTCTCCACAGTAATACTGCAACTAAAGCAGGACTGCCCTTCTAAAGAAGGGCTTCAATGTCGATTTCGGCGGCAATGCAGGGCACGGCGACCCCGCAGTTTTCCAGCAGTTCCGGGTGAATTTCACCGAAAACGCCGATGTGTTTACCCTGATACTTTATCGCCGCGGCCCGGCCCGGAATAAACCGGCTGTCGCCGGATTCTTCAACTTCGTATTCACGGGAGATGTAGTAGAACAGGGTTTGAAGCTGTGCTGCGGCGGTGTTGAAGTTGGCGTCGGCCCCGGCGTGGACAAAGCCCAAATACTGCCGGGTGGCAGCGCCGTAGTTTTCCGCGGCATCCCGGTAGGCCACCTTGCCGATCTCGAAGATACGGTGAGGGTAAACCGCGTGGCCTGAGGCGGCTTCGCTCATCATTAAAGAAGCCAGGACGGAATCCCGGACATATTCGTAGTTTTCGGTCATGGGGTTGGAGATGCGGAGGATTTTGCTCCCGTCCCCCCGCATGTTGTCCACCAGATCCCTGCGGGAACCCAGGTAGTTGTAGATCATCTCCTGATAGCCCATGCCCACGAGGATTTCCTTGACCCGGCGGCTGAAGTAGGTGATGGGGGTGAGGCGACCCACGGTAAAGTCACGGGGACGCTCGGGCTTAAAGGAGTTCAAGCCCCGGCCTATCATCACATCCTCTGCCACATCGGCGGCGTGGAGGAAATCGTTCCGGTATTCCGGGGGCCAGGCGAGGATGCCGTCGGTTGGCATTAGAATATCCTCTTCACTGGAAGCGCCCTTCTCCACATCCGCGGCCTTTTCGGCCTTGACCCCCATGCGCTCCAGGGCGGCAAGGCACTCGTCGGCGCTGAGCTTTTCTCCAAGGAATTTTTCTACACGGGCAAGCGTACAGAACACGGGCTCCTGAAAATACCAAGGCGTGGTGATATTCTTCCCAAAGGGGGTGTCATAGGCGTATTCAACTTCCACGGGCTCAATGGTGTAACCCTGGTCCGCAAGATCGCAGGCCATGATCGAGGCCGCCAGGGTCACCGAAGGCTGGTCCGTACCGGTAAGCTCGATAAACAGGTCCGTGTCCCCCACCTGGACCGCTCCCAGGTCCGCGGAGTTGATGATCGGCGGGTAGGAGAGGATGGCGTTTTTCGCGTCCACTAAAAGGGGGTGCAGGGGCTCGTGTTCCTGGATAAAGCCGTACTCCTTGCCCTTGGGGTGCTGCTTGAGGATTTCCCGCAATGTCAGGGGGCGCTTGGCTCCGCCAAGCAATTCCCATTGGAGGGGCACAAAGGAAACCGAATCGGGGTCCGCCCCCTTGTAGGTGATGGGCCACTGGATGATGGCGATACGGTAAAGCCCCATGGAGATAGTCCGGCGTTTGCGGCCGAAGTTCCAGGCCAGCTTTTCCTGGGTCTGGATCATGTCCCGCAGGGAGGCATCGGTGACGGCTTTGCCGGAGGCGATGAAGCCCGCAAGATAGGGCCGCACACCCTTGACGCTTGCATCCACCAGCACCTTGTGAGTGGCCTTTTGTACATTGCCGGGCCGGGAAAAGAAGGGATATTCGGGCCGCTTGCCGCCGTTGTGTATCCGCAGCTGCCGGGCGCAGCCTGCGGTGGCCCAGAGGTCGGGCCTATTGGTATCGTTTAACTCAATCTTGAGGGTCCGTTCCGAGACAGGAAGGCTCTTGTCGCTGTCCTCGTCCAGTTCCGCTTTGGCGCAGGTGAGGGCATCCTCGAGAGCTTCCCTTCCGGAAGCTCCGGCATCCTGTGTTTGCCAACGGCTTCCATGACCCGCCGGGTCGGCCAGGGTGTAAAAAACTTCTTCATTTACTTCAATTTTAGGCATGATTCAATGATAATACGATAAAACGGGCAATGAGTAAATACGGATAAAGCCGACATGTTTCCAGGGATTCCTAGACTGGTTTTTGCCCTAAGGCTTTCCGCTTGTCCCGTATCATTTTTTCCAATTCAGAGAGAATTTCATCCTGCCATTGCTGCTGAATGGGGGTAATGGCAAAAAGGTCGGGCGGGTCCTTTTCCAGGGCGGCGGCGATGCGTTCCAGCATGGTATCGGTGGGAAAACGCTTCTCTCCCTCGATCATGGCGATATAATTCGTTGCGGTATCCACTTTGTCCGCTAATTTGGCCTGAGATAGCCCCCAGTTCGTTTCTATAGGTCTTCATATTGGAGGCCAAAAGCGTCCTTAATCGTGTCATTAGCAAACCATTTTAACGTTATATTTTTCTATTTTATTTGACCGAAAGTTATTGACACAATGATTTTTCCGTTATATTAATGAACGAAGTTTCTAATTCCTTTATAGTAAAAGCTACATATGAGGGACTGGTTAAAGAATTTCCAATTACTTATACCCGTTCATATAATCTTGTATTGAATAAGATTCTTGTGGATGATTTTAATTATGGGGTATCTCAGAGTGATACTTATTCAATTGGAACGGATTTGTACTACACAACTGGATTTGGTTTTACTGCTGCTATAAATACAGGAACAAATTCTACCGATATAGCAACATTTTTAATAAATAAAAAGGAAAACGAGATCCTTCAATTTCTACAAGATAGAAATTTAGATGTGTTTACTGTTTTTCCAGTTGAAAAACTACTAGACTATATTAGATTTTATAGCGGAAGAATAACCTTTACATATCCCGCTGTCGATGGCTGGGTTAGGTATATTTATATTGAAAATACTAACGGATATAGCGTTGGCAATATGGGTGACCAGACTAAATGGTCTATACGGTCTGTAAACTAATTCCTATAAGCCAGTAATCTTATAACATTTTGTGATTACTGGCTTATAGTTATTTTTTACGGAACTGAGATTTAAAAATTATAAAAAAGGATATACTGTGAAGCAAAAAACGGCGTTTAACGAGGCTGAAGGTAACGCAATAGCGCCGGGCGCTTTTTGACCATCCGGCGCTTATAAGGAGTTAGGCGAAATATTTTTACCAAATTTTTCGTTAAAAATATTGATAATTATCCCAATATTCCTTAGGTGTTATAATTTTTGTTTCCTTGTATTGTGAAAATGTGAAATCATTTGTATTTCCTGTTATTAGAAAATCAGCAGAACAGATATCTGCAAGTTCCAATAGCACATTATCTTTTTTATCGGAAATTATATCTAATTCTATTTCAGGAATAAATTTTTTTGATTTTAGCATAATTGTAGTAAGTAGTGTTTCTGCGCGAACCAGAAAATATTTATAAATGGAAAATTTAGAGCGATGTAAAACTTCATAATACTCATAGAGAAGCTTTTCTGATGTGCAAATTTGTATTTTATCTTCAATAAAGAGTTCATACACAATTCGGTATGGATAACTCTTTTGTATTAACGAAGAAACAAATACATTTGTATCAATTATAATATTATGCATTGTTTCTCACTGCATTAACTTCATTGGTAATTTCCTCCATTGACATTGATGAAAGTCCGTATTTGTCTGCAAGTTCAATACATTCATCCAGGTTTCGGCGTATTAATTCCTTGCTTACAATATCAAGAAAATCAGAAAAAGCAAAAATTTCACTTTTTATGCCAAATTTATCGTATTCGATATCAGAAATTGCAACATTGAGCATTTTCATGTTATAATACCCCCATAATGTATTATTATACGTTAATAATTTTGATAATGTCAATTGAGTAGAAAAAGGCATCTGGCGCCAGATTTGCCAAATAATTCATAACCTGCATCTGAGAACATTTAATTATCCCAGCGCCCGTACCGCCACCACATTGATGCCGCTGCCCTGCCAGTCGGCGATTACCGTGTCCCCGGCCTTTACCGGGAGCTTCACTTTTGTTTTGTAAATATCCGCTAAAAGCTCGTTGATCTTTTCCTTTGGACAGGGCTCCACGGTTTTGACCGGAACCCGATGGGGCATATACATCCCCCGGTGTGCAGTGGTGTCCCCGGCGGCATCCTCAACAATGGCGCAGGTAGCGGTCACCACCCGCTTAGGGGCGCGGATTTCCTCTTTGGCGTATACCGCGCCGCGGGGACAGCGGTTGCCGGTGATGGTTAAGGCGGGGAAACCATCGGCGCCCTTTTCACCTTCCTCAACAGAAAGGGCACAGCCGATGGGACACACAATGCAGGTCAATGAACGCATATTTTCTCCTAGCCCCGGCCACAACGCCGGGGCAATCACTAATTAATGCTGAATTCCAGCACCGAGTCCGGCCCGGCGTTGACGCCCTCAAGGTCTCTGGGGCCCAAAGTAATGTTGATCATTTCCGAAGGCTGGACGTGGCCTTTCTTGACGCTCTTGATCACCCGGTTATCCAGCCGCAGTTCCAGCACCGCATCGTTCTTGACGATCATGGACCGCATGTAGATATTGTTGTCCCGCCTTGGGTTGAACTTGCCGGGATTGACGTAGCGGACGTTGGAACCGGCCTTGAGGCGAATCTGGGACAAGGGCCGCTCGCCGCGCAGCCACTCTGCCGCAAAGGCCCCGGCGCGGCGGCTTTCCTCGGAGACCCAATCCACCAGGTCGTGAACGTGGAGCACATTACCGCAGGCAAAGACCCCGTCCACATTGGTCATCAAACTGGAATCCACGAGGGGGCCGTTGGTGGTCCCGTTAAGCTCCACCCCGGCGTCCTTGGACAGCTCATTCTCCGGCACCAGTCCCACCGAAAGGAGCACCGTGTCGCAGTCGATGCGGAATTTCTTTTCCGGCTGGGTGATGCCGTTTTCCATGGGCGTAACCTCGATGCCCTCTACCCGGTCGTTGCCGTAGATGTTGGTGGTCTGGGACGAAAGGTACAGGGGGATGCTGAAATCCTGGAGGCACTGGACGATGTTCCGGGTAAGCCCCGCGGGATAGGGCATGATCTCCACCACCGCCTTGACCTTGCAGCCAACCCAACTCATGCGCCGGGCCATGATCAGGCCGATGTCCCCGGAGCCGATGATCACCACTTCCTTGCCGGGGATGTAGCCTTCGATGTTCACGAGGCGTTGGGCAAGTCCGGCGGTATACACTCCGGCGGGCCGGGAACCGGGGATCCGCACATTGCCCCGGTTCCGTTCCCGGCAGCCCATGGCAAGGATCACCGCACGGGCGTGGATGTGCAGCACACCCTGGTCAGGGGACACGCAGAAAAGTTCCTTGCAGACCCCCGCGCCCTTGCCTTCGGAATAGGATGCGTCAGGTTTAATGGAAGTAACAGTTGTATTAAGATACACGGCGATTTTTGTTTTGAGGGTTTTCTCGATAAACCGCTCGGCGAATTCCGGGCCGGTGAGTTCTTCCTTGAATTCGTGGAGGCCGAATCCGTTGTGGATGCACTGCATCAGGATGCCCCCAAGGTGATCCTCCCGCTCAAGGATGGCGCAGGAAAAACCCGATGAATCCAGTTCCAGGGCGGCAGCCATTCCGGCGGCCCCACCCCCGATTACTACCGCGTCAAAGCTTAGGTCTTTCATTATAACTGGGCCTCCAGAAGATGGCTCGCGCCGCCGTGCTTGGTGACCTCTTTCCAGGAAAGGCCGGTCTCCCGCATGATGATCTTGATAATCTTGTAGGTACAAAACCCGCCCTGGCAGCGGCCCATCTGGGCCCGCGTAAAGTACTTCACCCCGTCCAGGGTTTGGTGGCCAAGGCGCACGGCCTGGACAATTTCAGCCTCGCTCACATGCTCGCAGCGGCAGACGATGTTTCCCCAGGCGCTTTCCTTGGCAATAAGTTTATCCAGATCGTAAGGACTGAGTTCACGGGTCTTGGGCCGATCCTCCACAAAGGGGTCCCAGCCGGGCTTCTCCGTCAGGTTAAGGCCCATGCCTTTGAGGAGGTCCTTGACATATTCCCCCACTGCCGGGGATGCGGTAAGTCCCGGCGACTGGATGCCCGCAACCTGCACAAAGGCGGGGGCCTTCTTCGAGGGCTCAATATAGAAGTCCTCCTCAAGGATGGGCCGGATGCCCGCAAAACTGGTAATCACATCGTTGCGGCTTAAAGAGGGGATCATGGTTTTGCCCGAATCGAAGATCTGTTCCAGCTGGCCGGCGGTGGTAGAATAATCGGTCTTATCATCCACGGCATCTGCGGTGGGCCCCACCAGAACCGTGCCCTCAACCGTGGGGATCACCAGCATCCCCTTGCTCACTGCGGTGGGCACCGGGAATACCACCCGCTCAGGACAGGCCTTGGTGAGCCGATCCATGAGGAAGTACTCACCCTTCCGGGCCTTGATGGTAAATTCTTCGCCCCCGAAAGTTTTGGACACCTCGTCGGCATAGAGCCCCGCCGCGTTGATCACGTACCGGGCCTTGATGGTCCGGCCGTCTTCCGCATGAACGGTCCAGAGGTCCGCCTCATGCCGGGCCGCAGTAACCTTAAAATCAGTATAAAGATGAACCCCGTTTTTCATGGCCGATTCCACCAGGGCAAACACGAAGCGGTAGGGCTCGATCATGCCGCCGCCGGGGGCGTAGAGGCCGCCCACGGTATCAGACGAAAGTTTAGGCTCCAGTTCCAGTATCCGCTCCCGTGAGCAGAGCTCAATACCAATGACCCCGTTCTCCACACCCTGCATGTAGAGCTGCTCCACAGACTTCATCTCGTCCTCGTGCAGGGCCGCCACGATGATGCCGCAGCGCTTGAAGGGGAAATCCAGTTCCCGGCGGAGCTGGTCAAACATGAGGTTTCCCTGTATCTCAAGCCGTGCCTTGAGGTACTTCTTGTTATGATGGAAGCCGCCATGGACGATCCCCGAATTGGCCTTGGAGGTGCCGAAGGACACATCCGCCGCCTTTTCCAGAATCGCCGTCTTGATGGTATAGGCCGACAGGCGCCGGGCGATATTGGCGCCGGAAACACCGCAGCCGATGATCGCCACATCGTAATCACCACTAACGCCGGGTTGGGGATTGCGGTTCGCAAGATAGGGTATGCTCATAGTTCCTCTTTTAAACCAGTTTATTAAGAATACAGAATGGATTACAATAGGACGCATGGCATTTTTTGATGTTTCCCGGGATTGGGTGATCCTGGCGCCAATACACGCACCACCGGCCCGAACGGCGGGGGAGGAATTATCCCGCTATATAGCATTGCTCCGCAAGCAGGCGGGACTTAACCAAAAACCACCGGCCATTCAGGACGCCGATGGTCCCGCCCCGGACGATTCGATCCCCATCATCCTCCTCAATGCCGGTACGGAGAACCCGGTCCGGAGCGGCTTTACCTGGCGTGTGGGTCAGGACCGTGTCGAAATATACGGCGACTCCGGCCGGGGGCTCTGCAACGGGGTCTTCGATTTCCTTGACGCTTTGGGTATCCGCTGGCCCGAACAGGACCGGGAGGATCTGCCCCCCCCTCCTGCAGCGGAGGCGCATAAGCTCAGGATTTCCGATGCCGGCTCCTATCCCCTGCGGGATGAAAAGGCCTATGTCCCATCAAAGGCAGCCCCGGAAAACCGGCGGCGACTCATAGTACAGGGCCCGGTGAAAAGCCGGGACCTGGATGCCCTGATCGAATGGGCAGCCCGGAACCGGACAGACGCGCTGGTATTTTCGCTTCGTGAAAAAAAACTATGGAAAAAATTTTTAAAGTCCCGCAGCCGGATTTTTGAAACGGCGGAAAAGTACGCTCTGAACATTGAATGGGGCGGCTGGGATCTGTCGTTCCTGGCGCCCCGGCGCTATTTCTTTTTCAACCGGGAACTCTTCCGCATGGATTCGGGAAAGCGGATTAAACAGTACAACTTCTGCCCCACAAATCACGAAACCATCAATCTGCTGAAGAAACAGGCCGCCACGATATTCCGCGAAGCCGCGACAATAGCCGCTTCTGCGGATGCCGACAAGAACGAAGAACGAATATACCACCTCTGGCCGGACCAAGGCGCAGAACGGACCTGGTGTTCCTGCCCCGCCTGCCGCGCCTTCAGCCCGGAAGAACAAAACCGAATCGCCGTCAACGCCGCCGCGGATACCCTTGCGGAAATCGATCCCCATGCCCGGCTGTCCTGGTACGAAGAAAGCGGCGACTCCCCGGAAAGCGAAATCCCATTACGGGGGAATCTGTTCAGGCTGAAGGAATTGCCGGGGAGTGTAATATTAAAAGGAAAGCCTTAGCTTTTCTTGAGGTTTAATTCCGGCACAGGCCGGCCTACCACGCCCTGGGAGCATCAGGGCCTGTCGGAGTGGTGATGGTAAAGGTTTCGCCCACGGGTTCCAGCACGTAAAAGCCTTTTTTAAGGGCATAGTTTTTTTCGCTTTCGCTCATCAGGATGCCCGCTATGGCGCCGTAATATTTCCGTGTGTCCTTATGGAAATCCGCATGAGCCCGGAACTTCTCCATACGTTTAACGTGGTCGTTTATATCATCGGTTCTCAACTTTGTTTTAATTTCGACAACCATGACACTATCGCCGTTTTCCAGAAAGGCATCGGCTTCGGCGAATATGCCATGGGTAAAGTCCTCAATTTTCGTATTGGCGCTGCATTTCTCAAAGGTATAGCCCAGGGTGTTAAAACTGAGTTTCAGGTTCGGGACAATCATGTGCTCGGAAATTTCACCGTACCGGTTGGTGAGTTCCCCAACCCTTTTGTCGGTCTCCTTCATTTGCCGGCCGGTCTCTTCTATTAGCTGGGCCGTTCTTGCCTCTTTCGCTTTCATCTCTTCCAAATCCCGAGCAGTCGCCGCCTGTTTCCGGCCTATCTCCTGAAACATCTCCCAAACCTTCTCAAAAGTCGCCGGACCTTCGGCCTCGTATTGAGCTGTCGCCATGGTCTCCTCCTAATTACAATGTACCGTAAAAATGGGGTAAAGCCAATATTTAGGTACTGATATAGTGGGCGATTATACAATCGCTCACTATATATAGGGCACTGAGTACTGGTTTTGGATCGAAAAAAGATAAAAAAGATCTTCCCTGTTTCCGGCTTGGCCTATGCCTCCGCCGTCATCCCCTCACGGGCCATACGGAGCTCCATGGAGCTTTTGCCCTTGAGGGCGAGGCGGTAGCCGACTTCGAGTTCGGCGAGCTGCTGGTCGGTGTGGTTGGGATCGTGGTGGAAAAGGAAAAGTTTTTTGACATTGGTGTGCCAGGCGCTTTCGATGGCGTATTCGCAGGATGCGTGGCCCCAGCCCAAATGGGTTTGGTATTCCGGGATGGTGTACTGGGTGTCGTGGATGAGAATATCGGCGCCCTCAAAAAAATGGAGTACCTTGTCGTTTTCTTCCTGGGCGGCCAGTTCCCCTTCGCGGGCGGCCTCTTCGTCATAACTGGGGTCTGCGGAGTCCGTGGGGAAGAGATTGCGGAAGGGTTCGTGATCAAAGGCGGTGACAATGGACTTACCCTGATATTCAAAGCGGTAGCCCATGCAGAGCAGGGGATGGTTCATATACTTGGTGATTACCCTGAGGCCGCCGCCAAGATCCATGGAAGTCTCCCTGACTTGGCCGTATTCGATTTTGGCGGAAAGCTCGCTCAGGCGAACCGGCCAGTAACGGTAGGTAAGCTGGGCGCCGACTATCGATTCGAGGTCATCATCTTCGTAAGAAACAGGACCCCATATCCGCAGTTTGGTAGTGGGGATAAAAATCGGGGTAAACATGGGGAAGCCCATGATGTGATCCCAGTGGGTATGGCTGATAAAGATATCGGCGTCAACAGGGTTTTTCCGTTGCTCCGGGGACATGAGCCAGTCCCCCAAAGGCTTTATCCCGGAACCCAGGTCCACGATGAGAAGCCGCTCATCAGCCCGAATTTCAAGACAGGCGGTGTTACCCCCATAAATCACAGTGGTTTTTCCCGGACAGGGGATCGAGCCCCGGACTCCCCAAAAACGGACAGATAACATATTTACTCCGGCGCCTTATATTTGCAGAAAGATCTTGGCTTTTTCTATTTCGTTATTCACCCTGGCTATCAGTCCGTTCACCATTTCCGGATTCAGCTTCAGGTCCCCCCAAATTTCATAACTGGGATTTTCCGGGAAGCGGTTTCCGGCGAAGCCGATTTCCTTTGACGAGGCAAACCAGTTTGCTATGGCCACCGTGTACATAATATCCTTATAGGCGCCCTGGTATTCGGCATATTGATGATGATGCATGATGATATCCCCCACGACGCCTTCCAGTTTCCAGGCCTTGACGATCAGGCCGCCCACGGTACAGTGATTGACCTTCATGGTATCTTCCTCAACCTTGTAAAGACTGGTTTGCAGCTCATCGGCTTTTTTTATGGTGCTGAGGTATTCCTTTGAGAGGATCGTATTAAGGGGTATCTTGCCGAGATCATGGAGGAGGCCGGCGGTAAAATATTCCTCCACCAGTTTGGGATTGATCCCCCGCTCCTGGGCAAGGATCTTTGCGGTAACCCCCACAGAGAGGGAATGCTGCCAGAAGGCTTGCAGATTGAGCCCCTTGGGGTCCTTCTTTGAGGACAGTTGGCCTATAATGGCAGTGGAAAGGGCAAGGTTCTTTACGGTATTGAGCCCAAGCATGATGA
The DNA here is from genome assembly GCA_026002025.1 of Spirochaetia bacterium. Next base: position 16,745 of record BOAU01000005.1, on the reverse strand, counting down.
TGGCCCGGACCAGGCTGGTCACCCGTTTGTCCAGCTCGTAATATGCTGAATTGATAAGTTTGAGGACCCGCCCTACCAGAACCGGGTCCAGGGAAATGACATGGTTCAGATCCGCCGCGCTGAGCAGGGGATTATTACATACCTCCAAAACCTTGGCTACCGAAGTAGGAAGGCTGGGCATTTTTTGTATGTACTCCATTACTCTTTCGTTCAGATCGTTAGCCATACTTACCTGGATCGCCCCTTTATAACGGTATCGTTGAACTGCCCTTCGGTCAACATCATAAATTTTTTATATCAAAGGAAGTTATTCAGCCATTTTTAGGGGCCGGGCAGACACTTCCCAAGAAAATTCTCCTATATTGAGGACCGTTTCCCGCAAGAAACCCAACGGACCCAGGACCTGAGGGTTCCCGGTATAGGCGGCTACGGCAAAATAATAGACCTTGCCGTTCTCCAGGCCGTCGATGCGCAGGCCGGTACGTTTTCCCGCATCAATGGGGGATGCCCCAAGCAGGGCGCTTTCCCCGAAATAATCGCCCCTGGCAAGGCCATAGTAGACCAGATAACCCGCGGTGTCCGCGCTGGGGCTGGTCCGCCAGCTGAGTTCCACCGCGCCATCGGCGGCAACGGCCATGATCCGCGCCGGGGGAAGGGGGGGCTCATCGGGCCGGTAGACGATGCGGATCTCCTCCAGATAGGGGCTGGTTTCCCCGTCCCCGCTGGGATAAAAATCCGCCGCAATCTGCACATAGCGGCCCTTCATGTCGGCTGACAAATCGGTCCCCGGCATGACCGGACGCCAGTCCGCATCAGTCCAGATATAGGGATTATCGGCAGCCCGGATAAAAAACTGAATCGCCGCATTATCACTGAAGCGGAAGTCCCCCTGGCCTGAGTATTCGTTGCGGGCATTGCCCCCCGCAAGGGTAATCCTGCCCCCGGAGGCTTCAAGTTTGAGGATGCCGCTGCTCCCTTCCCCCAGATCAATGGCGCGGGTTTCCATGCGCCCGCCCCGTGGGGCGTACTTCTGTATTCCCGGCTCGTAAAAGCCGCCCTGTATCCTGAATTCATCCATGAGCCCCGAAAAGCGGCTCCCCAGTACGAAGTTGCCCCCTTCCCCAATAATGGGGGTGTAGACTTCCCCGCCCTCGCGGCCTGAGGAACTGGCATAGGCGATGGTTTCGGTTTTGCCGTTCAGAAGGTATTCCAAAAGGCCCGTATCGGAATCAAAGCGGATCAGGTGATGGCTCCAGGTTTTGGGGACCACCGGGCTATTCCCGTTCAGGGTAAGGCTGATGTCTTTTTCACCGCTCGGGGCGGAAAAGAAATCCTGAAAGTTCCATTGGAGCCTGTTTTTAAATGCCGCGCACTGTATCCGCTGGAAGATGTATTCCTTGCCGCCCGGTACGGGCCGGTATGAAATCCAGGAAAGCATCTGTTCCCCGTTTTCCATGTTCAGGGGATAGAGCCAGAATTCTATTGAGAAGTCCCGGATATGCCGGCCTTCGGCAAAGAGGGCCTCGTTGTTACGGGGGGCCAAGACCAGTGGGCCGCTGGGACCGCCGTTGGCCCCGGTTCCCGCTGAAGCCAAAAAACCGAAAGACCCGGCCCCGATGGGCGCAGCGGCGGCGGCAAAAAGGGCCGCCCCGTTCCCGGCACGGGCCCAGCGTAAATCCGCAGCCGCAAGTCCCGCGGTACCAATAACCCGGTAATGGCCGATTCGGTCGGCAAAGAGATCCGGACGGCCCTCGTCAAAGGAAAGGGCCAAATCCAGGGCGGCGCCCCCTTGCGGAGCAGGAGCATTGCCGCCGCCGGCAAGGGCCAGCACCGGATGGGGCCGCAGGTTGCTCATCTCGATTATCCCGGAACGGCTTTCCGCCATCCGCCAGGCCGCAGTACCTCCAATTGAGAAGGTCTTTTCCCCGATACCAAAGAGACTACCGGAAATCCCAAAAAGGAGATAACATACTGCTATGGCAAGGGTTATTTTTTTCATAATTTTTTCAAACAAATCCTTGATTCAATATCGGCATAATTAACTATGAATATAGAAAATAAAAATGAATTTTCCGATAATTTTACGAAACTCAAGGCAACGGCCCACGACGCGCCCCAAAAGCCCGGTGTTTATATCTGGCGGGACGATGAAAACCGGATCATCTATGTGGGCAAGGCCCGCGTTTTGCGGAACCGACTGAGTTCCTATTTTTCCGGCGCCAAGGATGTCAAAACCAGCACATTGATCCGGCATGGCCGCAGCATCGAGACCATCATCGTTGCGAGCGAATACGAGGCCCTGCTGCTGGAAAACACCCTGATCAAACAGCATTCCCCCAAGTACAACATCAACTTAAAGGACGGCAAAACCTACCCGGTGATCCGCATCACCGCCGAGGAATTCCCCCGAATTTTCCGGACCCGGCACATCATCGAAGACAAAAGCCTTTACTTCGGCCCCTTTCCCAATATACAGGCCGTGGACACCATGCTTGAACTCATCGAAAAACTCTTCCCCCTGCGGAAATGCCAAATCCTCAGGAAGCGTGAAAGCCCCTGCATGTACTACCACATCGACCGCTGCATGGCCCCCTGCTGCGCCAAGATCAGCGCCGAAGAATATGCAAGCCATGTCCGCCGGGTGGAACAGCTTTTGGCGGGTTCCGCCGGGGACGGCGCAGCGGGGGCCGCGGAATCCCTGATCCTTGATCTGACCGAGCAAATGCACAAAGCCGCGAAGGAACTGCATTTTGAGCGGGCCGCCCAGCTGCGGAACGCCATCCGCGCCATCGAGGACCTTGCCGGGGGCGACAGCTCCGTGGTGGACTTCGACCCCGAAGGCCGGGACTACATCGCCTGGGCCACCGAGGGGGTCTTTACCACCTTCACGGTCTTCTCCATGCGGGGCGGCAAAATGACCGGCCGCGAACTTTTCCGTACCCGTTCCGCGGCAGACGAATTTGAATCCCTGGAAACCTTCGTTGCTTCATATTACAACCCAAGCAGGCCGCCCCCGGCTTTTATTTTCATTACCCAGCCACAGAAAGAATCGGTAGTAAATAATGAACTTCCGGCGGAACCTGTTGCCGAGGCCATCCCCCACGAGAGCGTGGAGGAGTTGGTAATTGAAGAAGGACATGATATCCGCTCACTGTCACAGTGGTTTAAGGAACAGTTTGGTTTTGAACCGGAGATTTCCGTGCCCGCGGAACGGCACCACACGGCGGTGCTGGCAATGGCCCGCCAGAACGCGTTAGAAGATCTGCGCAAGCGGCTCAAGGAACGGGGCGCGGGTCCGGCCCTGGACGAACTGGTGCAGGCCCTGTCCCTGAGCCGGCGGCCCGAGCGGATCGAAGGCTTCGACATCGCCCAGCTTGACGGGAAGCATCCGGTGGCCTCACTCATCTCTTTTAAAAACGGCATACCGGATCGGAAGAATTACCGTTACTTCAAACTCCGCACCGTGGTGGGAATCGTGGACGACTTTGCCGCCATGCGGGAAGCGGTCCACCGCCGTTACTCGCGGCTTATCCGCGAGGGGAAGGAACTTCCCGATCTGGTGCTCATCGATGGCGGCATCGGCCAGGTGAACGCCGCCAAAGGGGTGATGGACGAATTGGATATGGACAGCGATGTCGCGGGGCTTGCCAAACGGGACGAGGAACTCTGGCTTCCCCATGCCGCTGAACCGGTACGGCTCTCGAAACGATCCGAGGGATTGAAAGTTTTACAGTTCGTCCGGGACGAGACCCACCGCTTTGCCACGGGCCTTAACCAGCGGCTGCGCTCCGGGGATCTTTTTTTCCCGGTTTTGGAATCGGTGGAAGGGATCGGTCCCAAGCGGGCGGCGGCAATTATGAAGGCCTACGAAAATATCAACAATATCGCCGCCGCATCCCCGGATGAACTGGCGGAAAAGTGCCGCATAAGCGAAGGGGCCGCGCGGGCCGTCCGGGCGGCGGCAAAGCTGGCCCTGGAGGATCAGGCCGAAGCGAAGAAACGGTTGAACCCAACGGCAGGTACGGCGCGGCGAAGCGGCGATTTTCGGCGGGCTGCGAAAACAGAATCGCTGGCGGAGGAAGCCTTTGCCGCAGAGGATACGCCGGAGTACGGCGATGAAAAAAGCGGAATGTAACAGCCCGGCGTATACCGGCGGACATACAGAACTGGCCGTTGAGGGTAATGTCCTTAAGCTCCGATTCTCAACCTTTAACTGCGCCTATCATTATACCCTTTACAAAAAAACGCTGGAATATGGGATAAACCAGCAAAACCGGTGCAACAACAATAATCGTTACGGTCATACGCACCGAAGTCATTGTTTGAATGTTTGCGAGGATTGATTCCGACACGCCGCTTGAACTGTTCATAATACTTGCAAGGGAGCTTGCCTGATTGAGATATTGGTATAGCACAAACTGCAGGGTGTACAGTTTGCGGTCCGTTACCAGAAGCAGGGTATCCTGAAAGGCGTTCCACTGGTTTACGGCGGCAAAAATAGCGATGGTGGCAAGTATCGGTTTACTGACAGGCAGAATGATTTTGAAAAACACCGTCAAAATCCCTGCGCCGTCCATTTCCGCTGATTCCTGCAGCGACTTTGGCGTTGATTCGATATAAGTCTTGGTCAGAATGATGAAAAAGGGTGACACCATAGCAGGAAAAATATAGCCCCAGAAATTATTGGTCAGGTGCAGATTTTTCATGGTAAGATACCAGGGAATTACCCCCGCATTAAAATACATGGTGATGATGATAAACCTATACCAAAACCTGCGTTTCCACAGATGCTCCCTGGTGCACATGAAGCCGAGAAATGCCGCAAAAAGAACCGTCAGCGTGGTTCCGATAACTGTCCGGGCGATAGAAATAAGGGCGGCGTCAGAGAGACCCGGCATTTTGAAAGCGTCGATATAATTCTGCAGATGTATGTCCATGGGGTAAAACATCACCACACCGCGTTCCGAAAGCTTGTTACCGCTTATGGTGTTAATGAAAATGTAGTAGAAAGGGTATATGCAGGCCAGGGCAAAAAGAAAAAAGATGGTGTAGTTAATGACGCTCATGGTCCTGTCGCCAAAACTTGAATCCTCTCTGATTTTGTTAATCATACGATACTCTCCCCCCGGAACCACTTCGACAAACCGTTCGCGCCGAAGAGTAATGCCACGCTTATGACGGTTTTCAAAATACTCAAGGCCGTCGAAACTGAATATGCCCCTGAGCCCATGGCCAGGTTGTACACATAGAGATCAAGTACCTGTATATATTCGCGGTTAAAGGCGTTTTGGAAAACAAAATACTGTTCCATGCCGTTTGAAAGAAAATTCGAGATTGCCAGAAGCAGTAACACAAAATAGGTCGGGAGCAGGCTCGGAATTGTTATGTGGAGAATTGTCTGCATCCGCGACGCCCCGTCAACTTTTGCGGCTTCATACATCTCGGCTTCGATGCCGGAAATAGCAGCTATGTACATGATTGCCGCCCAGCCGAGATTTTTCCATGTAAGCCATAACCATTGGGTAAGCCAGACGTGTTCCGATGAACGCAGGAAAAGTATCGGCTCATTTATAAGACCCAGCTTCATCATAATTCCGTTGAAAAGCCCGGTACTGTTCATCATGCTGTAGGCAACAGCATACACCAAAACCCAGCTTATGAAATTCGGCAATGTGGTGACTGTTTGAATAATATTACGGAAGGGCTTCCATTTTATTTCACTCAGGAACACGGCAAAAAGCAGGGGCAGCCACGATGTGCCAACGGTGATACCGCTCATGGCGAAGGTGTTCCGCATGATGGAAAGAATTTGCGCAATCTTTGTCCGGTTCTCCACAAGGGACTTGAACCATTTGAGTCCGACAAAGGAATCAAGGGAAAGCGGAAGCGGCGGCCGGTAATCGAAAAAGGCATACATCCACCCATACAGGGGATAATAGGCAAAAATCGCGACAATGATGATGAAAGGCAGTATGTAAAGAAATTCCCTTATACCGCGTTTTTTGGCGTTGGTCATTTTCATATCCGTCTCCTACTGCCTTTCATCTCTGAAATTACCGGGCGTCTGAGAGCGCCTTCGCCCTGGCGTCAACAATGAGACGGCACTTCTGTGTGTCATATTCCACGAGTTTTGCCCAGCCGAATCCGTCAAGCTGGGTTTTCATATCGGCCCAGAGCCTGTTGAACTCAGCTTCGTTTCTGGCAAAGATCATCTTCCATGACGTGTCTTTGACAATATCACCGCACTGGCTGCGGACAAGTTTCATGTCGGTGCTGTCGTTGGGCAGCGCAACATTTACGCTGGGAACAATGCCGAGCATATTGTTTTTCTGAAGATACGCCACCTGATCTTCCGCGCCGTAACGCGCCGCCCATTCCCTGGAGGTAGCGGTTTTCGCCTTTTCAATTTCAGCCGGCCAGAGATCCACCATATAAGGAGTGCCTGTTTTTGGATTGGTGCTGGCATCGGAAATAAGCCATTGGTTGATCTTCTGATTGCCGTCATTCCAACCGCCGGTGCCGAGACCGAAACTTTCAGGAACAGGCGGATTCTCGCTGAACACCACTTCACCGATGGGGGTTCGCTCATGGGTTCCGTCCGCACGTTCTTCGTAGTTAAAGCCCGGAATCCCCCAATGCATATATTCAATACCCTCGGGACTTGCCAACCAGTCAATGAACGAAAGAACCCTATCAAGTTTTTCACCCGACACTTTGGAGCCTATGCCCCATGTCCGTTCACTGCCGAAGTAGGTATCACCATTTTGGAAAATAACCATATCATCAACACTGATGGGCATGAGGTTTTCGCGGCTTTCACCATGGGCGGTACTGTTCCAAAATCCGTTTTGCCAACTATACCATAAAAGATACACACGCTTGGTGCTGATCTTGGTCACGATATTGTCCCAGGGCTGGGTGCCCGAATCAGGATCAACGAGCCCCATCTGGTTGGCCTTGAAAAAGAATTTGAGAAGCTTAAGATATTGGGCATTGTCATCGGTGAGGGGCGTGATACCGCCCTTGTAATCAATAAGCACCGACGCGCCGTTGTCATTTCCCACTTCCGCGCCATACCATTTGAGGGGCTGGTTGACATTCTCAATACTGGTGCCGTCCCAATCCTTCCACAGCGAAACCGCATAGGCCGGATCGCCGTCTTTATTTACCGGATGATTTTTTTGAATCTGCGCCATCACATTCAAAAGATCATCCAGATTCTTCATTTGCGGAGCGCCCACTTCGGCAAAATAATCCCAATAGGTTTTCGGGCTTGAATATACGAGAAGATTGGTATAAGTGGTCGGTGACGTATTGGTCATCTGCGTGGGAATACCGAAAATCTGCCCGGTCTTCGCCCCTTCCAGTCCGCTGTTGAACGCGTTTATCTGGGTCATATACGCTGAAACATTGGTATATTTACTGATCTCGGCGGAAATGTCCTTAATCAGCCCCGCCTTTACGCTGTCCCGGAAATCAGGATTATTCAACAGCACAATGTCGCCCAGATTTCCCGCCGCCGCTCTGGTCTGGTACAGGGCATCCCCGCCCCCCGCCTGGGGCGCGATAATATTGAGGGCGATGTTAAATTTCTGCTTAACCAGTTCGCCATACCAGCCCGGCTGTATGCCTGAAAAGTTCGCCGCCTGGGAATAGACATCCAGAGTTATGAGGCTATCTTTGCCCGTCCCGGAATCTTTCTTTTGACATGACGAAAAACCGATGATGCTGCCCGCCAAGAGCAAGCAGCCAAATAGGAAAATAGTTCTCTTTTTCATTTTTTCTTTCCCCTTTAATCCCGGCATATGCGTTAACGTACACATGCGTGTACGTTAACATTATAGGAACCAAATTTTTTTATGTCAAGCTTTTTTTGATAAAAAACTGTTCTTTTTTGCTGGGTATGACAATCACCGGTTTTTTTGGTAGATTGAAGGGGAGGTAAAGAAGGGCATGACCATCACAGAAATAGCTGCGCTTAGCGGCGTCTCCATCGGCACGGTGGACCGCGTCCTTCACTGCCGGGGCCGGGTTTCTCCTGAAACGGCGAAAAAGATTGAGGCCGTTATTGAAAAATATAAATATACCCCCAATCCTATCGCCCGGCAGCTTCAGAGGAACCGGGCTTACCGTTTCTGCGCCCTGGTTCCCCGCCGTGACCAGGATTCGGGTTATTGGGATTTGGCCATTCGTGGCATTCATCTGGAAGATACAGAGGTTGTTTCCATGGGGGTTAAGACTGAAATAATCGAATATGACCATTTTGATACCGCCGCCTTTAAGAAAGCAACGCGGAAAATTTTGAAGGATGCTCCGGACGGCCTTATTTTGCCCCCAATCTGGCCTGAGGTGGACCGGCCTTTTACGGAAGAACTGGACAAAAAGGGAATTCCCTATGTTTTTTTTGACGCGGATCTGAGCGGAACCAGGCCCCTTTGTACCATAAACCAGGATCCCTTTAGAAGCGGTTATTTTGCCGGCAAGCTTCTCCATCTTTTTGCCGGCAGGATCACCGGGCCGGTGGCAATACAATGGGCCCCCCTGAATCAGAACATTAGGGGCCGCCGGGCAGGGTTTCTCCGGTATGCGGAAGAACAGGGGTTTAGGGGCCTGGTAAAAGACTGCCCGGAGGACCGGGAAGGGATGATGCTAAAAGCCGGGGATGTCGAGCACTTTCTGCGGAAACAGCGGAACCTCCAGGGTATTTTCGTATCCTACGCCGATGTCAGGGAGGCCGCCGAAGCGGCGCAAAGCAGGAGAAAACAGGGAAATTTCTACATTATCGGTTATGACATGGTTCCCGATAACCACCGGCTCCTCAAGGAAGGCCGGATCGACGCGGTAATCACCCAGCGGCCTCAGGGCCAGGGCCGCCTGGCCCTGCTCAGCCTCTACCGGCATGTTGTCCTGGGGCAGGCGGTTGAACCGAAGATAGAAATGCCCATCGAAGTCTATTTTAAGGAAAATGTCCCGGAGGATTATACCTTTTCCTCTTACCAAATGCTGGCGAAATAAATCATTCCGGAAGCCTTTACGGAAGACGGCAAGCTCTACATCGCAGTAAAAAAAATTACAAACCCCCTATGACCCGGTTCTTCCGCTTGGTATAAATGGACATTCCAATCATCATTAATAAGGTAAAGATGTAGGGTATGGCGAGGATGAAGTCCGCGGGGACATTGAGGGCGCCCTGGGCATAGTTGGAAAAGGCTTCCGCGAGGCCGAAGACAAGGGCCGCGATGAACAGCCCAAAGGGACTGCGGTTGCCCAGAAAGATGACCACCAGGGCTATCCAGCCTTTACCGGAGGAGATATTGGGGACAAAGGCCCGCAGGTTGAGGGTGAGGAAGGAGCCGCCGATGCCGCAGGCAAAACCGGAGATGAGAAAGGCGATGAACCGGTAGCTGTCCGGTTTAAGCCCCAGGGAAATCAGCGCCCCGGAGTGGTGTGCGCTGGCCCTGAGACGGTAGCCAAAGGGAGTGCGGTAAAGGGTAAGCCAGGCGCATGCCAGCAGAAGCCAGCTGAGGTAGACGTAGAAGGTATGGCCGGAAAATATATCGCCGAGAACAGGGATTCTATCGATGACCGGGATGGTAAAAACTTTCAGCCGGGCCGCATCGCCGAAGCGCACCACACCGCGGGTTGCAAATAAACGGAATGACAGTACTACTGTCACCCCGGCGGCAAAAAGGTTGACCGCAAGGCCGGTGATAAAAACATTCGACTTGAGCCGCAGGGTGACCGATGCGAGGATCGCGGCAAGGATCATGGAAGCAAGGATCGCCGCCAAAACACCTGCCAGGATGCTCCCGGAAAAATGGGCGCATACGATGGCGGTAAACGCGCCGATAAGGAGCAGCCCTTCCAGGGCGATGTTGAGCATCCCCGACAATTCGGTAAAGAGGCCGCCCATTGCGGCCAGGAGCAGGGGGGTCATAATGGTAACGGCGCTGTGGAGAATGGGAATCGGATGATCCATCAAAGTGCTCCTTTCCGTTTAAAGAGGTCCCGGAGGATAATACTGGTAACCAGGAAAAATACCACCGACTGAACAATGGAGGCGATCTCAAAGGTTACATCGGAGAACTGCATTGCCATCCGCGCCCCGGACCCGATCCATGCAAAGAATATTGCCGCGGGGATTATCGCTTTGGGTTTTGACTGCGCGATAAGGGCAACCGCGAGGCCGTTCCATCCCATACCGGAGGAAAACTCTTTCATGGTTGAATAATAGGTCCCGTAGATCGTCATGCCGCCGGCGATGCCGTAGAGGGCCCCGGACAGAAACAGGGGGAGGATCATGCTCCAGCCCGTGTTAATGCCCCCGTATTTTGCAAAGCGGCTGTTGAGCCCGCAGATGCGGATCTCGTAGCCCGCCCTGGTCCGGTAAAGAAAGAGGTGCACCAATACTACCGCGATGATCGCAAAGAACAATGCGGCGCTCAGGTTTGACGGGGGGAGTATCAGGGGCAGCCTAAAGGATGCGGCGATCTTGCGGGTGGATTGCAGGTTGGTGTCCGGGTCCAGGAAGGGGCCGGTAATAAAATAATTGGTGAGCAGTATCAGTACGTTTGAAACGAGAAAGGTGGTTATCAGTTCATTGGTGTTCCATTTTACCTTGAGGAATGCCGAAAGGCCCGCGATGAGCCCCGCAAAGAGGGCGCCCGCCGCAATGGCGATGACTGCGCCGAAAATTCCCAGGGGGGCTAGCGCAATGGCCGCGATGGTGGTGACAAAGGCCCCGGCATAGATCTGCCCTTCACCCCCCAGGTTAAAGTTCCCGGACTGCATGGCGATGGATATGCCCAGGCCGCCGAACATAAGGGGTATGGCGCTGTTTATCATGTTGCCGAAGTAGTAGGTATTCTGTATCGGGCCCAGGAAAAAAAACCGCAGGGTTCTGCCGGGATCTTTGCTCAGGAGGAAGGCCAGAACCACCATCACCGCCAGTGATATGAGGAGGATCAGCGCCATGCCGCCTGAGGCCGCGGTGCAGCGGGCGAGGGTCCGCCTTGGGCTGCCGACAGTATTACTGTTTTTATCCATGGACATCCTCCCGGACATGCTGATTTTTAAGCCCCATCATATATGCGCCGATTTTTTCTTTTATGTCGGCGTCGGCTGCGCCATCAATACCGTGCACCGGGTCCCGAATTTCCGCTGCGATGATTCCCCGGTAGAAAACCAGAATGCGGTCGGCGTTTGCCAGGATTTCGTCCAGATTTGATGAAAGCAGAAGTACTGCGGCGCCCTGCTCCCGGAGGGCCGCCATCTGTTCGTATACATAACGGCTAGCGGAAATATCCAGGCCCCAGGTGGGTTCTGAAAAAATGATGTAATCCCGGTACTGATCGATTTCCCGCGCAAGGATGACCTTCTGGATATTTCCCCCGGACAGGGACCCTATGGGTAATTCCTCGTTCCCCGCGATGGCGTAGCGATTAAAAAGATTTGCGGTGAACCGGGATATGGCTCCTCGATCCTGAAAGCCCCGGTGAAAAAATTCCGAGCGGCGGTTAATGATCATATTTTCCAGGACGCTGGCCCCGGCGGCACAGCCAAAGGCAAGCCGGTCCGCCGGGACATAGGCAAGCCCCTTCCGGCGCAGCTGTGCGGTGTGCAGCCGGGTGATGTCCTCATCGTGGTAATGTATCTTCCCCGAAGTAATAGGCAGGAAACCCCCAAGAACCGCCTCCAGGGTGCCGAGACCGTTACCCCCGACTCCGGCGAATCCGAGAATTTCCCCGGCGTTTGCGGTAAAGGATATCTTATTCAGCTTGGGCCGTTCCTGCCCCCGGCGCTTTACCGTCACCTGGTCAAAGGTGATCACCGGTTTATTTCCCGCCGGTTTCCGCCGGCTCCGGTCAACCTGAAGGTCCACCCCCTTGCCGACCATGAGCCGGGAAATTTCAAATTCATCAATATCTTTTGTGTCCCGGATGCCGACCATCTCACCCTTGCGCATCACCGCCACCCGGTGGGATATGAGTTTTATTTCATTGAGCTTGTGGGTAATGAGGATCAGGGATTTGCCTGACGCCGCAAGGGCCCTGAGCGTATCGAAAAGGGCGGCGATTTCCTGATCCGTCAGCACCGAGGTGGGCTCGTCCAGAATAAAAATATCCACTTCCCGGTAGAGCATCTTGACGATCTCCACCTGCTGCATCTGCCCCACAGTAAGACTGTGTACCGGCCTATCCGGCTCAATGGAAAAGCAATGCCGCCGAATAACTTCGGCAACCCGCTCGTTGGCTTTTTTTGTGTCGAAGAAAAAACCCTTCTTTAGCGGCTCAATTCCCATGACCACATTTTCCGCCACGGTAAATTCGGGGAAAAGCATGAAATGCTGATGGACCATGCCGATCCCCAGCCGGTTCGCGTGGAGCGGGGAACTGATGCTTACCGGTTTGCCTTTGACTGTTATTTTCCCTTTTGTCGGCGGGGTGAGGCCGTAGAGGATCTTCATCAGGGTTGTTTTTCCCGCGCCGTTTTCCCCGGCAAGACAGAGAATCTCCCCTTCCCGGAGATCGAAGGATACCCTATGGTTGGCCATAAAGTTATCCTCAGGATATATTTTGGTGATATCCTGCATTTCAATCACAGAGCCCATTGATCCCCCCGCCACCGGAAAACAGTATTACTATCAGAGAGGGGGAAGCGTATATTTGATCCGTCCCGCTTTGACATCGGCGAAAAAGGCGTTGAACTTCGTCCGGATGTCCTGGGGCAGGTAATTGGTGTATCCGGGATCATCGGCGATAAAGCTGAGGTAGCCCTCAACGGCCCCCACGGTTTTGGATGTTCCGTACTGGATTTTCCCGGCAAGAACAGCGGTGAGAATTTCTTCCACCAGTTTTTTCTGTTCCATCAAACCGCAGCCCACGATAACCCCCGGCGCCGCTGCATATTCATTGGTGTTATGGAACACCACATAGGCGCCCTGCTCCTGGGCGGTTTTGATCATCCCCTGAGCGGCGCCGCCGGCGATGGAAGCGAATACATCCACCCCGGAGCTGATCATGCTTGCCGACAGATCCGCCGCCTTGTTGGCGTCGAACCAGTTGCCCACCACCCGGAAGTCAATGGAGATTGCCGGGTCCACGAGCCGCGCCCCGTCCAGGAAACCGGGGAGTATGTGTTTATTGAGCAGGGGATATTCCTGGGCCGCGATAAAGCCAATCTGTTTGGCGGCGTTGGCGTGATCCATATTGCTGGTGGTGATGAGTCCCGCGAGATAGCCCAGGTAGAGGGACTGTTCGTACTGATTGTACAGGTAAGTACTGATCTGCGGGTTCCCGGAAAGCTCGGCATCGGTGATGATGAATTTCTGCCTGGGAAATTTGGCCCCCACCTTTTCGCAGATTTCAGGCAGTGAGGGATTGGAACCCAGCACCAGGTCGTATTCCCCGGAAGCCACCAGAGAAGTAAGCTGTTCTTCCCATTCCGCCTGGTTGAACCCCGCTTCATAGACCTTCACCGTAACGTTACTGTGTCCGGCCGCGAATTCCTCCGCGCCCGATGCCAGCAGTTCATAGGGAGGGCTCCCCGCGACCACTCCGGTGATGTAGACCAGCACCGAAAGGGACTGATCCTGGCCGGCTGTCTTTTCTTTTGAACCGCCGGCAAATACCGGCGCCGCAAGCAGAAATACTAACAGTGCCGCGATCACTACTGCCGCCGCGCTGCTTTTTTGTCTCTTTTTCATTTTCTCTCCTTGAAACTTCGTTGGATGTTCCTTGAAACTCCGTTGGATGTTCATCCAAAATTTTTTTTAACCCGGAATTTTATTCTTCCTTGGCCATGGCCTCTATCATAACCGGAATTCCCAGCCGGTGGTAGGCGTCAATCTCCCGTGAAGCCTTACTTTCTTTTATTCCGATTTAAGGGCCCGGTAGAGCCCGCGGTATACCTCAAATATAGTATCATAACCCTGTTTTTTGCCCCTGTCGGGGGTAAAAACCCTTTCGATTCGTACCAGCGCCCCGGCGGCTTCCCCTGCGGAGCCGTACTTTCCCTGGGCAACCGCGCCGAGCACCGCGAGCCCCAGCAGTTCCGCGTCCCTGCGGGCGAGCAGGACCGGCCTGCCCGAAACATCAGCCTTGAGCTGGTTAAGAAATTCACTCTCGGCGGGCCCCCCGGTGACCCGCAGCTCTTTTACCGGAGCCTTGACTTCTTCCATTACGGTGATCACATCCCGGATGGCAAAGCAGACCCCTTCGGCGATGGAACGGGCCAGGGCTTCCTGCCCGGTGGAGAGGTTCAGCCCGGAAAACACCCCCCTGATCTTTGGGTCCCAGATGGGCGCCCGCTCCCCCGCGAGGTAGGGCAGAAACACCACCCCCCCGGACCCGGCCGGAGCCGCGGCGGCAAGCTCATAAAAGGCGGCGTGGGGCTTGTCGGCGACACCCAGGATTTCCCGGCCCCAGCCAATCGCCTTGCCCGAGGTGGAGATGATCCCCGAAAGGTTCCAGAAGGGCTTAACCGGATGCCCGTAACTCATCAGCCGGGGATCGCTGATCCGCTCCTGGGTACATACATTGATCCCCTCGGATGTGCCCGAGCGATCACAGGCCTGTCCGGGACTCACCGTTCCCGTACCGAGGATCGACACGAAAAAGTCGGGCCCCCCGGCAATTACCTTAACCTTGGGCGAAAACCCGAACCGGGCCGCCACAGCAACGGAGACGGTCCCGATACATTCCCCGGGGAAGATAAAGGGGGGAAATTTTCCCTTGTCCAATCCCAGAGTGCCCAGTACCGCGTCATCCCAATACCAGCGCTCGAAGCCCGCAGAGGGAAACACCGACCGGGCCTCCCCGGTGAGGGCGTAGGCCAGATATTCGGCGGTGGAGAGGAAAAGCCGGGTCCGGCCATAGAGGGCCGGTTCCTGGTTTTTTACCGCCAGCGCCTTGGGGAGAAAAAAGCTCGGGTCCACATAGGCCCCCGCCACGGCGGATACGGCCTTGGCTTCCTCCTCCGCCCGCCGGTCCAGCCAGAGCCGGGCAATATCCGCCGGGAGGACCAGTTCCCCCTTGGCCAGGCCGGGTTCCCCGGTAACCGGCGCCAGGGTCGGGCCGTTCCCGCTGATAACCAGGGCCTCCACCCTTGCCAGGGAACCGAGCCGGGACAGGGCATCCCCAAAGGCCCGCAGCCACTGGCCGGGGTTTGCTTCATGGCGGAGCCCGTCACTTTTCCCCATGGTCATGGGGATGGCCGCGGTTTTGTCCCAGGTTCCATCGTAGTTAACCAAAGCGGCCTTAAAGGTCGATGTCCCAATATCAATCACCAATAACAAGAGCTATTCCTCCAGTTTTAAAAGCACCCTATAGGTTGAACCGGAAAGGGCCGCCTCAGTCGCCTCGGCGACATCCTTTAGAGGATACACTTTGCTGATAAGGTCCGCCACCCGTATTTTACCGATTAAACGGGCCGTATCCGAGGCATCCGGCGCCGCATCGGCCCCCATTTTATAATTCTTCTGCCAATTTATCGTAGAACAGTATTGTAAAATTATTATTTTCATATTCAAGCATATTGATGCAGGCGTTCCTCAGGGGTGTTTTCCCCGTGCCTATTTCATTGTTTGATATTACCCCCAGCATGGCGTTGATTGCCGCCCCGTGGGAGACGATGATAAAATCCCGGCCGGAAAAAAGATCAGCGTATTTTTTGAGCGCCCCGAATGACCTGTCCCGGAGCTGTTCCAAATCCTCCATGCCATTGAATTTCCCATCGGGGTATTTTGCCCTGCGCTCCTCCATGGTCAGGCCGGATACTTCCCCCATATCCCTTTCCACAAAACCCGCATCTTCGTAAATTGCAGCAATGCCGACCCCTGCGGCGATAATCTCCGTTGATTTTTTTGCCCGGGAAAGGGGGCTGCTTACCAGGGCGTCCCATTTAAACTGCCGCAGATATACTGCGCTTGCCTCAACCTGTTTCACCCCATCGGCGTTGAGGGGTATATCCTCCCTCCCCTGCAGTCTTCCCTGTTTATTCCAGTCAGTCTCGCCGTGGCGCACCAAACATATTTTCATGATTCCCCCGCACGGGGCAATGCCCCCTGGAATAGATATTATCCCAAAAAACGGTGTTGTCCCAGAGGCCGCCGGGGTTTCGTACATATAGCATTATACGCCATTTTTTCTAAATTTTATTTGAAAATATTGTAAAGCACTATTGAAAAAAAAGAATAAATAGATATGATTATAAGGATGAAGGTATTTTTTAAAACATTATTATATATTATCTATAGAAAAATTATGCTCATTATGGGCATACTAAGTTTATTGTATTTTTTTATGATAACTTCTTTTATAGGATATTTGAACGTATATAATCTTATATGGGTTTTTATAGGTTCTTTTTTTATTGCATTTTATAAATTTAAGATTAAAATAGTGGAGCTATATAAAAAACTACCAAAAATTGTTAAATTATTTTTTGTAACTATTATGGCATTATTTTTATTATCATTTCTAACAATAGAAGGACTTGTTATTAATAATGCTCAAAATGAAAATAGTAATGACGCACATTATTTAATAATTCTTGGTGCGGGATTAAATGGTTCAAGCCCTTCATTGACGTTGTTACAGCGAATAAATGTAGCCATTAATGGGGCATCCGGGAATATAGTGGAAAACCCCAAAAAGTAGTATAATGAGGCATGAACCAACCAGAAAAAATAGAGGATTTTTATCAGGCCATATTAGGCATAACGGCGCCTTGGGAAGTAGTCAAAG